>JBFGAX010000008.1:0-68595 GCA_041567895.1 Acidimicrobiia bacterium
ACGCCGTCGCCTGACCCCCATACGTCTCCGCCATCACCTTCGTAATCGCAGCCGTCAACGTCGTCTTACCATGATCAATATGACCCATCGTCCCCACATTCACATGAGGCTTCGACCGCTCAAACTTCTGCTTAGCCATGATTGCTCCTATCAGCCCCGGGTCTTTTGAACTACTTCTTCAGCGATGCTGTCTGGCACCTGCTGGTACGAATTGAACTCCATCGTGTAACTGGCGCGCCCCTGGGTACGAGAACGCAGATCGCCGACGTATCCGAACATTTCCGAGAGTGGCACCAGCGCAGTGATCGCCTTGGCGCCGGCCCGGTCGACCATCGACTCGATGCGACCGCGACGAGAGTTGAGGTCGCCGATCACGTCACCCATGAAGTCTTCTGGCGTGACCACTTCGACCTCCATCACGGGCTCGAGGAGGACGATGCCGGCCTTGCGAGCCGCAGCCTGGAGCGCCATCGAACCGGCAACACGGAACGCCAACTCGTTTGAGTCGACGGCGTGAAAAGATCCGTCGACCAGCTCGGCTTTCACGTCAACCAGCGGGTACCCGGCCAACACGCCCGACTCGAGCGCGTCGCGAATGCCCTTTTCCACAGCGGGTATGTACTCGCGAGGAATACGGCCGCCTGTGATCTTGTCGTCGAATTCAAATCCGCCGCCAGGGCCGGTCGGCAAGAGGTTGATGACGGCATGGCCGTATTGTCCCGAACCTCCGGACTGCTTGACGTACTTGCCTTCAACCTTTTCGACAGCTGCTTTGATCGTTTCGCGATAGGCCACCTGCGGCTTGCCGATATTTGCTTCGACCCTGAACTCACGCAGCAGCCGATCGACCAGCACCTCCAGATGCAGCTCGCCCATGCCGGACATGATGGTCTGGCCGGTATCGTCATCGCTCTTGACCTGGAATGTCGGATCTTCGAGCGCAAGGCGCTGGAGTGCCTCACCGAGCTTTTCCTGGTCGCTTTTTGTCTTTGGCTCGATCGCCACCGAAATCACGGGATCGGCGAAGTCGATGGATTCGAGCTGGATGGGAGCATCAGCAGCCGCCAGGGTGTCGCCGGTGCGGGTGTCTTTGAGACCGATCACGGCAACGATGTCTCCGGTGGCCACCTCGTCGATGTCTTCCTGATGATTGGCGTGCATGCGCAGGAGTCGTCCGAGACGCTCCTTCTTGCCCCGCGTGGCGTTCACGACCGAGGCACCCTTGGGCGCGGTGCCGGAATAGACCCGAAAATACGTCAGTTTGCCGACGTGCGGATCGCTCATCAGCTTGAAGGCAAGGGCCGAGAAGGGCTCATCATCGGAGACCTTGCGCTCCATGGTTTCTTCTGGATTGCCTGGCTTGAACCCGACTGTCGGCGGGAGATCGAGCGGCGAAGGGAGGTAATCGACGACGGCGTCGAGGAGAGGCTGAACGCCTTTGTTCTTGAAGGCGGTGCCCGCCAGGACCGGCGTGAATGCCAGCGACAATGTGCCTGCGCGAATGCCTTGCTTCAGCTCCGCTTCGGTGAGGTCGCCGTTCTCGAGGTACTTGTCGAGCAACTCCTCGCTGGTTTCGGCGACAGCCTCGACCAGTTCGGCGCGCTCGGCTCTGGCCTTTTCGACCAGCTCTTCGGGAATCTCGCCGACGGTCGGCTCACTCGGATCGTCGCCTTCCCACTGCAGGGCTTTCATCGCAACCAGGTCGACAACTCCTCGAAAACCCCCCTCGGATCCGATCGGCACGTGCAGCCGGATCGGAGTGCCATCAAGGCGTTCAACGATCGAATCGACGCTCGCGTAGAAATCGGAGCCGATGCGATCCATCTTGTTGATGAAGCAGATACGGGGAACTTTGTACTTGTTGGCCTGGCGCCATACCGTCTCAGACTGAGGTTCTACTCCCGATACTGCGTCGAACACCGCAACCGCGCCATCGAGGACGCGGAGAGATCGCTCGACCTCGGCCGTGAAGTCCACGTGTCCCGGCGTATCGATGATGTTGATCCAGTGATTGTTCCAGCTACAGGTGGTCGCAGCGCTCGTGATCGTGATCCCGCGCTCTTGCTCCTGTTCCATCCAGTCCATGACCGCCGCGCCGTCGTGAACCTCACCGATTTTGTACGATTTGCCCGTGTAGAACAGGATCCGTTCGGTGGTCGTCGTCTTGCCGGCATCGATGTGGGCCATGATGCCGATATTGCGAATTGACTTGAGTGGATGTTCTCGTTTACCCATGATTCCTACCAGCGGTAATGGGCAAAGGCCTTGTTGGACTCTGCCATCTTGTGAATATCTTCCCGGCGCTTCACCGCTGATCCCGTGTTATTGGATGCATCAAGAATTTCGTTTGCGAGACGTTCCACCATCGAACGCTCACGCCGGCGGCGTGCGTAGTCGACCAGCCAGCGAACAGCCAGCGTCGTCTGGCGACGGGGCCGAACCTCGACAGGAACCTGATAGGACGATCCACCGACCCTGCGGGAGCGGACCTCGACCGAAGGACGCAGGTTGTCGATGGCGCGCTTGAGCACCACCGTCGGATCGTCGTTTGCTCGTTTTTCGACGAGCTCGAGGGCCTCGTAGACGATTCGCTTCGCGCCTGCTTTCTTGCCTTGCTGCAACACCTTGTTGATCACCTGGGTCACGAGCACGCTGCGATACACCGGATCGGGGTCGACGCGACGGACTTCGGCTGCTGAACGACGCATGACTAGCCCTTCTTCGATCCGTAGCGGGAGCGGCTTTGTTCGCGGGCGGCGACACCAGCGGCATCGAGCGCACCGCGGATCACCTTGTAGCGGACGCCCGGCAGGTCTTTCACACGACCGCCGCGGACCAGAACGATGCTGTGTTCCTGGAGGTTGTGGCCTTCACCCGGAATGTAGGCGGTCACCTCGATACCCGACGTGAGCCTGACACGGCAGACCTTGCGAAGAGCGGAGTTCGGCTTTTTGGGCGTTGCGGTATAGACGCGGGTGCACACCCCGCGGCGCTGTGGCGATCCCGCCAGGCCGGGGGTCTTTTCCTTTTTCGACTTCTTGCTGCGCCCTGAACGGACGAGTTGTTGGATGGTTGGCACCCGTTGCTCTTTTCGGTCTGTTCGTGTTTTGTTGAAATTCGTGTCGTTGTGAAAACTGTCTTCGTGACATCACCGCCCGTCGATCGTTCGACCTCGAGGGATGTGACGGGCCCCCGGACGGCGCACCGCTTTCCAGAAAAACCGCGCACAGAAAAATCGGCGTCCTCTTCTCCCAACAACCTGCATCACAATGGACGTCGAATCGTGGACGCAGTCCGATGAGGACTCAATCCGTCGACCCGGGTCCGATGCCGTGTGGCAGCGGAGTCGCCGACCCTTTCTCCGAACCTGCCTGTGGGACTATTCACCGATTAGCGGGTCGGTCGGTGAACCCTCTAGGCAAGGCCCTGTGCACGCGCACCTGCGCGAGATCTGGAAGTATAGACCGTGAATCGGCCGGTGGGCAAGCCACTTCGCAATGTCAGGAACCACTCTCGTGCCACGGAATGGCCGTGCCTGTCTGGACCTTCCAGAGGGCGGCATACATGCCATCGTTCCTCAGGAGATCGTCGTGGTTGCCCTGTTCAGACACTCCGCCGGCATCGAGTACCACGATGTTGTCCGCATGGCGAACTGTGGAAAGGCGGTGGGCGATCACGACCGTGGTCCTGTCAATGGAAATCTTCTCGAGCGAGCGCTGGATCGCAGCCTCGGTCTCGTTGTCGACCGAGGATGTGGCTTCATCGAGCACCAGGATCGGAGGATCCTTGAGAATTGCCCTGGCGAGCGATATGCGCTGGCGCTGGCCGCCTGACAGCTTTTGTCCTCGTTCGCCGACAATGGTGTCGTACCCATCCGGAAACGACATGATGAACTCGTGAGCTTCGGCGATCGTGGCTGCCTCGATGATGCGATCAATTGCAGCGTCCGGTCTGCCGTACGCAATGTTTTCCCGGACCGTACCGTGGAACAGGAATACGTCCTGGGAAACGAGTCCGATCGCACCCCGCAGACTGGCGAACGACAGGGTTCGGATATCGATCCCATCCACCTGAATCGAACCAGCCGTCGGATCGTAAAAACGGAGCAGGAGTTTGATGACTGTCGATTTGCCTGCACCGGTGGATCCGACAATCGCGACCGTAGCTCCGGCGGGAACGTCGAACGACAAATCCTCCAACACCGGGACTTCGTTCGCGTATGCGAACGAAACTTGATCGAAGGTCACCCGCCCGGCGACCTCGTCCTCGGCCAGGAGGACCGATCCTTCTTCGATCGCAATGGGTGTATCGAGCAAATTCAGAATGCGATCCGTCGACGCCATAGCACGCTGGTACTGATCGAAGGTCTCGCCGAGGCGGGTGAGCGGCCAGAGCAAACGCTGGGTCAGAAAGACCATGATGGTGTAGCTGGCCACTGCCATCGAACCCTCGGTCACGTACCTTCCCCCCAGAACGAGGGTGGCCACGAAACCGACGAGAATGGCCATTCGGATCAGCGGGGTGAACGCCGAGCTGATGCGTATTGCTTCTCGATTCGACTCTACGTAATCGCTGCTCGCATCCTGGATTCGCCCGGTTTCGTGTTGCTCGCTCGTGAAACTCTTGATCGTTGCGATTCCGGAAAGGTTGTTGGACAGATAATCGTTGAGGAAGCCGACTCTCGCCCGCACGTCGGCGTATCTGGGTGCAATGAAGTCCTGGAACTTGAACGAACCCCACAGCACGAGCGGCATCGGCAAAAACGCCAGGATCGCCACCCTCCATTCGATCAAGAAAAAGGCGACGCCGATCGTCACGACGGTCGTTGCCACTTGAACCACCTCATTGGCACCATCGTTCAGAAAACGCTCGAGCTGATTGACGTCATCGTTCAAGATCGCCATCAGGCCCCCGGTGGACCGATCTTCGAAGTAGGCGATCTCGAGGCTCTGGACGTGCTGGTAGGCGTCAAGCCGTAGGCCGTGTTGGATATCCTGGGCCAGGTTGCGCCATGTGAGCTTGGCGAGGTACTCAAAGAGTGATTCGAAGATCCAGACAGCGATCGTGAGGCCGGCCAGAAGCCAGAGCTGGCCCATGATGGAGGTTGGTCCGAATCTGGCCAGGAAGCTGTTTTCTTGCTCAACCACAACGTCCACGCCCAGACCGATCAGCAACGGCGGCAAGACGTCGAACACCTTGTTGAAAATCGAAAAAGCGACGGCTGCATATATGCGCCGCCGGTAGGGAGCGGCGTAGGTCAACAGCCGGCGCAAGGCCTTGCGTTCGGCGGCACCGCTGCGCTCGCTGTCAACCTTTGATTCGCTCTCTTCGCGTGCCTCATCCATTGGCCGAAAACTAGCCCGCCGGTGCGGTGGTGAAAGGTGCGCTCGCGGGCATCGACTCCCACTGCGTGTCAACATATACTGCCTGTTCGCCCCGTCCCACCAGGGATCCGCAACCGCCAGGATCGTCGCATGCTTGCTGTCGAAGTCGAGCACATCAAAAAGCACTATGGCGACGTCCGCGCCCTCGATGGAATCGACCTCTCGATTCCACGCGGTGGCGTCTACGGACTCCTTGGCCCGAACGGTGCCGGTAAAACCACGCTGGTACGCATCCTCGCCACCCTCCTCAGGCCGACCAGCGGTCGTGCCAGGGTGCTGGGCGTCGACGTCACCAAGGATCCAGGAGCTATTAGACGCCGGATTGGGCTTGCCGGACAGTCGGCCGCGGTCGATGAGCTGCTCACGGGCCGTGAGAACCTCGAAATGGTAGGACGTTTGTATGGTTTCAATCGGATCGAAGCGCTCCGGCGAGCCGACGACGTCCTGGAGCGGATCGATCTGACCGAAGCCGCCAACAGGACGGTCAAAACGTATTCAGGCGGCATGCGGCGACGCCTCGATCTCGCGGCGAGTCTGGTCGGACACCCGGAGCTACTCATCATGGATGAGCCGACCACGGGCCTCGACCCCCGATCTCGCCAGGACCTCTGGGAGCTGATCGAAGAACTCGTTGACGAAGGCACCACCCTCCTCTTGACAACCCAGTACCTCGAAGAAGCAGATCGCCTGGCCCGTCAGCTCGTCGTCATCGACAACGGCAAGGTCATAAGCCGCGGGACACCGGATGATCTCAAAGCACAGCTGGGCGGCGATGTCCTCGAACTTCACCTCGAAGACATGGGCAAAATCAGACTCGTGCTCGAGCAACTCGAGGGGCTCGGATCGTCACCTGCCACCGTGCACGACGACACGGGATTGATCTCCCTCACAGTCGGACAGGACACCGGCGCCGTGGTGGAGGCCCTTCGCAGACTCGACCAGGCCTCGATCCAACTGCGGGATTTGAGCCTTCGCCAACCGACCCTCGACGACGTGTTTCTGACGCTCACCGGCCACAAAGCCGAGGTGAGCGAGCCTGAGCCTTCCGTCGGTAGAAGACGAAGACGAAAAGCGAGAAGCGGAGACCGGGCGTGACAGCACACGCAGCCATCGACGCTCTCCGAACCCGTCCCGATGGTGTTGCCGGGATGGTCGCCGACATCGTCACCGTTGCGAAACGCAACATCATCAGGGTGTTTCGGACGCCCGAACTGCTCGTCTTCTCCACCATCCAGCCGATCATGTTCGTTCTGTTGTTCAACTATGTCTTCGGCGGTGCCATACCGATTCCCGGTGTCGACTACATCAACTTCTTGATTCCGGGCATCATCATCCAGACCGCCACCTTTGGCGCCTCCAATACTGCCATCGGTCTGACCGAGGATCTACAAGCCGGAATCGTTGATCGCTTTCGCTCGCTGCCGATGGCGCGGTCCGCGGTGCTGGCGGGGCGGGTCTTCGCCGACACGCTCCGCAATCTGTGGGTGATTTTGCTGAGCGTCGGCATCGGCTATCTGATTGGCTTCCGTTTCCAGGCCGGTTTCGTAAACGCCGTTCTTGCGATCCTGATCGCGACTCTGTTCGCATTCGCCATGAGCTGGGTGTTTGCCGCCATGGGCTTGCTGACCAAGACTCCCGAAGCGGCCCAGGCTGCGGTCTTTGTGCCGATCTTTCCGTTTACGTTCGCTTCATCTGCGTTCGTACCCACCGAGACCATGCCCGGCTGGTTGCAGGCGTTCGCCGAGAACCAACCGGTCACGGCTGCCATCAACGCCATGCGATACCTGGTACTCGGCGAGAGTGAGTTTCTCAACCTGAACTCCGGACAGGTGGTGGAGGCGTTCGCCTGGAGTCTGTTGATCTTCGGTGTCTTCTTCTACCTCGCCGTGCGACTGTACCGCCGCAGCTCGGAATGACAATGGGCGAGGTCGTGGTTCCTATCGATGTGCCGATCATCGGCGACGAACGGCGCAAGAACTGGGCCAAGATCGTCTCAAACGTCGACCCCGACAAATCCGACGGCTGGGCGTACGAGGGCGACTTCATCGACGTTGGTGGGATCGTCGATCTGGCAACGCCCGCCGTCCTGCTGATTTATGGCGAGAAAGGCAGCCGCACGAATCCTCAGATCGAAGCCGGCGCATATGTAGCGAATACCGACGGTTCCATCACGCGACATGCATCGGCTTCGGGTCGAACCTGGGCGAGAACCCTGCGTGACGCCATCGCCGAACTCGTGGCAAACGCCGATCAGCAACCGCTCCAACGACTGGCATGGGACGCGCGGCTCACGGCCTATTCGGACGAGGCTTTGGCCCAGGAGCTACAGCGGCGCCAGGATGCAAGATGAGTGACCTCGACGAGAGCGACCTGGACGCAGACCCTGAGCTCGACGACCTTCTCGCCAGGGCCGAAGACGGAGATGCGACCGCCATGGTCCGGCTTGGCGCCATCTGCGTCGAAGAGAACCTCACCGCTAAAGCGCGAGAGTGGTACAACAGAGCCCGGGAAGCGGGCGAAGCGACGGCGTATCACGGTCTGGCGAGTATCAGCCAGGCATTCGGACAGAACGCCGAGGCAACCGAACTCTACGAGCAGGGCATCGCGGCAGGCGACGACGAGTGCTATCTGCCTGCCGGCCAGCTCATGCTGCTGGTAGGCAGAAACGAAGACGCCATAGATCTACTCCAACGAGGATTCGCGTCTGGCGTCAGCCTGTGTGGAACCACCCTCGCCAACCACTACTTGCGAACCGGCAAACGAGATGAAGCTGAATCCTGGTTTCTGCGGGCCGCCCGGCACAACGAACCGGCAGCTGCACACGTCGTGGCCCAGATCGCTCAGGCCAACGCGCCGGTCGAGCATGCCATCGAACTGCACACCTTCGCCGCAGATCTTGGCGAGATCGACTCTCTCATCGCGGCCGACCTTCTCGCAGATTGGCGCACCGATGACCCGGACGAACTGTATGGCCTTGCCGACGATGGCGATGTGGGAGCCATGGTTTCGCTGGGGCGAGACCTCGCGCAAGAGGGCAACCTTTCAGAAGCGGTGGAGTGGCTCTCCGCGGCGGTGGAAAGCGGATCACTCCGGGCGCTCACAGCGCTCGGTGATGCGTTCGCCGATGCGGGCGACGCCGAAGAGGCCGAGCACTGGTATCGGACCGCGGCCGAATCCGGCGACCGGCTCGGAACCTACCACCTCGGGCGGTTGCTGATCGACGCCGGCCGCGAAGAAGAAGCAATAGCTCTCCTGGAGACCGGCGGAACAGCCGAGAGTTTCATGCTGCTCGACGAGGCGTGGGCAGCACTCGGGGACCACGCCCGGGCAGAAGCAGCGCTGGACGAGCTCAAGGAGCTGGTCGCCACCATTGTGCCACCGCCACTCCTCCAGCCATGATTCCCGCCCGATTCTGCTGCAACGTTTGCCGGCTCTTCACCGTCCAGGCTCCATGAAGCCATTGGTGATGACCGTTGCCTCGGTGTTGATCCTGACTGCATGTGGAGGCATCGACCCCGCCGTGGACGAGAGTTCGACGACAGCTGTCGAGTCAACCACCTCAACGACAGTGGAGCCCACAACCAGTTCATCGACATCGACAACGTCCACGTCGACGTCTTCGACCACATCGACGACCGTGGCACCACGCCCAACGATCGTGGTCACCGATGCCATGCGAGAATTCCCGGCGTATGAGGGCGACGGCTACACACTGTTCTACGCCGAGGACCCCGACCCCGGCAATCTGGGATGCGAGGGCTTCCCGCAAACCAGGCTCTGGGTCCAGCGAGACGACGGACCCGCCGAACTCGTTACCGAACTACCTGAGGCGGGCACGATCTATCCGGGGCCGGACGGGCGCATCCTGGTTGTCGCAGGCTGTGAAGGCTTCCTGGGATCGCTGTATCACGCCGACGTCTCCTCTGATGGACGGTTCTCGAACATCGTGGAGATCTACCTGGCGCTCGAGGCGGCCTTCGGATTCGACTGGGTTGATCGAGATACGATCTCCCTCACCGCTGCCACCTACGAAGGTGCCTGGGGCGGCAAAGACGACGAGACTCGTCCGCTTACGATCCACCTCGAGGCCACCGAGCACGTTGTCGTCACGACCAGGGGCGAAGCTCCAGTCGTGGCGACGGTCACCGAATGCTCATTCGAAGACGGCAACCTGACCCTCGAGGCCGAAGATGACCTCTTTGGTCCGGTGAAGATCGACGGGGACACAGTGACCTATCTCGATCGAACCGTACCTGCCTCCATCATCAACGGGCCGGATCCTGATTTCCCGCTGCGGACCATGTTCGGAACGACAGTAACCGGCGAGAACGTCGTGACGTCGGTGTGGGGACCGAACTGCTTTTGATACCCGAAAGATCCCCGGGTGGTTGACCCGGGGATCCATCCGCTGTTGTCTTGTGAAGCTATTACTCGTCGGAAGGGGTTGTGCCGAGAGATGCGAGCCATTCGGCCGGGTTGACCGGTAGCTCGTCGCCGCCTGCGCCTTCGGCCGATTCGCCAAAGATCTCCATAGCGCTCATCACGGTCGCGTCCGGCAGGTTCGGCTGCACCTTCTGATACACCGTGGCGCCCGTTCCGGCAGGAATCAACTTACCGATGATCACGTTCTCCTTGAGTCCACGGAGGAAGTCCGAGTTGCCTTGCAGGGCAGCCTCGGTCAAGACCCGGGTGGTCTCCTGGAACGACGCTGCCGAGAGCCACGAGTCGGTGGCGAGTGACGCCTTGGTTATGCCCATCAACTCCGGGCGACCTTCGGCGGGCTGCTTGCCGGCTTCGACCAACCGCTTGTTCACGTCCCGGAACTCCTGCTGGTCAACCAGCTGAGCGGGAAGGAACTCGGAGTCGTTTGCGCGAACAACACGAACCTTGCGCAGCATCTGGCGGACAATCACCTCGATGTGCTTGTCGTGAATGTCAACACCCTGGGAGCGGTACACCTCCTGTACCTGTTCGACCAGATACATCTGAGCTGCCCGAACACCCTGGATCTCGAGCACCTCTTTGGGATCGAGTGGGCCCTCAGTGAGCTGAGCGCCGGCTTCGACTATATCTCCCTTTGCGACCCGCAGCCGGGCACGCCGGGGAAGCGGATACTCCACCTCTTCGTCCTTGCCGACGACCAGGATCGATCGACCACCGGACTCATTCTCGATGACGTCGATGGCGCCACCGATCTCGGTCAACACCGCCTTGCCCTTGGGTGTTCGAGCTTCGAACAACTCGACGACACGGGGCAAACCGTGCGTGATGTCCTCACCTGCCACCCCGCCGGTATGGAAGGTACGCATCGTGAGCTGGGTACCCGGCTCACCGATCGACTGGGCTGCCATGATGCCAACCGCGGCTCCTGACTCGACGGGTTCACCCGTTGCCAGGTTGAGCCCGTAGCTATGAGAGCTGATGCCGTAGCGAGATTGGTCTGTGAGTGGCGAACGCACCCGAACCTCTTCGACCTCGGGCGTTGCCGCAAGCACGATCATCGCATCTTTGTCGATCATCTCGCCTTCGCGAAGCTTGGTCCCGTCTGGCTTTTCGAGGAGGGAGCGGCCCACCTTCACGTCTTCGGCGAGGATGCGGCCGTATACACGACTACGGAGATACCTGATCGATTCGCCGTTTTCGCGGATCGGAATCATGATGCCGGTGTCGTCGGTTTCGTCCGTGTGCACGATGACCTCTTGCGAAACATCGACGAGACGCCTCGTCAGATACCCGGAGTCCGCCGTTCGTAGAGCCGTGTCGGCCAAACCCTTACGGGCGCCGTGTGTGGAGATGAAGTATTCGAGAACCGACAATCCTTCTCGGAAGTTCGAAATGATCGGACGCGGGATGATGTCACCCTTCGGATTGGCCACGAGGCCACGCATGCCTGCAATCTGACGCACCTGCATGATGTTTCCGCGAGCTCCCGAACGAATCATCATCGCGATCGGGTTGAACTGATCCGACATCATGGTGATCTCCATAGCATCTTTCACCTGATCGGTCGCTTCGGTCCAGATCTCGATCAACTCCTGACGACGCTCGTCGTCGGTGATCACACCCTGCTGGAACAATTGTTCGACGTTCTCGGCGCGCTCCTCGAAAGCTGCCAGGATCTCTCGCTTCGATGGGGGCGTCTTCACATCATCGAGAGCGATCGTCAGGCCCGACTGCGTCGCATAGCGAAAGCCGAGCGACTTGATCCGGTCGAGCGTCTCTTCGACTTCGACCTTCTTGAAACGGTCGATGACTTCCTCGATCAACGTCTTGATATCAGACTTCAGCACGCGCTCGTTGATATAGGGAAAGCCGTCGGGGAAGGCCGTGTTCAGCAATGCACGACCGAGCGTCGTCTCGGTCAAACCTTCGCCGTCGACCGGTTCGTCCGCGATCAAGTTGCCGATCGCACGCTTCAGTTCGGCGTGAATCGAAGGGTCACCTGCGAGATTTCCGACTCGGATCTTGATCGGGGCGTGGAGCGAAAGTTCGTCCTGGTCGTAGGCCATCATCGCCTCATCGAGATTGACAAAAGCCCGTCCGGCTCCCCGGGCGTCTTCGACGATCTCGGAGAGGTAGAACATTCCGATGATCATGTCCTGGGATGGCGTCACGATAGGACGCCCCGAGGCTGGTGAGCGCACGTTGTTCGTCGAAAGCATCAAGATGCGAGCTTCGGCCTGAGCTTCGGCACTCAGCGGAAGATGGACGGCCATCTGATCGCCGTCAAAGTCGGCGTTGAAGGCTTCACATACCAGAGGGTGAATCTGGATTGCTTTGCCTTCCACCAGAACCGGCTCGAACGCTTGAATTCCCAACCGGTGAAGGGTCGGTGCCCGGTTCAGAAACACGGGATGCTCCTGGATGACTTCGGCCAGCACGTCCCAGACCTGCGCCCGGGACCGCTCGACCATCCGCTTGGCAGATTTGATGTTCTGCGCCAGCTCCAGATCGACCAATCGTTTCATCACGAACGGCTTGAACAGCTCGAGGGCCATCTTTTTGGGGAGTCCGCATTCGTGGAGCCGCAGCTGCGGGCCCACCACGATCACGGATCGGCCCGAATAGTCGACGCGCTTTCCGAGCAGGTTTTGACGGAAGCGTCCCTGCTTGCCCTTTAACATGTCCGAAAGCGACTTCAGCGGGCGGTTGCCCGGTCCGGTCACGGCACGACCACGACGACCATTGTCGAACAAGGCATCGACGGCCTCCTGCAGCATCCGCTTTTCGTTGTTGACGATGATCTCGGGGGCACCGAGGTCCAGCAGTCGCTTGAGACGGTTGTTACGGTTGATGACGCGTCGATAGAGATCGTTGAGGTCGCTGGTTGCGAAGCGACCACCGTCGAGCTGCACCATGGGTCGCAGGTCGGGGGGGATGACGGGCACGACTTCGAGGATCAGCGACATCGGCGAGTTCTTGGCCTCGTGAAACGGCGTCACGACCTTGAGTCGCTTGGTTGCTCTCGTACGGCGCTGGGCTGACTTGGCATCGAGATCTTCTCGCAACTGCTCGATCTCGGCATCGAGGTCGAGCCTGCTCAACAGATCGCGAACAGCTTCGGCGCCCATGCCGCCAGTGAAATAGTCCGCATAGCGTTCCCAGATCTCGCGCCAGAGTGCCTCGGACTCGATGATGTCTTTGGGCTTCAGCGTCCGGAACGTGTCGTATGCCTCCTGGATGAGCTCACTTTCGAGCTCGGAACGTTCACGACGATCTTTTATTTCGCGCTCGACTTCTCGTCTCCGCTGGTTGATTTCGGCAGTTTTGGCCCCGCCCTCTTCCATCTCTTTGAGTTCCATCTCGAGACGCTCGAGACGCGCGGTGTTCCAGGCATCGAATTCCTCGGCCACTGCCGCCTTCTCGATGTCAACCGCTCCCTCGAATTCTTTGAGGTCCTTCTCTCTCGCCTCGGGATCAACCGAGGTGATGAGGTATGCGGCAAAATAGATGATCTTTTCGAGATCTTTTGGGGACATGTCGAGTAGATATCCCAGCCGGCTCGGCACACCCTTGAAATACCAGATGTGGGTGACCGGAGCGGCCAACTCGATGTGGCCCATCCGCTCACGCCGGACCTTGGACCGCGTGACCTCTACCCCACAACGCTCACAGACCACGCCCCGAAATCGCACTCGCTTGTACTTACCGCAGTAGCACTCCCAGTCCCTGGTGGGACCGAAGATGCGCTCATCGAACAAGCCCTCCTTTTCGGGCTTGAGCGTCCGATAGTTGATCGTCTCGGGCTTCTTGACCTCACCAAACGACCATGACCGGATCTGGTCGGCGGAAGCCAGGCTGATCTTCAGTTCATCAAACATCTTTGTTGCCATGTGTGACTCCTTCTCTCCGCCTGGTTACGTGGCTCGTTCGGGGCGGGAGATGTCGATCCCCAGCGCTTCTTGTGTTCGGAATACGTCCTCTTCGAGGTCCGCCAGCTCGATCTCCTCACCAGCCGACAACATCTCGACGTTGAGGCAGAGGCTCTGCATCTCTTTGACCAACACCTTGAACGACTCCGGAATACCGGGCTCAGGGATGTTTTCGCCTTTGACGATCGCTTCGTAGACCTTGACGCGGCCGGCCACGTCATCGGACTTGATGGTCAGGAGCTCCTGGAGCGCATAGGCAGCGCCGTACGCCTCGAGGGCCCAGACCTCCATTTCCCCAAATCGTTGGCCACCGAACTGCGCCTTACCGCCGAGCGGCTGCTGGGTGATCATCGAGTACGGTCCAGTAGAGCGAGCATGGATCTTGTCGTCCACCAGGTGGAGAAGCTTCAAGATGTAGATGTATCCAACCGTGATCGGGTTATCGAATGGATGGCCGGTGCGACCGTTGTACAACGTTGCTTTGCCATCTTCGTTGACGAGCTGATTGCCGTCACGGTTCGGCAGCGCAGCCTTGAGTACCTCGGTGATCTCATCCTCCCGGGCTCCATCGAACACCGGGGTTGCAACCCTGCTCCAGGGTTTGACGCCGGCGGCGGCGACACCGTCACCCTTGTAGGGCTGCCATCCCTGAGCTGCCGCCCATCCCAGGTGCGTTTCGAGAACCTGTCCCAGGTTCATGCGGGACGGCACACCGAGCGGTGACAACACGATGTCTACCGGAGTTCCATCCTCCATGAACGGCATGTCTTCCTGGGGAAGGATCCGGGAGATAACGCCCTTGTTGCCATGTCGACCGGCAAGCTTGTCGCCCTCTGAGATCTTGCGCTGCTGTGCAACGTAGACCCGCACGAGCTGGTTCATGCCGGGAGGGAGATCGTCGCCTTCCTCGCGGCGAAACACCTTGACGTCGATGACCTTGCCCGACTCGCCGTGCGGCACGCGCAGCGAGGTGTCTCGCACCTCACGAGCCTTCTCACCGAAGATTGCCCGCAAGAGGCGCTCCTCGGGTGTGAGCTCGGTTTCACCCTTAGGGGTGACCTTGCCGACGAGGTAGTCGCCCGGGCCAACCTCGGCTCCGATGCGGATGATGCCTTCGTCGTCGAGATCGCGAAGTACTTCTTCTGCGACATTCGGGATATCACGGGTGATCTCCTCGGCGCCCAGCTTGGTATCGCGAGCCTCGATCTCGTGCTCTTCGATGTGAATCGAGGTGAGCACGTCGTTCTTGACCAGGTTCTCGTTGAGGATGATGGCATCCTCGAAGTTGTGGCCCTCCCACGGCATGAACGCCACCAGGAGGTTTTTGCCGAGGGCAAGTTCGCCGAGGTCAGTCGAAGGACCGTCTGCGAGCACGTCGCCGGCCTTGACCTTGTCACCCTCGAGGACGACCGCTTTCTGATTGAGGTTGGTGCCCTGGTTTGAGCGCACGAACTTCTTGAGCGGATAGCTGCGCTTACGGTTATTCGAGGACTCTTTGACAACCACCTCGGTTCCGCTCACCTCGGTCACCTCGCCGTCAGCCTCTGCGATCACCATCTCACCCGAGTCGTAGGCGGCGCGCTGTTCGACACCGGTCCCGACGAGCGGAGCTTCGGCGTGCAACAACGGAACTGCTTGCCGCTGCATGTTGGAACCCATCAATGCGCGGTTGGCGTCGTCGTGCTCGAGGAACGGGATCAACGACGTTGCCACCGACACGATCTGCTTGGGAGACACGTCCATGTAGTCGACGTCGGTCGACTTGACGTAGTCCACCTCACCACCGCGCCGGCGAACCAGTACGCGGGGATTGACGTAGGAGCCATCTTCGTTCACCTCGGCGTTTGCCTGGGCAATGACGTAGTTCTCCTCTTCGGAGGCCGTGAGATACACGACCTGCTTGGTCACCACGCCGTCTTCGACCTTGCGATAGGGCGTTTCGATGAATCCGAACCGGTTGACCTTGGCGTAAGTGGCGAGAGAACCGATCAGGCCGATGTTCGGACCTTCGGGAGTTTCGATCGGACACATGCGACCGTAGTGGGACGAATGGACGTCTCGAACCTCAAAGCCTGCTCTCTCGCGGCTGAGGCCACCGGGGCCGAGCGCAGAGAGACGCCGACGATGGGTCAAGCCGGCTAGCGGGTTCGGCTGATCCATGAACTGGCTCAGCTGGCTGGTTCCGAAGAACTCCTTGATCGATGCAACAACCGGCCGGATGTTGATGAGGCTCTGAGGTGTGATCACCTCGGGATCCTGGGTGGTCATCCGCTCACGGACCACGCGTTCAAGGCGTGTGAGCCCGACCCGAATCTGGTTCTGAATGAGCTCTCCAACGGTGCGGATTCGACGGTTACCGAAGTGATCGATATCGTCGGTCCGATACCCGTCGGTGCGGGCATGGAGGTTGACCAGGTAGCGAATCGCATCGAGCATGTCGTCGGTCGACAACAGGCCGTCAACCTCACGGTCGTACTTGCTGAGATCTACATCACGGCCGAACTTGGTATCGAGCTTGTACCTACCAACCCGGGTGAGGTCGTAGCGCTTCGTATTGAAAAACAACGTGTTGATCAAGCCTCGCGCAGACTCGACGGTCGTCAGCTCACCAGGACGCAGTTTCCGGTAGAGATCGAGCAGCGCCTCATCGCGATTCTCCGTCGGGTCCTTTTCGAGCGTGTTGATGATGGACTCGGAATTGTCGAACAGCGCCAGGATTTCCTCGTCTGTCTCGGCGATCCCGAGTGCCCGCAAGAACGTCGTCACATACTGACGCCGCTTGCGATCGACGCGCACGCCGATGGTGTCCTTTTTATCTGCATCGAATTCGAGCCATGCTCCCCGGCCCGGGATGAGCTTGGCTGAATAGACGTCCCGGTCGGACGCCTTGTCGATGCTGGAGTCGAAATACACGCCAGGCGATCGAACCAGCTGGCTCACAACGACCCGCTCGGTGCCGTTGACGATGAAGGTGCCGTTTGCGGTCATCATCGGGAAGTCCCCGAGGAACACCTGCTGTTCTTTGATCTCGCCAGTGTTCTTGTTCATGAATCGCGCAGTCACGAACAACGCCTGCGAATAGTTGGCATCTCGCTCTTTGGCTTCGGCAATCGACAGTGCGGGCTCGCCGAACCAATGATCGCTCAAATCGAGCGCGAGTGTTCCTGTGAAGTCCTCGATCGGAAAGATCTCTGCAAACAGCTGTTGTAGGCCCTCGTCCAGAAACCACTGGAACGATTCATGCTGCACAGACAGCAAATCCGGAAGCGGTTGGACTTCCGGGATCTTTGCGAACGAAAGGCGGGTGGCAGTGCGCGATGGTGCCAAGAGTGGTCCTCTCTACGTTGTTTAAGTAAGTGGTTGAAGGCTGAGCTGTCCGCGATGGCCGCGCTTGAACGGCTTTTGAACGGGCATCGAATCGATTGGACAGAACAACTCAGTGCTCAAATAAATCGAACCAGCAATCAAGAATTAGTGGGCTGAACAGGGCGGATACGGCATTGGTAGAACGGGCTTGGGCGGGCGAACTGCAAGCATAGCAGCATCTTCCGCAAAACGGAAGAAAACACGGGCGAACGGCCCCGGAGGTGGTTGGTGATGAGCGCCTGCCTCCGGACGGATCGCCAGGTGGCTGCTGCATGTCGGGGATATGTGGTCCCACGACCATCATTCGTCTCCGCCAATATAGACGATTCATCCGCCTCGTGAGGCATACCCGATCACGAAGCACCGAGAGTGTTCCGCATCGTGGAACGCTCCTGTAGAGTGGAACGGCGAGCCAAGCGATCGGGAGCCATGGTCCAGTCGATACATCGTGCATTCGACCTCCTCGAGGCCCTGGCGATCGAACCTGCCGGACTCACCGATCTGGCGCGACGTACCGGATTACCCAAGAGTACGGCCTCCCGCCTGCTTGCGACCCTTCAGGATCTGAAAGCCGTAGAACGATCCGACGAAACCGGGCTTTACCGCCTGGGATCCGCGCTCAAGTCTCTGGCAGGCTCTTCGTCCAACACCGACCTCGCCTCGCTGGCCATTCCTCACCTCCACAGCCTCACCGGCCTGACGTCAGAGACATCGGGCATCAGCATTCCCGACGGGTACCGGGTTCACTATCTCACGCAGATCGATTCCGATAATCCGATTCAGATCAGGGATTGGAGTGGCGAGTTGATTCCGATGCACGCGGTTCCGGATGGACAGATCTACATGTCCGAATGGCCGGATGAGCGCGTGGCACGCTATTTCTCCCTCGATCCCATGCCATTCACGAACGCAACGATCACCACCGAGAAGGCGATGAGGAAACGCATCGACACCTATCGACGACGTGGCTACACCTGGGTGAAGGAGGAGTTCGTCGAGGGCCTCAACAGCGTCGCTGCCCCGATCAAGAACCAGGGCGGACACATCATCGCAGCTATGCACGTGTACGGACCTGCATACCGGTTTCCCGTCGACGGTACCGAAGAAGCCATAGGAGAGTCCGTCGTGAAGGCCGCCGATCGCCTCTCACGATCCATCGCCAGATCAGCGTTTGCTACCTAGCTGACCTTTCGGCCAACGAGTAGCCCGGCCACCCCTCCTGCTGCCAGAACATGCCAAATCGCATGACCTTGCAGCATCGAGGTCGGCGAGCACCACGCCCCTCCGGTTCGACTCACGGCCCAAACGACTATTCCAGCTGCCAGCACCCCGAGCGACCAGAAGGGAAGTCGGCTCCGGCTTGCCCACATCGTCGAAACCGCCGCTGCAATCACCAGCACCAGTCCCGCATCATGGACGAACGATGAGACCGGCGACGGTGCCGCGTGAAATAGCACCGAGCCGACGCCGGCCAGAAACAATGCAAGCGCACCAAGCAGGTGTCGCTGCCAAACGAGACCCGCAGCCACAATGAATGCGAGGCTCGAGACCGTGTTGATCGGCTGCGCCACCAGCCCTTGACGAATCAGCTCGCAGTCAAACGGCATCGGGGCTCTCTAAACGTGGCCCTTCGGCTCCCGAAAGAAGCGGCGCACCATCGGTTCGAAAAACTCGAGCGGTTCTGACTCATAGTCGGGGTCGAAGCAGTTCTGGTCGTAGTTCTCGCAGAAGTCGACGGTGTCCTGATACCACTGGTGGCTTTTGAGCCGGTCGCGTTCGTTCCGATCCTTACCGAAATGGTGGTAGTAGTAAAACGTCTGAAAGAGACCGTGGTGTTTGATGATCCAATAGGTCCGCTCAGAAACGTACGGACGCATCACGGCGGCCGCGACCTCGCTGTGGTTGGCAGGCGCCAGGATGTCTCCTACATCGTGGAGCAGGCAAGCGACGACGAACTCTTCCTCTTCGCCTGCCCGGTGGGCCCTGGTGGCGGATTGCAGTGAATGCTCGAGCCGGGTGATTTTATAACCGGATGGTTCGTCCATGGATCGCAACCATCCGAGGGCTCGATCTGCCATCTCCTGCATCTCACGAGCTTCAATTTCGGCCAGCATCTCGTACTCGGCTCTGGTGCCGTCTGCCATGGCGGTGAAACTGACTGTATCCATCGATCGAGCATACATGCAGCGCTCGGATCGGTTGACTTGCGAGGCAATGTGTCCTCGTTACCATCATCTCGATGGCCACCGATCCGCTCCTGCAGCCGTTTCAGCTCAAGCACCTGACGCTCAAGAACCGGATCATGTCGACCGCACACGAACCGGCCTATGCAGAAGACGCACTCCCCAAGCTGAGGTATCAGCTGTACCACGAGGAAAAAGCCAGGGGCGGCCTGGCGCTGACCATGTTCGGGGGCTCGACCAACGTGGACCGGGACTCCCCCGCCGCCTTCGGTCAGCTGTTCGCAGGCAGCGATGAGATCATCCCCTACTTTCAGCAATTGGCCGACCGGGTGCACCGCCATGGCGCCTACACGATGGTACAGCTCACCCACATGGGCAGACGGACGATCTGGGATGCCGAAAACTGGCTTCCGACCGTTGCGCCGTCGATGGTGCGCGAACCCGCTCACCGCAGCTTTCCGAAAACCCTGGAGCTTGCCGACATCAGAAGAATTGTCAAAGCCTTCGGTCAAGCTGCGAGGCGGGCGAAGGACGGCGGCCTGGACGGCGTCGAGATCATCGCCTACGGCCACCTCGTCGATCAGTTCTGGACGCCGCTCGTGAACCAGCGAACCGACGAATACGGCGGAAGCATCGACAACCGCATGCGCTTCAGCCGCGAGGTTCTCGAAGAGGTCCGCAACCAGGTCGGTGACGATTTCATCGTCGGCATCCGCATGTCGGGCACCGAAGACCGCGAGGGCGGGTTGACGCAAGAGGACTGTACCTACATCGCCACCACCCTGGCCGCATCCGGGGCGATCGATTTCGTCAACATCATCAAAGGGTTCATCGCAAGCGACGAGGCCATCAGCCACGTCATCCCGGGCTTCGGGACGCCTCTGGGACCCCACATTCCGCTGGCCGCTGCGATCAAAGAAGCCGTGAACCTGCCGGTGTTCCACGCAGCTCGCATCAACGATCTGGCAACTGCCCGGCATGCCATCGCTGAGGGTTTGCTGGACATGGTCGGCATGACCCGAGCCCACATGGCCGACCCCTACATCGTCAAGAAACTCGAGCGAGGGCAAGAGGATCGCATCCGGCTTTGTGTCGGGGCGTCCTATTGCTTGAATCGGCTCTATACCGGCGCAGACGCTCTCTGTATCCAGAACCCCGCCACCGGCCGGGAAGAGACCATGCCACACGTCATCGAGCGAAGCAAAGGTCCGACAAAGAAGGTGGTCATCGTCGGAGCCGGCGTCGCCGGGCTCGAGGCGGCCCGCGTCAGCGCCCACAGAGGCCACGATGTCGTCTTGTTCGAGGCAATGCACGAGGCGGGGGGTCAGGTTCAGCTTCTGGCGAGGGCGAACGAGCGCCGACAGGAGATGATCGGGATCGTCGACTGGCTTGTTTCCGAAGTCGGTCACCTCGACGTGGACCTTCGGCTCAACAGCTATGCCGATGCGGCCACCATCATGGCCGAGAAACCCGACATCGTGGTCATAGCCACCGGCGGATTCCCCAACACCTCGTTTCTCGACAAAGGCGAAGAGCTCGTGACGACGATTTGGGACGTCATCGCCGGCAACAGTACGCCGATGGGGTCGGTGCTCCTGTTCGACGACCACGGAAGTGAGCATGCGCTCTCGTGTGCAGAGCGCCTTGCTTCGAATCCCGACGTCCAGCTCGAGCTGGTGACCCCCGATCGACTGGTAGGCCACGAGGTCATCGGCACCGCGTATCCGGCGTACCTCAAAACGTTCTACGACAACAACGTGACCATGACCCCCAACCTGCGACTCGTCAGCGTCACCCAACATCCCGACGGACTGGCGGCAACCCTGCACAACGAGTACACCGACGCCATCACCGAGCGGATCGTTGATGCGGTCGTCGTCGAGCACGGGACACTGCCTCTGGACGACGTCTATTTCGATGTCAAAGCTGGCTCTACGAACCTCGGCGAGATCGACATCGATGCCTTGATCGACGGACGGCCCCAGGATCTGGTTGCGAACCCCGACGGGACCTATCAGCTGTTTCGCATCGGCGACGCGGTTTCCGGTCGCAATATTCACGCAGCGATGTATGACGCGTTGCGGTTGGCTAAGGAGTTTTAGACCGATCCGAAGCGTCAGCAGATCGATCAGGTTTGCCGTTGCGCGGCAGAAGCCGCCGTTCGATGGATCCGTCCTCGCGACGCATGCGACCCAGGGCGGCAAGAACGACTCCGCTCCGGATGGGGATCGCCCGCCACGGCTGTTGTGATGATTGGGCGATGGGTTCTTTCGCAATGATTCGAGCGACGATGAAGAACCCCATGATGGAGTGGATCAACGCCAGAATCCAGAAATAGCCGACGTTGCCCAGTAGACCCATGGCTCCCACCGTCAGCAAAGGTCCGGCGATGGCTCCCACCCCATTCCAGAAGACGACCTGCATGCTCGCCGCAATGGCCTGGCCGACGGGCATGTAGTCGTTGATGTGACTGAGCACCAGGGAATACATCGGGAACGAGAAGCCTCCGAACAAGAAGATCAAGGCGAGGATCTGCCAGCTCGCAGGGTCAACCCTCGTACCGAGAACAGCAATGCCGGCCGCGATCATCGTGACGAGAAACATGGCCCTGCGTCGCAACATGCGATCTGACATGATCCCGATCGGAAATTGGAACACGATGGCCCCGATGCTCATCGCTGCAACGAAGATGCCGACCCGTCCCGGCGACATTCCAGCCCGGGTGGCGTACACCGCAGCCATTCCAAATACCGCTCCGCTGGCTACGCCGGTTCCAAACGAAACCGCGATGCCGAGGGGCACTCGCTTCCACATCTCCGCGGTTGACAATGGCTTTGGCAGATCGATGAGGCTTGGTGCCGTGCCGATCGAGAGCGAGACCGGCACGACGGCGAGCGAGACGAGAGCAGAGGCGATGACGAACAGCTCGAACGATGACGGATCCGCCACGTTCAGGAACAGCTGTCCGAGGGCGGCGCCGCCCATGAGAACCACCATGTACCAGCTCATCATCTTGCCGCGGTTTTCATTGCTGGCCGCCGCATTGAGCCAGCTCTCTGCGACAACATACAGACCGGCCTGGCAAAACCCGAAGAGGATTCGCATGCCACCCCAGACGAATTCGTTCACGAAAACCGCATGAACAAGAGCAGCAGTCGACGCCATCGATGCGAGCGCGGCGAATACTCGAACATGACCAACCCGGCGAACGACGACCGCAACCCGGGATCCGGCCAGAAATCCGACGTAATAGCCCGCCATGATGATTCCGATAGCCGAGCCGGAGAACCCCTCTCCTTCGGCCCGGATACCCAGCGTTGAGGCAAGCAGCCCGTTGCCGAGCATCATCAGCAGGAGGGCTGCGAACAGTCCCCAGGCATGGCGCACGGCGGCGCTCGTCGAAGGCGGATCCCCGTTTGAGGTTGAGATAGTGGCGGCCATGCGCCCTCCTGGGAAGAGGGGTTTAATGCTCGATCGAACGCCCGACACCATCGGGTTTGGGTAGCGTACCGTGGGCTTCGGCCAGCTCACTGAACCTTTTCATGATCCACGGCGCCATCTGCCTGACCTTCACCTCTTCCGTGTCGACATGCAAGAGGAGCGTCTCCTGGGTAGCCGCAATTCGACCGTCCTCACGTCTCATCGAATGGAACGCATGCAAGCTCTTCGGACGGACCCCAAGCACCATCGTGTCGAAGGTCAAGGTCTCGCCGAGCTTCACTTCGTGCAGATACTGGATATGCGTTTCGACGGTGTAAAAGCTGCCGCGTTCGTCCCGTCGGTACGACTCGTCGAACCCGGCGTGTTCGAGCAAGGCATCGCTCGCTTCTCCGAAGGCCACGCCGTAGTAGCCCTCGGTCAGATGGTTGTTGTAGTCGATCCAGTGCTCGGGAACGGTGACTTGATAAATCCGTAACATTGCAGGATCGACCCTACCGGCTCGAACGCAGTTCCGGGTTGTTCAGGTGAAGGCGATGGGGCGCACCGCTGGCGGAGTGTTGCGGCTCTTCACAAGGCGGATTTGCCCATCGATGACCGTGCCTGCGACCGCCAGGGTGTCACCGATCGCAAGCGCCGTGAATGCGTCGTCAGCCTGCGATCCGAGCGGGGCATCGACGATGCTGAAATCGGCTGCACGACCAACCTCCAGGACCCCCACGTCGAGTTCATGAAGCCGGGCCACGTTGCCGGTTGCCAGCGCGACTGCCACGCCGGGATCGATTCCCCCGAGTGAGGCCGCCCACGACATGACTCTCAACATGCCAAGTGGTTGGACGCCGGAGCCGGCCGGGCTATCGGTACCGATCACAACCCGGTGGAGTTCGTCCCGTTCTGCGGCGAGCTGCACCACATCGGCGGCAGCTCTCACATTGCCGTTGTGAACGATCTCGATGTGTGCGGTGGTCTCATCGAGGATGGTCACTACATCGGCAAGCGGTAAAGCTGTCGGTCCCCCATTGGTGTGCCCGGCGACATCCGGCTGAACCTCGACCACGAAGTCGGCGCCGATCACGCCACTGCCCGGGATCGAGGCGCCGCCGGTGTGCACCATGACTTTCATCCCGCGCGCCTGGGCCCAGCGGGTCATCCTGGCTGCGACCGCTGGATCCTTCACTCCCGAGATACCGATCTCGGCCACCAATCGGATGCCCGCCGCCGCCATTTCCTCGAAGTCGGCCTCGGTCAACCCCGGTTCGAGCATCACGGCACCAGCATGCACTTTGACGCCGGCCGGCCGCAGATTGTTGAAGGACTTGTGGGCGAGGACGGCCAGAGCCTTGACCCCGGCCGGATCCGTTGGACGCCCCGGTGTATGCGGCTCGCCCGCAGACATCATGGTGGTCACGCCACCGTGCAGACATGATTCGATGAAGTCCGATTGCCGCTGACGAGGCGTGTAGTCGCCGATGACGGGATGAACATGGTTGTCACAGAGCCCCGGAATGACCGTCGCCCCCGCCGCGTCGACCTCACGGTCAATGCCCGAAGTGTCTACGTCAGCCGATGATCCGATGGACGCAACCAGCCCATCGCGCACCACGAGCGTGTCTCCATCGGCAACGGGAGATCCCAGGTCGCCAGTCACGATCGTTCCGATGTTGCGGACTACGAGATCACTCACCGGAGTCCGTCCTCCCCCACCGCCTCATCGATCGTCAGCCCACCGATGCGGGGCAGCGGCCTTCCTCCGTCTGTGACCGCCACCGCGATGACCAGCTCGTCATCGGCCGGGGCATCGACGACCCTCAGCTCGACCGCATCGAAGTGGCTACGGACAAAGGCGGCGTCCTTGTAGTGGACCGGAATGTCGAGAGCGGTTCCAGGACCGCCGCGCTTTTTGGAAGACGGAATGATTGACGTACCTCCGCCACATGCTTCGCGAAGCGGGGCTCCGAATTTCGGGTGGAGCATCGCCGCGACGTGTTCCAGCTCGCCGGCCATGCCGGTGATGCCTCCCTTGCCATAGGAATGGACCGGCCGGCCATCGAGCCTGGCCACCGCCGACGTCGACAGTGTCGATGACAGTTCAACACTCGCCTCGCTGAGGTCTGAAAGGTCAGCGATGTACTTGCCGGCGTGTGGATTGCCGATCACGGCCGCAACGATCACTCGACGAACCGGCGGGACGATGGCCCGGCCTGCCTCGATGCGTATCTCGTCGACCAGCGTGCAGAGCTTGCGAATATCCATGTCGCTCCATCCCGGATGATCCTCGATCAGTAAGCGTAGAGTCCTCGGTGATGGCCGCATACACTGCCGAATTCGTCTCCCCGAAGACGTTACGCGACGCCCTCGATATCCGGGCTGCCGGTGACCACACGATCCTTGCAGGAGGAACCGATTTCTATCCGGCTCGCGTCGGCAAACCGCTGACAGAACCGGTGCTCGACATCACAGAGATCACCGAACTCCGCGGCATCAGCCGAACCGACCAGGGATTTCGCATCGGGGCCCTGACTACCTGGTCAGACATCGCGGCTGCCGACCTTCCATCGGGCTTCGGCGGCCTGAAGAAATCAGCAGCCCGGGTGGGTGGCATCCAGATCCAGAACGCCGGCACCATCGCCGGCAACCTGTGCAACGCGTCGCCCGCTGCCGATGGTGTGCCGCCGCTTCTCACCCTCGATGCCTCGGTGGAACTGACGTCGGCTTCTGCCACCAGGATCCTCCCGCTCAGCGACTTCCTTGTCGGATATCGAGAGACGGCGCTGCAATCCGACGAACTGGTCACGGCGATTCTGGTACCGGCCACCCTGGCTGATGCCAGCAGCGAATTTCTGAAACTTGGAGCACGGTCACATCTCGTCATCTCTGTCGTGATGGTGGCTGTCGCCGTTGTCCTGGGTGAGCTCGGCGAGGCGCAACACGTGAGAGTTGCCATCGGAGCATGCTCGCCCGTGGCCCGGCGACTCCATCAATTGGAGGCAGATCTCGTGGGTCGCCGTGGTGACCTCAGCGCGCTCGTGACGAGGGAGCACGTCGACATCCTTTCGCCAATAGACGACATCCGAGCCGGAGGTTCCTACCGGCTCGACGCCGCACTATCCATGGTGCAACGAGCCATCAGGAACTGCCTCCCATGAAGCCGATCCGATTCACGGTCAACGGCTCGGCGGTCGAGGTCGATGGCCCGCCACTCCGCCGCCTCACCGACGTGCTACGCCTCGATCTCGGCTTGACCGGCACCAAGGTCGGCTGCGATGCCGGCGACTGCGGGGCGTGTTCGGTATTGCTCGACGGTGCCGTCGTGTGTGCATGCCTTGTTCCGCTAGGTCGCTTGGCAGACAAGCACGTCATCACCGTCGAGGGTATCGGTGACGGCGAGCAGTTGAGCTCTCTGCAACGGTCGTTCATCCACCACGGCGCCGCCCAATGTGGCATCTGCACCCCGGGCATGCTGATTGCAGCGAAGGCATTACTGGAAAAGGTCCAGAGTCCCGACCCCCATCAGGTGGAAGATGCGCTGGGTGGGGTGCTCTGTCGCTGCACCGGGTATCGCAAGATCGTCGATGCCGTCGTGGCCGCCCCCACGTTCGACGCCGACGACCTGCCCCCTCCGCCCGGCAAAGCCATTGGTAATCGGGTCCCGCGAGTCGATGGGAGACTGAAAGTCTCGGGCGACGACATCTTTGGAGCAGACGAGGCGCCGCAGGATGCACTCGTTCTCAAAGTCGTTCGTTCGCCTTTCCATCGCGCTACGTTCACCTTCGGCGACATCGAAACGTACGTCGCAACCACGCCGGGGGTGGTTGCGGTTTTCACAGCATCCGATGTTCCGGGACGCAACCGGTTCGGCGTCATACCCGCGACCGCCGATCAACCCGTGTTTGCCAAAACAGAGGTTCGCCATCGCGGCGAGGCGGTTGCGATGGTCGCGGGCCACGCCGACGACATGTCCGTATTGGACCTGGAGGAGTTCCCCGTTGTCTGGACCGAGCTCGAAGCGGTACATGACCCGGAAGCGGCGTTGGCTCCCGGCGCGCATCAGATCCACGCAGCGCGCCCCGGCAATGTCCTCGTGGAGGGCTACGTTGCTCGGGGCGATCTCGAGGCCGGTTTCAAGACCGCAGGCGTCGTGGTCGAGTCCGAATACACGACCACATTCGTCGAACACGCCTATATCGAGCCGGAAGCCGGCTTCGCCAGACGTGTCGGAGACCGGATCGAGATCCAGGCGACCACCCAGACGCCGCACATGGACCGCACAGAGATCGCAGCCATCCTCGGGATCGAACCCGAGAAGGTCCGGATCATCCCGACTGCGGTCGGGGGCGGGTTCGGAAGCAAACTCGATCTCTCTGTTCAACCGTTTCTGGCGGTCGCGGCCTGGCACCTCGACCTGCCCGTGCGAATCACCTACACACGACCCGAGTCCATGATGTCGACCACCAAGCGCCATCCTGCCCGACTCCGGGCCCGGGTTGGTGCCACCAGGTCCGGGGATTTGATCGCTATGGATTTTTCGGGCACCTTTGACACCGGGGCATACGCCTCGTGGGGCCCTACGGTCGCCAACCGCGCTCCCGTACACGCCGGCGGCCCGTACGTATATCGTGCGTACCGGGCACGAACCCGGGCCGTTCATACCAATGCGCCACCCGCGGGAGCGTTCCGCGGTTTCGGCGTTCCTCAATCTGCCGTTTGCCAGGAGAGCCTTTTCGACGAACTGGCGGACGCCGTTGGAATGGACCGTCTGGAATTTCGCATCCGCAACGCTCTGACTGCCGGCAAGCCCACGGTCACGGGCCAGGTGTTCGAATCCGGCGTCGGTTTTGGAGAGTGTCTGGAGGCATTGCGTCCGGGATGGACGCACGCCCGAGCCGAAGCTGCCGAATTCAATCAAACCAATTCCCTGCGGCGGCGAGGAGTTGGCGTGGCAGGGATGTGGTACGGGTGCGGCAACACAGCATTGCCCAATCCTTCGACGATGAAGGTTGGCCTGCATCGGAACGGAGGCATTGTCGTTTTCCAGGGCGCGGTTGACATCGGCCAGGGCGCCAACACGGCCATGCTGCAGATCTGTGCCGACACGCTCGGAATGGACATTTCAGCGCTGACATATGTCGGCGCTGACACCGCCACCACACCGGACGCCGGAAAAACATCTGCCTCCCGGCAGACGTTCGTCTCTGGCAATGCCTTGTTCGAGGCCAGCAGACTCTTGCGTCTCGAGATGCTCGAGATGACGCATGCCTCTGAGGATGCTCACTTCGAACTAACCAATGGCCCATCCGGCGGGTCTACCTTGATGGTTCACGACCGGGGCGAAACCCGGGAGTTCGACCTCTTGAACGTCCCGGCCGACCCGGCCGGGTTTGTCGCTCTCCGTGACGCCACCTACGACCCTCCCACGTCACCGCTGGACGAGAACGGCCAGGGCGATCCGTATGCGGTTTTTGGCTTTGGAGCCCAGATGGCAGAACTGGAGATCGACACCCGGCTCGGAACGGTGCAGCTGATCCGCATCACGGCCGCGCACGACGTCGGGCGGGCCGTAAACCCGACGCTCATCGAGGGACAGATCGAGGGGGGCATCGCCCAGGGCATCGGCATGGCCCTCATGGAGGAATACGTGCCTGGTCGAAACGAAAACCTGCACGACTATCTGATCCCCACGTTCGGCGACGTGCCGGAAGTGGTGAACATTCTGATCGAATCACACGACCCGATCGGACCTTATGGCGCAAAAGGAATCGGCGAGCACACGCTCATCCCCACTGCGCCTGCGATCCTCAACGCCATTCGGGATGCGGCCGGGGCCCCGGTGCGCAACCTCCCGGCCACGCCTGCTCGGATCCTCGAGGCGATTCGCCAGGGCGCAATCTCTAGCTGAACGGCTCCACGAGGTGTCGGGCGATCAGATCGAGTTGGTGGGGGTCGTTCGTCAGTGGCGTGAGAATCAGGTACTCCAGACCGGCATCCCGCAATCCGGCCACGGTCTCCTGCATGTCATCAATCGTGCCCGTGAGATAGGACGCCTGTAGATCTGCCGACGTCCGGTGCTCGCCCATCACCGCCAGGAAATGAGGCATCTGAGCCGCCAGTGCCTCGTCGCGAGTTGCATCCTCCACGACGTGGACAAACTGGGTTGCACCGAAGATCAAGTGGTCCGGATCGCGGCCGATCGAGATCAGATGATCCTGGACCGCCTGCCAATCGGCTTTGACGTCACCAGGATCGCTACCGCTCGATCTCGCCATCCATCCATCCGCCGCCGCGATTCGGCGGAGAACGCCTGGAGCGATGTACGGCTTATCGGGAGTGTCAGGGGCATGGGTCAGCGTGCCGCCCGCCACCCAGATGTGAGGAAGGTCGGGGATCCGGGGGTGAATCGTGAGGTTCTCGACCTGCCAGAACTGACCGTCGAAGCTCACCCTCTCTTCGCTCAACAGAAGGCGAATCAGCTCGAGCGCCTCATCCGTGCGCTTGCCACGCTCGCGCAGCGACACGCCAACGGCGTCGAATTCATCTGGATCCCATCCAACCGCGACCCCGAAACGAAACCGCCCACCCGATAGCAGATGCAGCGAAGCGATCTCCTTGGCGAGGATGACGGGATGTCGCAGGGGCAGGACGAGGGCCGCCGTACCCAGTCCAACGCGCTCGGTCACCCCTGCTGCTGCGGCCAGCATGACAAGCGAATCCATCCAGGAAACGCCGTAAACCCCCTTCGAAACGAGCAGGTGATCGATGACCCAAATGTCTTCGTATCGATGCTCTTCAACCTGTCGGCAGTAGTGCAGGAGATCTCTCGAATCGTCGTACGAGATTCCCGGCCACGCATACGATGGAATGCGCAACCCGAAGCGAAGAGACCGGGTCACATCCCGGATCCGACCAGGGCCACGCCGGCCGCCTCGAGATCGGCCAATGCCCTCTCTCCGTCACCGGGCTGCAGGTTCACGGAGGCGGTTGCATCGGTCAGCAAGGTCGTTGCGAACTCGCCCGCGATTGCATCCAGCGCCGTCTCCTTCACGCAGTAGTCGAGCGCCAGTCCTACAACCACCACGCTCTCGATCCCGGCTTCGAGCAGAAGCGAGCCCAACCCGGTGGGCGTCTCTATCCCGGATTGCGGATCTCGCACAGTGAATCCCGAATATCCGTCCTCGCCACCGGTTCCTTTGCGGATCGACGGGCCGACGACGTCGAGGTCAGGATGGAACTGCGCCCCCCACGTGTCGCGTACACAATGCACTGGCCAGATGCCGCCGTCCTTTTCGAAATGCGGCGTTGAGTCCGGATGCCAATCCTGGGTATAGACCACGGTGGCATCGGCTTCCCGGGCATCCGAGATCTGACCATTGATGACAGGAACCACCGCTTCGCCTCCCGACACGTACAGGCTTCCCTGCGCATCTGCGAAATCGTTCTGGACGTCAACGACGATGAGGGCGGTTTTGGCATCGTATTCCATGGACTCAGGCTACATACGAATTCCTGGCGATCGAAGATCAGCCGGTCGACGGTCCCAGGCCGCGCACGCCGAGCCCGGCATCACATTCGATCACCGCACCGGTGGTGGCGGCTGCATTGGCGCGAGAGGCCAACTGAACGTAGTGACCGGTGTAGTCCGCGGGTTGCGGCAAGAAGTGGAGTGGTACCACCGCGGTGGCCATTTCTTCCAGATTCGGGATCGAGGAAGGGGTGCGATCGCCGAGACCCAGCGACTCAGGGCCGCGGATGTCTGTTTGCATGAAACCCGGAGCGACACCATTGACCCGCACGCGGGGCGCCAGCTCATATGCCAACTGGCGCACCAGCCCGACCACCGCATGCTTGGATGCTGTGTAGACCACGCCGCCCACGCCGGCGTGCCACGACGACAGGGAAGCGGTCAGTATCACGGATCCACCGCTGTCTTGCAGCGCCTCTGCAGCCGCCTTCACACCAAGCAGATACCCCTTGACATTGACGGCGAAGAGCTCATCGAAACCACGATCGAGCTGTTCCATGTCGGTTTCCACGACACCGGCGCCATAGTCGAACAGACCTGCGTTTCCCACGTAGCAATCCAACTTGCCGAACGTCTCGACACATACGGCAACTGAGCGCTGGTTGTCCTCCCCCGACCGGACGTCACCTACCACTCCTGTCACGGCGCCCGAATGAGCCGATTCCACGTCGGCGACGCGATCGGCAGATCGGTCGACGGCGACCACCCTGGCCCCCTCGGTGACAAAGCGCTCAACGAGCGCTCGCCCGAGCCCCGATCCAGCGCCGGTCACCAGCGCTACCTCACCTTCAAGCCACCCCATCAACAGCTCCTTTCATGTCGGCAGACAGCGATTCGGTTTCTGTGCCCATGTCTTTGCCCAACGTTGCTCCGGTGATGCTCTCCACGAGCCGCTGCGCGATTGCGAACACCGATGACTGGCCTTCAGCGTGTTCGGGCAGATCCCGGCTGCCACCTGCGGCAACCACCGCATCGAGCGCACCGGCGATCTCTGCCGCCCCACGTGGCGTGACCACTGCACCGGCTTGCGCTCGCATGTCGATCGCGGCCTTGACGAGCTGGGCAGCTTCTCGATGTCCTGAGCGGGCCGCAGCCGTGGCCAATCCGATCAAGGAGTCCGCTATGCCCAGCTTGTCGCCAATCCGGCGACGCAGCTCCAGTCCCCGCCAATGGAGATCTGCAGCTTCACCGTGGCGCGCCGAGGCCGAGCTGACATGTGCGAGTCCCCATAATCTGTTGGCTTCGTGTCGGGGAATGTGGGCGTATACAGCCCATCGCAGACTCCTCTGGAACTGTGCTTCGGCATCGTCGAGTTCGCCGTTCATCATTGCAGCCACTCCCAGGACCCACTCCGGAGCCGTGCGGCGCATGGCATGTCTCAGGGCCGTGGGCAAGCTGGCCGCCTCCGCAAGACGCGTGGCTTCGTCGAGCATGAGGTGCTCGAGGGCGACACTGGCGTGCGAACAGAGGACACCGGCGAGCTCGGCCGGGGCTCCCAGACCTTCTGCCACCACCCTGGCCTGCTCGAGGATTTCGATCGCCTCGGCCGGCTCACCCAGGTGCGCCAGCGCCTCGCCTCGCAATCGATGGGCGTGGGCGACCACGCGCGGGTTGCCCAGATCCTCAGCCAGCTCCGCGGCCTCGATCGACAGGCGGTGGGCTGTTGCCGGGTCGCCTCGCAGGTTGGCGAGCCAACCCAGCTCGGCCAGAAGCAGGGGACGCGCCGAGAGATCGCCGATGGTTGCCGCCAACGACAGCGCTTCACCGTAGTGCTCTTCGGCCGTCCGATAGTCCCCGAGCCACAAGTGCAACTCGGCAAGCGATCCGAGCACCAATCGGACCAGCTGGTCGTCCTCAGCCTGCTGAGCCAGGCCCATCGCCCGCTCCAGGAGATCTTGCGCACGGACCTGCTGGCCGCTGCTGCCTGCCGCAATCGCGAGGCTGCGCAGAATTCCGGCGGCAACGCGCTCATCTCCGGCGCGTTCGGCCCGATCCAGTGCTTCCTCCCATTTGGACTGGGCCAGCTCGAGGTCGGAGCGCCGGAACGCCACGTACCCGGTGCCTGCGAGGGCTTTGGCGAGCGTGAGGTCATCGTCGCCGGTTTCGGCGGCCGCCTCTGCGGCGGCGAAGAGTCGCTCGGCTTCATCGAACTCTCCCCGCAACAGCAGGAGGTTGCCCAGTGCGACGCGAGCTGAGGTACGGATCGCGTCGCTCCCGCCGTTCGTCTCCAGGGCTGTCGTCAGCCGCTGGATGCCCTCGGTCCAGGCCCCGTGAGAGGTCCAGAACGGAGTCATCGCAAGACACATGCGCAGGACGCTGTTGTTGTCTCCGGCCACAATGCCACTGTCGATGGCTCTTCGGATGTTCTCGCGTTCGGCCACGAGATCGTCCATGATCGCCGCATGGCCTCGCCTGCCGATCCGGGCCTGCTTATCCTCGACCTGCTCGAGGTACCACTCGCGATGCCTGGCGGCGAATACATCGGACTCGTCTGCCGCTTCGAGCTCGAGCGCAGCAAGCTCCCTGATGGACTCCAACATCGACCACCGGTCGGGGTCCTCGGGATGCGCCACTACGAGGGAGGAGCGCACGAGGTGCCGCAGCAAACCGGGGATGTCCTCGCTCGAGACCGACGCGTCGGAGCATACGGCTGCAGCAGCATCGAACGTTCCACTTCCCGCGAACGCAGCGAGGCGCGTGAACAGTCGCCGCTCGCTGTTGCTGAGAAGATCGAGACTCCACTCCAGGGCAGCCCGGAGGGTCTGATGTCTGCCGGGCGCCGTTCGTCTGCCGTGGGTGAGTAACGCGAACCGATCGGCAAGACCACGTAGCACGCCGCTCAACGTCCGCTCATCCAGCGCGGCGGCAGCCAGCTCGATCGCAAGTGGTATCCCGTTGAGGTGGGCGACGATGCGAGCAACATCGGCGACGTTGGCGTCCGACAACTCAAATCCTGGTCGCACCAGGGCGGCCCTCGTGACGAAGAGCTGAATTGCGTCATTGGTTCCGGCTTCGGTCACGGTCTGCACGGATTCGGGATTGACGACGGGCATCGGGCCAACGCGCCACACCACCTCTCCCTCGACGTCGAGTGGCTCCCGGCTGGTGGCAAGTATCGCGACGTGCGGACAGTGCTGGGACAGACGCTCGGTCAAGACTGCCACGGCGTCCAACAGGTGTTCGCAATTGTCGAGAATCAACAGCGTTGCCTTGTGCGCCAGGGCTTCGATCAACAGGTCGTCATTGGTTCGCCCTGGTTGTTCCGGAACCCCCAGGGTGGCGGCAACGGCATCGGACACCGAATCGGGGTCCGTGAGAGCGGCCAACTCCACGAGCCATGCACCATCGGCGAACCGGTCCATGACGTCGAACGCGACCTGAACGGCGAGCCGTGTCTTGCCGACCCCACCCATACCCACGACACTGACAACTCCACTCGAGCGGAGCATGTCTGCGAGGCCGGCGCGCTCGGCTGCCCGGCCGACGAATCCGGACCGTAGGAATGGCAGGTTGTGGGCAACGATCCCGATGGCGCGCAACGGCGGGAAATCAGTCTGCAGATGGGGATGGCGAAGCTGGAAGAGTCGCTCCGGTTTGGCGAATCCGCGAAGTTGGAAGGATCCGAGGGCAAGGAGCGAGCTGTCAGGAGGCAGGTTGCCGTGGGCATCGTGTGCGGTGGCTTCAGACAACAATACCTGCCCGCCGTGGGCGCCGGACGAGATCCGGGCGACCTGGTGAAGGGCCAGAGAGACGTAGTCGTGCCCGATGGGCGTTGCCTCCCCCGTATGAACCCCTATTCGCACCCGCACCTCGGCGCCGGCAGGCCACTCGTGGGTAGCCAGGGCGTGTTGTGCCTCCAGGCAGGCGGCTAGTGCTTCGGCGCTGTCGGGAAACGCGAGGAGAAAGGAATCTCCTTCGGTCCCGAGTTCCACACCGTGGTGGCGGCCAAACGCGGCGCGCAGAAGCCCGCGATGGGCGGATAGGAGTGCGGCATAGTCGTCGCCCAGCTTGCGAAACAGACGGGTGGAGCCTTCGATGTCCGTCATCACGAACGTGACGAGGCCCGCCGGTAGCGGCTCGGAGGTCAACGGGACGTCCGCCCAGGTGCCCTCCGCCGGCGCGGTCTCGAAAGGGGTTATGTCGAGCTCACCCCCCGTGGAATCCGCCACAAACGGGTCATATTCCATGTATCAAATCTACCTGGAGACGCCCGTCTGATGGCTGGGGCTATTTGATGCCGGAACTGGCCACGTTTTCTACGAAGTATCGCTGAGCCATGATGAACACGGTAAAAGGAATCATCACTGACAGCACGATGGCTGCGAAGATCAGATTGGGGCCTTCGCCGGACTGGCCTCCCAGCGTCTGAAGCGCGAGCGTCAGAACGAAGTCGTCTGAATTCGCCAGGTTGATGGAGACCAGTGGCCATATGAACGAATTCCACGCGTAGAGGAACATGAACGTCGCAAGTGTCGCAATGGCCGGCCAGGCGAGCGGCACGAAGATGGTCCAAAGGATGGTCCATCGGCGAGCACCGTCAACGAAAGCAGCCTCCTCCAACTCCTTTGGAATCGCGACGAAGAACTGTCGCATCAAGAACGTGCCGTACGCGTTGAACAGGAACGGCCAGACGAGAGACCCGAGCGTGTTGACCCACCCCAGAGCAACAATCAGGCGAAACAAGGGGACGATCAGCACCACGAACGGGATCATGATCGATCCGACATACGCCACAAAGATCTTGTCCCGACCCGCGAATCGCACTCGGGAAAAGGCATATCCGCCGGTGATCGATGTGAAGAGCGTCCCGGCGACCACGAGAATCGTCACCAGAATCGTGTTGGTCAGCGAACGATCAAAGTCTCTCAGCTCGATGACCTCACCGAAGTTCTGCCATTGGGCTTCCACCGTTTCGGCGGGTTCTGTGGTGCGAACTACGGCAAAGGATTCGACCGATGGGTCATCGAGTGCGACAAACCGACCAACAGACGTATTGCGAACCAGCGCCCGCTGCGATGACTCGTCGCCCAGTTGCACCTCATAGATGGGGAAGGATTCTTCATCGAGAACCACGGTCGAGCCCGTATCGGTTGCTCGATCGAGCGGCCACGCAATGGTGTCGTCGATGTCATCGAGATTCGCAAACAGGCCGGCCTGGATGCCCGACTCGGCGAGGTAGGTGACCTCGGTCCCCCCTCCAACAATCGGCGCATTGAATAGCTCAACTTCTTCACCGGCAACGGTCGCCGTAGCCGCCGATCTCGGGAGAATCTTCGGTGGATACCGGAACGTGTCATCGGCAGTCTTGACAGCAGTCGCAGCCATATAGAAGAACGGAAACAACATCGCCAGAGCCACCAGTATCAGGATTCCATAGGCCCCGCCCCTGACGCCGACGGTCCGCAAAATCTTTCTTCGCCGGTGTCGAGTGGCTTGTGCATCCAGGCCGGTGGTCGTCATGCGCTGAGCACTCCATCCTCGCCGCCCCGGCGAAAATACAGCAATGTCACGCCGAAGATGAGAATGAATAGGGCCCATGCCACCGCTGATGCGTAGCCGATCTGGAATTGCTGGAAGGCCTTCTGATACAGGTACACCACCGGCGTGAGCGTCGAGTTGGCCGGACCGGCGGGTGGATTGGGTGAATTCAAGATGAAAGGCTCATTGAACAGTTGCAGCGCCAGGATCGTGGTCGTCGCGACCACGAATACGGTGGTTGGTCTCAGGGTCGGCACGGTGATCGCAGTAAACCTCCTCCAGGGTCCGGCTCCGTCGATTTCGGCAGCCTCGTAAAGGGTGCGATCGATCCCCTGCATGCCGGCGAGGAACAACACGGTATTGAATCCGATCTGTTGCCAGACAAAGAGAATCACGACCGCAAACAGAGCAATATTCGAGTCCGATATCCACTGCGGTTGGGCCGCCTCGAGTTCCAAACCGAACAACGCGTTGATCCACTCGGTTGCCTTGAGAATCATGAAGTTGAGATATCCGACCGTCGAGTTGAACAGCTGCTTCCAGATGAGTGTCACCCCAACGACCCCGGCGATCGAGGGCAAGAAGTAGACGGCACGAAAGGCTTTCATGCCAGGGAGCTTGGAGTTCAGAAGTGATGCGAGGAGCAAGGCGGGTCCCACCGCCAGGGGGATGGCGAGTGCCGAAAAGACAACGATGTTTCGAAGCGATCGGAGAAACAGGTCGTCCGACAAGAGATCCAGGTAGTTCTGGAATCCGACGAACGTGGCGTCGGTCAGGCCATCCCATTCGGTGAAGCTGATGAAGAGCGATACGACGAGTGGTCCGGCAAAGAAGGCGAGGAATCCGAGAGCGTTGGGAGCTACGAAGAGGAGGCCGTCCATCGTTTCTGTCTGAGATTCGGTCGTCTCGAACAATTGGGCCGCAGAATCCGTCCACCCCATCCGAGCGAAAAAGCCGGCAGGAATGGCGATGGCCCAGAAAGCCAATACGTCCGGCTGAACGGCTCGGCGAAGGAATTCGATGATGCCAGGAACCAGCCCAACGGCCAGCAACAGGACGACGAGGCCGGTGATCATCGTCCATCGTGCCACCTGGCGTAGTGCAACCTGGGGTGCTTCGGTTCTCGCCGCGTAACCCTGAACGAGCCATCCGATGATGACGATCCCCAGCCATCCGACGCTGCCGTTGAAAGCCTCGCCCACTGCATCGATGCCCGTGAACATTCCCATCCCGTTCAGAGCAATGAACCCCAGAATCACCGCGAGCAGGGAGTCCAGCACGAATCCGGCGAGGCGCCCGCGATGTTCTCTTGCCAACGTCCATCGGATCGCCAAAACCGACGCCACGAGTGCACCGAAGAGAGCAAGCGCCAGAGTCCAGCGAAGAACTCCCTCGACGTCAATTCCAAACTTGAGAATCGTGGCGGCGAGGGCCAAGCCCACGATGATGGCTACCGCCACTCGCCACGCGACCAGCGGTTTGAACCATGTAGGCAGATCCTCCCGGGTCATTACTTCTGTGAGTTGGGTAGTCATCGGGTAACCGTGACCCGGGCCGGGCGAGGAGCCCGGCCCGGGTCCAACGGCCTGTGTTAGCTGAACGCCCCGGCTGTCTCGGTGCAGATGTTGGCTTCGAAATCGGACAGATCGCGAGATCCGGTCACGACTTCCTGGATTGCTCCGTCCATGGCCGTCACGTATTCGGGCCACGAACCCGCCCATAGCGGGCCCTCGGTGGTCGGGTTGTTGGACAATCCATCAAGGAACGCCTGATTGTTCGCCGGGGGTGTGAACCCGAGGAAAGCGTCGAGGGCGTCCTGGCTGACCCGGCTCGGAATGTTGGCTCCGAGGGCCGAGATCTGGGCCTGGGTCTCGGCTGTGGTCAGCGCCTCAACCAGGGACCATGCGGCCTCCGGGTTCTCCGTATTCGCATTCACGACGTAGGCGCCCCAGAACAACCAGTTGCCCGGTCCCGCAGGTCCGGTCGGCAGACCAACGACATCCCAGTCGAAGTCGACGGTGCGGATACCAGGAGTCGCCCAACGACCATTCTGGAACATACCGACGGTACCGGCCCGGAACGGGGGCTCTGGATCTTCGCCGTACGGAATCACCGAGTCACCGCTGTACAGGTCACGTAGAAACGTCAATCCTTCGATGGATTCGGCGCTATCGAGGGCGCAGGCCGATCGATCAGCGGTGAAGAACCCGCCACCGGCGCCATTCATCCAGGCTCCGTATGGGCCCCACCAGGCGCTCTGGCCATAGCCTTTGATCTCGCCGCCGAGAGCAGCAATGCCGTCGGAGACTTCTCGGAATTTGTCCCATGTCCATTCGCCATTGGCTTCGAGCTCACGGGGATCGTCAACGCCGGCTTCTGCAATCAGATCGTTGTTGATGTAGAGCGCGAACGTAGACACGTCACGCGGCAAACCCCAGAGGGCATCTCCCGGTTGGCCGGTGTCGACGTCTGTTGTGAGGTGGCCCATCGGACCGGGGTAGAAATCCGCATCGTTGTGGCCCGTCGCCGCTGCAAACTCGCGAAGATCGAGGATCACATCGCGCGAGGCGAAATCGGCGATGTCGGTGCCCGGAATCCAAAACACATCGGGGGCAGTTCCTGCCGACAGGTTGGTCAGCAGCGTCTGCTGATAGCCTGCGCCCTCGTTCGAACCGGGTTCGTAGACGAGTTCTACGTCGTCCATCGAGGCGCTGATTTGATCCGAGATCTCGGCGTACACCGCCGCCTCTTCAGGATTATCAGGCCGCGTCATCCATCGGATCGTCGACGCATCGACCATGGGCTCATCCGGTTCCACCGGCGTCTCTGCGACCGTGGTCTCGGTCACCGTGGGGGCCTCGGTAGTCGTCGTTGTTTCGCTATCGGCTTCTCCGCCGTCGCCGCAAGCAGCCGCGACCAGTGCGAGAATTGCGAGAAGCGCAATCATCCTTATTCTCATGTTTTCCTTTCGTTTCAACACGTGAGTGTTGTTCATACGCCCGGATTCCCAGGCTCTGCGATCTCGACAGCAACACCATGCTGCACGAGTTCTTTTACCAAATCTTGTCGAGCGCTTCTGCCAGTTATCAGAAGGTCAACCTCGTCGAGCTCGGCGATCTTCGCGACGCTGACGTTGCCTACCTTGGAACCGTCTGCCACGACAACCGTCTGCTCTGCCGCTGCGATCATTCTTCGCTTCATGCCGGCCTCGGGCAGGTTCACGTTCGTGACTCCGTGATCGACATGGACCCCGTTGCATCCGACAAATGCGCGATCAAACCTCACGGTGTCGAATACATACCCGGCCATCGGATCAACCAGAGAGTGCTGGAGAGGTCGCAGGGTGCCTCCCGTGACGACCACTGTGATGCGAGGGATTGCGGGTTCGAGATCGAGAGCAACCTTCAAACTCGAGGTGAAGACGGTCACATTGTGCAGTGTCTCGCGGCCGACCAGGGAACGAGCCAGGGCTGCAGTCGATGTGCCAACGTCGAGCATGATCGTCTCGCCCGGGCGAACTGTTCGAGCTGCATGATGCCCGATTGCGGCTTTCTCCTGGGCCGATGCATCAAGCGACTCCTCAAAAGAACGCTCAACCTCCGACCCCGGGACCATGGCCCCTCCATGCACGCGTTGGATGAGTCCACTATCAGCCAGGGTGGACAGATCTGAACGCACCGTGACCTCGGAAATTCCGAACGTTCGGCTCAAGTCGGCGACTCGGACGAATTCGTGCTCTCGCAACAAGGCGAGCATCCGATCTCTCCGCAACGGCGCTGGAACTCCTGGATCCATTGCGCTATCTTACGATTACCTACGAGTCAATTCAAATGGTTACGTTTATTTACGAAAGAGTGCATTGACCAGCCTCAACCTGGGTCCGATCAGCGTATCTACCGAGTCTTCTGCGACCGGAACCACGGGTGGTTGGCTGTTGGACGCCGGCGACGTGCAACTTTCGCATCCTTTCGGATCCACGACGTTCTACCGCCATGGTTGGCATTCCTGGGGCTTGACCCACTGGGCCCTCATGGACGAGGAACCCGTGCGGGTTCGTGACAGGGAGCGACGCCGGCTGTCTGGTGACCCCCTGTTGGTCGATGATCGGGGTCACGTAGGCAACTATGTCGGAGCGATATCGGGACCCGACGGCAACGCGTTGTTATTGGGAGCACTCGGAATGGACACCATCGTCGAAGCCACGACGTCCACGCTGTCGGGGACATCGCGAGGGGAGCCTGCACGTTGGTTTCTGGCCTACGGGCCAGAACAAGATGTGTTCGGGTCATATGCCGAGATATTGCGCCGGGAGCTCGGTTCGGTGCGCCAGGATCCAGGGCACGTGTGGTGCAGCTGGTACTCGTTTTATCAGGCGATCACGGAACCTTCGATGCACGAAGCACTCACCGGGATCGAGGGCATCGGCTTTGACGTCTTTCAGCTCGACGACGGATGGCAGATCGAAATTGGAACATGGGACGCCGGCCCTGAGTTCCCTTCAGGCATGAAGGCCATGGCCAGCGCCATCTCCGACGCGGGTTACCGGCCAGGTCTGTGGATCGCTCCGTTCATCGTCCACGAGCGATCGGAAAACATCCGACCCGAGATTCTGGTATGCGATGGCGATGGCAATCCGATGATCGCCGGCTACAACTGGGGAGGCCGGTACTACGCAATCGATGTCACGTCCGAAGGCGGACGCAAACACGTCACCGATGCCGTTCGACGCGCCGTCGCGTGGGGGTTCACGTACCTCAAGCTCGACTTCATCTTCGCCGCTGCCATACCCGGGGTGAGGGTCGGCGAACTCACGGGTGATGCCGCCTATCGTTACGGCATCGAGCTCATCCGCCAAACCGTTGGCGACGACGTCTATCTGCTCGGTTGCGGCAGCCCCATTCTGCCTTCCATCGGCATTTTCAATGGCATCAGGATCGGCCCCGACGTTGCGCCCTATTGGGAGAACGACCTCAACAAGTTCCTGCACCAGGATTACTCGTCACCGGCACTGAGATACGCGATTTCGACGAGCCTGAACCGGTTGTGGCTCAAACCCCTCGTTGCCATCGACCCCGATGTCGCCTACTTTCGAACGCGGTATGCAATCTTGAAGGACGCCCACCGACAACTCATGGCGGACATGTGTCAGGTGTGCGGCTACCTGGCGACTTCGGATCCGCCGTGGTGGTTGAGCCCGGGCGAAACCCAGCAATTGCAGGCCTGGTTGGCCCACGACCCCGCGATCGAACGTGTCGACCGATATCGATTTTCGATTGATGGGCGCATGGTCGATTTTGAGCCTGCAACGCTCGACGGTCCGATCCGTTCGCAGCCCGGCCAGGGTGCCGAGGTGGCGTTGCCCATTCCCCATGTCGACCGATGACCGACATGTCTCCCCACCGCCGGTACAACCCGCTGACCGACAGCTGGGTGCTTGTGTCACCCTACCGAACGGACAGGCCCTGGCTCGGTCGGGTAGACCGGGGAATCTCTGAAGACTTGCCTGCTTACGACCCGACTTGTGCCCTGTGTCCCGGCAACGACCGGGCTCACGGCACATCCACACCCGACTACACATCTACGTTCGTGTTCGACAACGATTTCCCGGCAGTCCTCACCGAGCCAGGGACGTTGCCTGCCACGACGTCTCCCTTGCTGCAGCAGCAACCGATTTCGGGCACGGCCAGGGTCATCTGCTTTTCACCTCAACACAACCTCTCACTGGCCCGAATGGAGGTCGCTGCCATCAGAGCGGTCATCGACGCCTGGGTTGTCCAAACCAACGAACTCGAAACGACCCACGAGTGGATTCAAATATTTGAAAACAAGGGCGAGCAAATGGGGGCTTCCAACCCGCATCCCCACGGACAGATCTGGGCAACGTCATCGATACCAACGCTCGCGGCCACCGAGCAAAGAACCCAGGCAGACTATTTCGAACGCGAGGGACGTAATTTGCTGGCCGACTATGCCAAGACCGAAGCCGGCTCGGAGCGGGTTGTCATCGACCGGGATGGCTTCGTCGCTCTCGTTCCTTATTGGGCGTCGTGGCCGTTCGAGATCCTGTTGATCCCGAGATTCGAAGCTCAACGACTCGGAGATCTCGCTGACGAGGATCGGGATGCGTTGGCGTCGGTTCTCTCGGAGCTCCTGATTCGATATGACAATCTATTCGAAACCAGCTTCCCCTACTCGATGGGTTGGCACGGGGCACCTGGCCGGGACAAAGCCCCGGATTGGCAACTCCACGCCCACTTCTATCCGCCGCTTCTTCGCTCTGCCATGGTGCGAAAGTTCATGGTCGGGTATGAAATGCTCGGAGAGCCTCAGCGGGACATCACACCGGAACGAGCTGCGGCCCGGTTGCGTGAAGTCGACACGATTCACTATCTCGACCATGGCTGACTCAACCATGGCTGACCGCCCGGCTCGAGATCGAGCAGTCGACCACTTCAGAACAGCATTCGATCGATCACCCCGAGCGTTGATTCGAGCGCCAGGTCGCGTCAACCTGATCGGCGAACACACCGATTACAACGGTGGCTTCGTGCTCCCGATGGCTCTGGACCATGCCACCGTCATCGCGTTTGAACCCGGCGACGACCACCGCATCCGGCTGGTGTCCGAGAACCACCGCCCTGTCGGGTTCTCCACGCAAGACAGCTCAGCCGAGAGGGGATGGGGCAACTACGTCAAAGGCATGGTGGTCCGTCTGGCAGACGCCGGCTGGGAATCTGCCGGTTTCAACGCAGCCATCGCCACCGATATACCCATCGGGGCAGGCCTCTCATCGTCTGCGGCTCTCGAGGTGGGCGTAGGACTGGCGGTCGCAGCCGATATCGACCGCGTAGAGCTCGCCCATCACGCCCAATGGGTGGAAAACGAGTGGATGGGCATGCCGTCCGGCATCATGGACCAGCTCATCATCGCCACAGCAACGGCCGGTCACGCCAAACTCATCGACTGCCTCAGCCTGGATTCCACTGATCACCCGATTCCAGATGACGTTGCAGTGGTGGTTCTGGACACCACGACGCGTCGATCACTCGTGGGATCCCAATACGCCGAGCGGCGAGCGTCGTGCGAACGGGTGGCGCATGCCCTCGGCGTGCAGCTTCTCCGCGATGTGACGCTCACTGACATCAACGATGCCGCTCTCGACGTCGTCGATCGTGCACGGGCCCGCCACGTTATCGAGGAGAACGATCGGACCGTTCAGGCCGCTCACGCTCTCGCTTCCAGGGACCCCGAACGCGTGGGCCAGCTCATGAAGGAAAGCCATGTCTCCATGCGCGATCTCTTTGACATCTCGAGCCATGCCCTCAACGCCATCGTTGAAGCAGCCGCCTCGGCACCTGGTTGCTACGGGGCCCGCATGACGGGCGGCGGCTTTGCCGGTTGTGCGGTTGCGTTGGTTGACCGCTCATCGCTTGCCGACTTCATGGACGCGACGACCACGTCGTACCATGCCTCGACGGGCCTCTCGCCGTCGGTATATCCCTCGCATGCCGCCGGCGCGGCGACCATCGAAGCGCTGTAGACCCGATTCTCGAATCGACGCTATCTCCCGCGCCACACCGGGTCACGTCCCTCGGCGAAAGCTCTTGGACCCTCCAGTGCATCTTCCGAACGAAGCATGGTCTGATAGGCGGGGACCTCGCGAAGAGCACGATACGCCTCACGTAATGGGAGATGCCCCACTGTTTGTATGGCTTCCAGGACCGCAGAAACGGCGAGCGGTGCTGCCGATACGAGGCGATCGGCGAGCTCGCGAGCCGAATCCATGAGCCGGTCTCGGGAACAAACCGCATTGACCAGACCGCGCTGCATCGCCTCTTCCGCGCCCATTCTCCGACCGGTCAGCAACAACTCTTTGGCGAGCGCCGGCGGCAGCATGCGCGGGAGCCGGATGGATCCGGCGTCTGGAATGATTCCAACCGCCACCTCACCGAAGAAGAACTCTGCCGTATCGACTGCTACGACGAAATCGGCCGCCAGAACCAGCTCGAAACCTCCACCAACGGCCAACCCGTTGACTGCGGCGATGACCGGCTTGTTCAGGCCGGGCAGCTCGGCGAAGCCACCGAAACCGCCCTCTCCGTAATCAGCTTCAAACGCCTCACCACGTGCCGCAGCTTTCAGGTCCCATCCCGCGCTGAAAAACCGATCGCCCGATCCGGTGAAAATGGCTACCCGGTAGGCCGGATCGTCCCTGAACTCGACGAATACAGATCCGAGTTCCCGGCTGGTCGCTGCGTCAATCGCATTGGCATTCGGACGGTCGAGGGTGACTTCAAAGACGGCGTCGCGACGTTCGACCGAGACCGTCATTTCTTCCTGGCGGCTCGTGCGGTCTCCAGCGCAACGGATGCCCTGGCCATCAGTGCATCTTCGTCGGACAGTTCGGACTCTGAGATCGACCAGTAGGGCATCCGCCCATGACCGACAGATCCGTTGGCCTCCAGGTCGGCGACCTGCTCGTCATCCGCGCGAAAGAATCCGATACCTGCCGAATCGACGAGGCCAAACATCACATCGTCGCAGAAGATGCCGAAGCCGCCGAACATCTTCCTGGACTTCACGGCCCCCAGAGACTGGAGCGAGTCGACGAGATGCTCGGCCGCAACTGCGGCATCGCCTGTCATCCTGGCGCCCTTTTCACCCATGACTTTTCACAATCACTGCGTCCACGGCTACCGCTCCTTCCGGGGTCACGACAAGAGGATTCACCTCGACGGTATCGAATTCTCGGTGCTCGAGTGCCACCCGACAAATCTTGTCGATCGCGTCGACCACGAATTGGGGATCGATCGTCGGCCGGCCGCGGTAGCCGTTGAGAAGAGCCGCCACCGAAAGCGACTCGAGTGCCCGCCGAATGGCTGAAGCGTCAGCGGGAAGCAGCAGGTGCGCTGCATCGTTGGCGAGTTCGGTCAACTCTCCACCTGCACCGATTGTGAGGAGCCAGCCCAGTCCGTCGTGGCGGCGTACCCCGACAAGCAGTTCTGCCACTCCCCCCGCGATCATCTGCTCGACGAGGTACGAGTTCGACGATGGCATTACACGTGTTGCGGCCACGACGTCCTCGACGGATTCGAGGTAGAGCATGACCCCGCCAGTGTCCGACTTGTGCACGGCGCCTACGATCTTGAGCGCCACCGGAAAACCGATATCGGCGGCGACGTCACCAGGACGGTCGGTCACCAGCCCGTCCGGGACCGGTACCCCGGCATCGGCCAGAATCTGTTTGGCATCCCACTCGGAAAGAGAGACTCGAGCCTGGTCGTCAAATGGTGGCACGGGGTGGATGGGATGAAGCGGATTGCCAAACCGAGCTCCAAAAAACGATGCAGCCTCCAATCCTTTTAGCGTTTCGTCAATCCCGCACATGGGAGCTAGACCACGCTCTATGAGATGTTCTCTCAGCGCCCGAGGCATGGTTTCGGGAAGCGACGCCGTCACGACAGACGCCGTTCCCGTTCGCTCGGCAGCAGACACCATGGCGTCGATGGTCGACCACCAGGAAGAGTCATCACTGTGCGAGCGGTTTGGAAAGTCGATCACGAGCATCGCCGCGTCGAACGCTCCCGATAGCGCGGCCGTGAACGTGCCGGTCAGCGCGTCGCGGTCCCCCCATTGAAAGGTGTGATAGTCGAGCGGATTGCCAACTTCGACCAGAGCATCGAGGTGCTTGCCGACGTCGGCCGCATGCCCGGGATCGAGCGCAGGAAACTCGACGTCGTAATGCTGTGCGCGATCCGCCACCAACGACGCCTCGCCACCCGAGCAGCTCAGTGACAGCAAACGACTCCCGGAGATTGGTCCGGTGACGGTCAAGAGCTTCAAGACTTCGAGGAGCTCCGGCACCGTATTCACCCGGTAGACGCCATAGCGGTCGAAGAGCGCACCGAAAGCAGCATCGTCGCCTGCCAGCGCAGCAGTATGAGTACGCGTGATTCCGGCCCCGAGATCAGAAACGCCGGTCTTGAGCACCACAACCGGAACCCGCTGCGCGTGGGCCGTAGCGGCAGCTTGTGCGAAGGCCGCCGCGTCACGAATCCCTTCGATGTGAAGGCCGATCGCTTCAACCCCGGCATCGTCCAACAAGGCCAGCATTACGTCTTCGAACCCGAGTTGTGCTTGATTCCCGAGGCTCACGACATGGGTGAGGGGAACCCCGCGATCCTGCAGAGTGAAGTTGAGCGCCATGTTTCCCGACTGTGAGATGATGGCCGCGCCCAGATCCCGACGCTCCAGACCGTGCTCATCTGGCCAAAGGGCTACACCCGTGGTGGCGTTGATCAGCCCGTAGCAGTTTGGCCCGAGCAATGGCATTGCTCCGGCTGCGACCACGAGCTCGTGCTGGAGATCAACTTCGCCGACTTCCGCGAATCCCGATGCATACCCGACGACCCCGCCACACCCCCGATCCGCCAGAGTTCTGACAATGGCGATGGTGTCCTTTCTGGGCACAGCCACAAACGCAGCGTCGGGTACCGATGCCAGCTCGCCAACCGAGGCCACGGTCTTGCGGCCCCCGATCTCGGATCGATGCGGGTTTACCGGCCAGATCTCGCCGTCGAACCCCAGGGCGTCGCATTGGGCTATTACGCGCTCGGCCTCCGTACCTCCGATAACCGCTATCGACCCTGGATTGATCAGCCGGCTGAGATTCATGCTGAGAACAACTCGTCCATATCCATCAGCCCGGGACCCTGGGGACCCAGCCGCCGATCGGATAGAAGCGACCGGGCGGACTTCTCGAACGATGCCATGGCGCTCCGGTAAAAGCCTGATCCGACACTCACACGCTTCACACCCGCCTCTTCCAGGTCATCGAGACCCCATTCCTGTCCGGGCAATCCGATGAGGACGTTCACCGGCACTCCCACGCTCGCGACCACCTTCTGAATGTCCGCGAGGTCTATGAGACCCGGGGCGTATACCGCGTCGGCCCCTGCGGACTCAAACGACTGAAGCCGGCGAATCGTATCGTCGAGATCATGTCGGTCGTGGAGGTAGTTCTCTGCCCGTGCGACGAGCACGAAAGGAAATCCGGATGATCGGGCTGCTGCCGCCCCTGCCTCAATGCGATCGGCGGCGAGGCTCGGATCGTAGAAGGGGTCGTCCGGGTCGCCGGTGGCGTCCTCGATGCAACAACCCGAGAGGCCGGCTGCAATCGCCGACGCCACGGTCTCGGCCACCTCCATCGGCTCGTCGCCGTATCCCCGCTCGAAATCGCCTGACACCGGTAGCGTTGTTGCTTCGGCGATAGTCGTGGCATGCCAGATGGCCTCATCCCTGCTCACGGTCCGCCGCCCGTCGGCTCGCCCCATACTCCGGGCATGGCCGGCGCTCGTGGTGCCGAGCGCCTCGTAACCCATGTGCTCGAGCATGCGGGCCGAGCCGACATCCCACGGATTCGGCAGCACGAACAGCCCTGGCCTGTGGTGGAGCGCTACGAACTGCTCGCCCCGGTGCCTCTGATCATCTTCGTCCATTTCAACCTCCCAGCGGTCGCAGCATCGCTCGGGAAATAATGTGCCGCTGAATCTCGCTGGTCCCGTCCCAAATCCGATCGACACGGGTGTCGCGCCACATGCGCTCGAGCGGCAGTTCTTCCATGAGACCCATACCACCGTAGACCTGGATCGCTTCGTCCGTCACAAACTGACACATCTCGGTGGCGAGAACTTTGGCCATGGCCGCATCGGCATCGTGCATGATTCCCCTGTCCATCTTCCAGGCAGCCTGCAATGTCTTCAGTTCAGCAGCCTCATACCGCATTTGCATATCCGCGAGCTTGAACGACACCCCCTGAAATTTGCCGATCTGGGTTCCGAACTGGCGCCGATCCACGGCCCACTGAGTGGCGAGTTGAATCGCACGGCGTGCCCGGCCCAGACAAATTGCGGCTACTTGAAGCCGGGTCGCTCCGAGCCACTCGTTTGCCACGTCGAATCCCTCGTGGGGTTGGCCCAGCACCGAACCGGCAGGCACCCGGCAGTCGTCGAACTTGAGGATGAAGTTGTGGTAGCCGCGATTGGATACGCTGCTATAGCCCGGCAATCGTTCAAAACCAGGCGTGTCGAAGTCAACGAGGAAGGCCGTGATCCGTTTCCTCGCACCGCGATCTGTTTCTTCCTCACCCGAAGCGGCAAAGACGATCACATAATCGGCCAGATCGGCGTGCGAAATGAAATGCTTGGTGCCGTTGAGCACCCAGTCATCACCGTCGACAATGGCCGTGCACTTCATGCCCCGTACGTCAGAGCCGGCGTCCGGCTCTGACATCGCCAAACAATCCACCCGGTCGCCGCTCACGGTCGGTATCAGATATTCGTCGATTTGCTCCGGAGTGCATGCCTGCAAAATGTTCGATGGCCGATGAACGATGTATTGCAGCGCATAGCTCGTTGCTCCCAGTTCCCGGTCGACCAGCGCCATCGTCACGTTGTCGAGGCCGGCGCCCCCGTACTCGGCGGGCATGTTCGCGGCATAGATCCCCGCGGCGATTGCCTTTCCCCGAATGTCGGCTACCAGCTCATCCGGAACGCGACCGGAACGCTCGACCTCCTCCTCATGCGGCATCAGCTCTCGCTCGGTGAACTCCCGAGCCGTCTCCACGATGAGTTGCTGTTCGTCGGTGAGCGCAAAATCCATGTGGTCGATCCTACGAATCCCGGTGTGCCCTGGCGATCTCGGCGAGGGCCGCGGCAGGGCCGGGAAGTATTGGCGTCGACCGGCCCGCACTGGTGTCGACATGAACCAGCACTTGCTCGATGCTCGCCACGTGGTCCTCATCCGCGTACATCTCGTGAATGAAACGAAGGCGCCTGGGGTGTACCTCGCGGACCTGTGTCGTGAACCGGAGAGCGGCATCGGCTCCCACCTCCTTCCGGTAGCTGATGTGGGTTTCAACCGTGTAGAAGGAATGGCCGCCCGCCCTGTAATCGTCGTCGATCCCTATGTAGCGAAAGAGCTTGTCGGTAGCCCAGCCGGCCGCCAGGAGGTAGGCCGACTCCGTCATGTGCCGGTTGTAGTCGACCCATTCGGGCTCGACCGGGCAGGAGTACAGCTCCAGAGGGTTCGGAATGCGGTCACCGGTTTTCCAGCGCTCCTGCTGGACGCCATGGAGCCGCTCCTCCCACCGGGCCAGGGTTTGACCCGCCCCGACGCCGTGTGCCTTGAGTCCGCGCATCACCGCAATCAGGTAGTCATCGCGCATGCGTTCGAGTTCGACGATGGAACGTTCCCCCGCCTGCATGGCTGTGCCCTCAACCATCGCATCGACGAGATCATCGGTGAGCGGCGGGGCCACCAACTTCGTCCATGGCAGCTCCAGAGCAGGGCCGAACTGCTCGAGCATGTGGCGCATGCCCTCGTCGCCACCTGCCAGATGGAAAATGAGGTTGGTGCCCATGCCCGCCCACCGGAGACCCGGCCCGTAGGCAATGGCCTCGTCCAGCTCGCCGGTGGTGGCAACACCGTCTTTCACGAGGTGGAGGATCTCGCGCCACATGGCCTCCTGGAGACGGTCGGACAAATAGCCCTCTATCTCGGTTCGTACCCGCAACGGATGCATTCCGAGATCTTCGTAGACCGCCGTCGCTCGTTCCAGCGCCGGTGCCGACGTCTGGCGACCCCCGAGCACCTCAACCAGTGGCAGCAGGTAGACAGGGTTGAACGGATGCCCTATGACCAGCCGCCCGGGATGGCTGAGGCCCTCCTGCAGGAGCGAAGGCAACAAACCGGAAGAACTCGACGCCACAACAACGTCCGGATCTGCCACAGCATCGATCGCCCCGTGGACCTCCTTCTTCAGCGATTCGTGTTCCGGCACGCTCTCCTGCACGAACTCGCAAACCGAAACCACCTCCGCGACGGAATTCGCGAACTCCAACCGGGAAGGGTCGGCGCCTGGGAACAACCCGAGCTTGCGAGCGGATTCCCAAGCCCGATCGACAGTCAGCCGAAGCCGCTCCTCGGCACCCGGAGCCGGATCGGTCGCAACGACGTCCCATCCACGAGCCAGGGCCCTGGTGGCCCATCCGGCACCGATGACTCCGGTACCGACCACGCCGAAGCGCATTAGCGCAGCCGGGGGTTGAGCGTGTAGGTGGACGTGATGGCCGCGGAGCCGAGTACGTGGCCTTCGATGGCGGCGTTGAGTTCGTCAACCGTGAAGCCAACCGCCAATCCGACGCTGGCAACGTCGAGCGCGTACACGGTGAATTCGTACCGATGGATGATCGAATCGTTCCACGGCGGGCACGGACCGTCATAACCATGCCAGGTACCGCCCATCTCGGGGTCCTCCGCAAACCAGGATGTGTAATCGTTCACACCCTCGACAGGGCCTTCCGCGACACCTGGCTTGCCGCCAGGCGTGACGCCATCAGAAAAGGCACCCGCCGCCACATGCTGTACGCCTGCCGGGACATCGGCGAGCAACCAGTGGACAAAATCGACCCTTGGCAGATCCTCGGGTACCTCGCGATCATCTTGATTGACATCATCGCCCGCGGACGGAACATCGACGTCGATGCAGGTGATAACGAAGGATTTCGTCCCTTCCGGAACGTCGGTCCACGCCAGGTCGGGATTACGGTTGGCCGCGAACGTTGCGTGGCTACCGGGATCCGGCACACACAGCGCATACTCCGAGGGTATGGGCGCACCCTCCGTGATCGAATCGCTCGTCAGTCGCATCGTCTTCTCCTGAGCTCCAATCCCCGAGATCCACTGCGGTCCCGGCTCGTTCTAATAGCCAACGTTCTCCAAACCCTTGAGCGCCAGCCGCTCTCTCGCCTCGGCCGGCGTTGCCACCTCACGTGATAGCTCATCGATGATGCGCACGATCTTTTGAACCTGCTCTTCATTGGATTCTGCGAGCCGTCCTTTGCGCAGGTACAAGCCGTCTTCGAGACCAACCCGGGCATTCCCACCGAGCAGGATTCCAGCGGTGACCAGGTCAAATTGGAAGCGCCCACCGCCGAGCACGCCCCATTCGATGTCATCGCCGAAGAGCCGATGGGCGACGGTTTTCATCGTGACCACGTTTTCGACGTCGGGTCCGATGCCGCCGAAGGTCCCGACGACGAACTGCATGAAGATGGGCGGCTTCACCAGACCCATATCGGCGAAGTGGGCCAGTGTGTAGAGGTGGCCCACGTCATAGGCCTCGAACTCGAAACGGCAACCGGTCTCGTCAGCCAATTCTGTGAGCATGTACTCGATGTCTGCGAAGCTGCTCACGAAGGGTTCCGTTTTGGTGGATAGGAGAAAGTCTTCTTCCCAGTCGTACTTCCAGCGCCCCTCGTATTTGGGCACCATCTGGAACAACCCGTAATTCATGGTGCCGAGATTGCATGTCGCCAGCTCAGGCTTCAGCTGTCGAATCGGGGCGAGCCGTTCCTCGATGGTCTGGCCCGTCGCACCCCCGGTGGTGATGGACACGATTGCGTCTGATCGTTCTTTGATGCCCTGGCAGTACGCGCGAAACAGGCCGACATCGGCGGTTGGGCGGCCGTCTTCCGGGTCCCTGGCGTGAATGTGGATCACCGCGGCTCCTGCCCCGGCCGCTGCCACCGACTGGTCGACCATCTCGTCGACTGTTACCGGGATGTCGATGTTCATCGTGGGCGTGTGCGATCCCCCGGTCACCGCGCACGTCAAAATCAACTTTGAGATGAGCTCCTCCTCATGTGCAAGGGGCTTCAGGCCATCTTCCCAGAGTTGGACGGCGCCCGCAATGAAAAGGACACGCGTCGGGCGACCCGAGAGTGGTAGTGTCGAAAGGAGGACTAGAGGAGGTCTCATGTATCCGCCTGCGTTCGCCTACTCCGCTCCCGAAACTCTCGACGAAGCACTCGCGACGTTGGCCGAGGAGGGCGATTCGGCTCGCGTCCTCGCCGGTGGCCAGAGTCTCATCCCCATGATGAAGCTGAGACTGGCCAACCCCGCCCATCTCGTCGACATCAACAACATCGAGGGACTCGACTACATCGATAGCGCAAACGGATATCTGCGCATCGGCGCTCTCGTGCGGCACAACGACATCGTCAATTCAGCGGACATCGCAGCTCACAACGGGGCCATCGCATCTGCCGCACCCTGGGTTGCCGACCCGCTCGTGCGCAACCGTGGCACTCTTTGCGGATCCGTGGCCCACTGTGATCCGGAAGGCGACTGGAATTCGGTCATGCTGGCAGTACGAGCCGAAGTCGTCGCCCAATCTGCAACAGGCGAGCGGGTGATACCAATCGACGATTTCGTCGTCGACTTCTTCACCAACTCCCTCGCGACGGGCGAGATCGTGAGGGAAGTCAGGATCCCGAAATACACGGGGAAGGGTGGCGGCGCCTATCTGAAGCTGGAGCGCAAAATCGGCGACTACGCCACGGTGGCCGTCGCAACCCAGCTTCAACTCGGCGACGACGGCAAGATCTCCGAGGCCGGGATTGCGCTCACGGCCGTGAACAACAAGAACACGAGAGCTGCTGCGGCAGAGCAGGCTTTGGTAGGTCAAGAACCGTCTGACGAGCTGTTCAAAGAAGCAGGCGCGCTGGCCGCCGGAGCAGCCGAACCAGAGAGCAACGTTCGTGGGACAGCCGAATGGAAACGCAACGTCGTCAGCGTGTACACACGCCGGGGGCTCGAAGCATCCCTGGCACAGGCCCGGGCATAGGAGGATCACATGCAGATAAACGTCACGCTCAACGGAGCATCGCAGTCCTCGGATGTTGAACCCCGCCAGCTCCTCGTCGACTACATCCGGGCAACGGGTGCCACCGGCACCCACATCGGCTGCGATACGACGAGCTGCGGAGCATGCACGGTCCTGGTCGACGGCACGCCCATGAAATCGTGCACGATGTTCGCCGTACAGGCGAACGGCACATCCATCACGACGGTCGAGGGCTTGAAACAAAACGGCGAGCTCCACCAGATTCAGACATCGTTCAAAGAAAAGCACGGGCTCCAATGTGGGTTCTGCACCCCCGGCATGATGCTGACGAGTGCGGCACTGTTGGAGCAAAACCCGGACCCGTCTGAAGACGATATCCGGTGGGCGATCAGCGGCAACATCTGCCGATGCACCGGATACGTGAACATCGTGAAGGCCGTCCAGCACGCCGGCGAAGAAATGCGAAAGAGCTGAGGAGACACCACCATGACCACAACCGCTCACCCGAAGACTCCTCCTGAAATCGGCGGCGTCGGCCACAGCGTCCGTCGCCACGAAGACGCCCGGTTCATTCAGGGTGCAGGCAACTACGTAGATGACATCGAGCTCAAAGGCATGCTGCACATGGCGATCCTCCGGAGCCCGGTGGCTCACGCCAGGATTCTGTCCATCGACACATCTGAAGCCGAGGCGATGGAAGGCGTGGTGGCCGTCGTGACGGGCGAGCTCATGGCCCAGCACAACCTGGCCTGGATGCCGACGCTCTCCGGCGACACCCAGGCCGTGCTTGCGACAGACAAGGTGCGGTTTCAAGGCCAGGAGGTGGCGGCCGTCATTGCCACGGACTCCTATATCGCCCGCGATGCCCTGTCAGCCATCTTTGTCGACTATGACGAGCTGCCTGCCATTACCGACCCGCGGCAAGCCATGGCAGAGGGAGCGGTCGTGATCCGCGATGAGAAGGAAGGTCAGACAGACAATCTCGTCTACGAATGGGAGTCGGGCGACAAGGACCTGACGGACCGCGCCTTCGCCGAAGCCGACAAAGTGGTGAGCATCGAGACCCACTATCCCCGTTCTCACCCGGCGCCGCTCGAGACCTGCGGGGCGGTAGCTGACGTCGATCCGATCACCGGGCAAGTAACCGTATACATGACCTCGCAAGCCCCACATGCCCATCGCACCGTTTTCGCTCTGGTCACGGGCCTGCCAGAACAGAATATTCGAATTATCTCGCCTGACATAGGAGGCGGCTTCGGCAACAAGGTTCCCGTCTACCCGGGTTATGTCGTCGCCACAGCAGCCTCGCTGCTGCTCGGCAAGCCGGTCAAATGGGTCGAGTCGAGAACCGAGAATCTCATCTCGACCGGGTTCGCTCGCGACTACTACATGAAGGGAGAGCTGGCCCTCAACAGCGAGGGCCGCATCCTCGGCCTCCGCAGCGAAATCTGGTCTGACCAGGGCGCGTTCTTCGCCGATGCCCAGCCGACCAAGTTCAAGGCAGGCCTTTTCCATATCGTCACCGGGTCCTACGACTATCCGGCTGCTCATGTCGTGGCGCACGGGGCCTATACGAACAAGGCACCGGGCGGGGTGGCCTATCGCTGTTCTTTCCGCGTGACCGAGGCCTCGTATCTGATTGAGCGGCTGGTTCAGACGGCCGCTTATGAGATCGGTATGGACCCTGCCGAGTTTCGATCGCTCAACTTCATCAAGCCCGAGCAGTTCCCGTATCACTCTCCAACCGGGTTTGTGTATGACTCCGGCGACTATGAGGCGGCGATGCGCAAAGCCCTCGGCATCGCAAGGTACGAAGAACTCAGAGAGGAACAGAAAGCCGCAAGGGAAGAAGGCAGGCTGATCGGACTCGGGCTCGCCAGCTTCACGGAGGTCGTCGGCGCAGGCGGCTCAAATGAATACGACATCCTCGGCCTGAAGATGTTCGACTCGGCCGAGCTCCGTATCCATCCGACCGGTAAGGCGATTCTCAAGCTGGGCGTCCGTAGTCAGGGCCAGGGCCACGAGACCACATTCGCCCAGATTGTGGCAGAGGAACTCGGCATCCCGGTCGGCGACATAAAGGTGGTCGAAGGCGATACGGACAACACTCCGTACGGATTGGGTACCTACGCCAGCCGCAGTACGCCGGTCGCAGGCGCCGCCACGGCGATGATCTCACGCATGTTGCGCGAGAAGGCTCGCAAGATCGCGGCTCATTTGATGGAAGCCTCGCCGGATGACCTCGAGTGGGAACCTGGCAAGTTCTCGGTGACCGGTTCTCCGGACAAGTTCGTCACGATCCAGGACATTGCGTTCGCTGCCTACACGAATATGCCCGAGGACACCGAATATGGACTCGAGGGGGTTCACTATTACGACCCGCCGAACATGACATATCCCTTCGGGACCTATGTGGTAGTGGTAGAAGTCGATCCCGAGACCGGTGTCTGGAAGGTTGACCGCATGGTGGCGGTCGATGACTGCGGCGTTCGCATCAATCCGATGATCGTGGAGGGCCAGATCCAGGGCGGCCTGACCGAAGGATTCGCTGCTGCAGCCATGCAATGGATCACCTTCGACGAAGATGGCAACTGCATCGGCTCCAACTTCATGGACTATCTGGTCCCGACGGCCTGGGAGACACCTCGCTTCGAACTGGACGAAACCGTCACCCCGTCCCCCCACCATCCGATCGGAGCCAAGGGTGTCGGCGAATCTGCAACTGTCGGATCACCGGCCGCCTACGTCAATGCCGTAATCGATGCCGTCGCCCACCTGGGTGTGCGAAACATCGATATGCCGCTCCTGCCCGACCGGGTTTGGAGCGCCATTCAGGACGCCAAGAACCGATAGTCATGCAACGGGCCCTTGAACTCGCCGGGCGACTGGCTTCGAGGCGAACCCCGTTTGTTCTCGCCACTGTTGTCTGGCGGCGCGGACCATCCTCGGGCCACAAGGGCTCCAAAGCTGTCATCGCGACCGACGGATCGATCACGGGTTGGCTGGGAGGAGCCTGTGCAGAGCCAACCGTCATCAAGCAGGCGCTCGATGCGCTGGTCGACGGAACCCCCCGCCTTCTCCAGCTGGGACCGGCAGAAGAATTCGGCAACCGTCGCGACGAGGCTGTCGTGGCTGTGCCAATGGCTTGCGAGAGCGATGGAGCAATGGAGGTCTACTTGGAACCCGTCGTGCCCGAACCCAGCCTTGTCGTAATCGGCAAATCGCCCGGAGCCGAAACTCTGGCCCGGATGGGAGCCCTGCTCGGCTGGCGAGCAGTGCTGATCGATGACGGAGGCGACCTGAAAACATCCGGCGACGTGGAAGTTCGGAGCACGCTCGACCTGGATCAGCTTGCGATCGGCGAGCGTGACTTTGTCGTGGTCGCTACCCAGGGCCACTACGACGAGAAAGCTCTCGAAGCGGCGCTTGCAACACCCGCCGGTTACGTGGGCCTCGTCGCTTCGCGGAAACGTGCAGCCTCTGTATTCGAATTTCTTCGGGGATCGGGAATATCCGACGAAGCCCTCGCCAGGATCCACGCCCCCGCGGGACTCGATTTGGGAAGCCTGCCGAACGACCAGATTGCGGTCGCGGTTCTTGCCGAGATGGTCTCGCTGCAGGCGGGCGGAGGCCTTACAACAGGCGTTACGGTTTCCCGGCGGGAAGAAGCCATCGATCCCGTGTGCGACATGATCGTGAATGTCGAAACAGCCCGCTGGACCCACGAGCACGATGGACACACCTATTACTTCTGCGCCCCCGGGTGCAAAACCGCATTCGCAAACGACCCGGCGAGCTTCGTCACGTAAGGAGAGTCAGTGAAAATCAGCCACGAATTCGAGGTCGAGCGCCCACTCGAGCGAGTGTGGGAAACATTCCAGGATGTGCCAACTGTTGCCCAGTGTCTCCCCGGAGCCAGCATCACCGAGGAAAAAAGCGACAACGTTTACGCAGGTGCGGTAGAGGTGAAACTCGGACCAATGAATGCCAAGTTCGAGGGCGAAGCCACCGTCACGCCTGATCACTCGAACCACAGCGGGTCCATAATCGGCAAGGGAGTGGACCGCAGTGGAGGAAGTCGAGGATCGGTCGACGTGGAGTATCGCCTGGCGAGCGTCGGTGAGCACACCCGGGTCTTTGTCGAAGCCGATATCAAGCTCTCCGGTGCCGTCGCCCAGTTTGGCCGCACCGGCCTGATCGAAGAAATGTCTAGACGGCTGATCGATGAGCTGGTCTATTGCTTGCACAGCAAGTTGGACGCGGCGACGCCAGAGGAAGCAGCGACGATCGAAGCCGGGGACGTCAAGGGAATTGGTCTGCTGTTTTCGAGTTTGGTCAGCTGGATCGGAAACCTGGTGAAGCGGCTTCTGGGTCGGGTTCGAAAAACGGCGCCCTAGCCGTTTGGCAGGTGTCGTCGGATGAGGTAGTTGTAGATCTGCCAACCCGACCACGGACGCACGAGATCGTTTTTGGCAATGCGCGACGCTTCGTCCGACAGCCGAACCGGCCGCTTGGCCTTGAGAGCGACTTCGGCGGCCCGTTCCATTTCGATCAACCAGGCAACGGCTTCCGCCGCGCTTTTGCCTGTGGTGAGTACGCCGTGGTTTGCGAGGATGACATGGCTGTTGTCGTCGAGCGCGACCGCGATGCGCTTGCCTCCGTCCGCCGAGAGAATTTGAACCTCTTCGTCATCGAAGAGTGCATGATCCTCGAAGAATTGCGTGGCCTCCTGATTGATCGGCTCGAGCAGCCGTCGTTCGGTCGAGTAGGTGGTCGCGTACGGGGCATGGACGTGAGCCGCCGCCTCGATATCGGGCCTGGCCTCGTGGATGGGGTGATGAATGTGGTATCCGGTGATGTTGATCGGCGCCGCGACCGCGCCGATCGATCGATCGGAGACGGTGTCGCCCCCTGGTGAGACAAGCACCGTGTCCTCCGGTGCAGCACTGTGAAAAGAGACTCCATATCGCAGCGTCCAGAAATGGTCGCGACGTTCGGGATCCCGAAAAGAGATGTGTCCGTCACCCATGTCCCCGAAGCGCAGGGCCCCGAAGAGTCGATAACACTGAGCCAGCTGCCCCCGTCGTCGCACTCGCTCTTGAGCCGGATCGGCCAGAAACGGTTCGGGCTCACCGGGCGAGAATGGTTCGTGCGCCATCATCAAACGCTACCAAATCACAACCACCCGTATGATCGCGAGCATGGCAATCACCTCTGCCGGACTGCTCATTTACAGGACAGCTCTCCCCGAGCTCGAGGTGCTGTTGGGTCGGCTCGGTGGGCCGCTATGGGCGAAACGAGAGCATTGGACCATCCCGAAAGGCATCGTCGAAGACGGCGAATCAGAGCTCGAAGCCGCCTATCGCGAATTCAGCGAAGAAACCGGCTGGGTCGCACCTGCCGGCGAGCCATTGCCGTTGGGCGAGATACGCCAGCGCGGCGGAAAGCGGGTCGTCGCCTGGGCAGTCGAGGGAAACCTGGACCCCGCAACATTCCAACCCGGCACGTTTCAGATGGAGTGGCCCCGTAACTCGGGAAAGATCGGCGAGTTTCCCGAGCTCTCCGAAGTGCGATGGTTTGACCTGTCCATCGCAACCAGCACGATCAATCCGGCCCAGGCACCGCTCCTCGACCGGCTGGCTGCCTACGGTTGAAACCGGCGGGTAGCGTGACGGCATGGCATACGACTTCATCATCGTCGGAGGCGGATCGGCCGGGTGTGCTCTCGCCAACCGGTTGAGCGCCGACCCATCCAATGAGGTGCTCGTACTCGAGGCCGGAAGGCCCGATTACAGATGGGACATCTTCATTCACATGCCGGGTGCCTTCACCATCCCGCTCGGAAATCGGTTTTATGACTGGAAGTATGAGTCCGAGCCGGAACCGCACATGGGGGGTCGACGGATCTACCACGCCAGGGGAAAGGTCCTGGGTGGCTCGAGCTCGATCAACGGCATGATTTTCCAGCGAGGCAACCCGCTCGATTTTGAACGGTGGGCGTCGGACCCCGGCATGGCGAGCTGGGACTACGCCCATGTTCTCCCCTATTTCAAACGTATGGAGACCTGTCTGGCCGGATCGGACGAGTTTCGCGGTGGTGAAGGACCGTTGAAACTCGAACGGGGTCCGGCCACCAACCCCATCTTCGAGGCACTGTTCGAGGCAGTGCAACAGGCCGGCTATCCGCTGACCGACGACGTGAACGGCTACCAGCAAGAAGGCTTTGCAAGGTTCGACCGCAATATCCACCGCGGACGACGACTCAGCGCCGCCCGCGCATATCTCCATCCAGTCATGGAACGGCCAAACCTCACCGTCACCACCAATGCCTTCACAGAGCGGATCAACTTCGAAGGCACAAAGGCAGTTGGTGTCAGGTACCGATCGGGACGCAACAGCGTCGACGTCTCTGGCTCTGAAATCATCCTGTGCGGGGGCGCATTCGCATCCCCACAGTTGCTACAGGTCTCCGGAGTCGGCAACGCCACGGAACTCGAAGACGTGGGCGTAAAGGTGATCCATGACCTGCCAGGAGTCGGAGAGCATCTTCAGGATCATCTCGAGGTCTACGTACAGCACGCGGCCAAACAGCCCGTCTCCATGTACCCCGCTCTCAAGTGGTATAACCGGCCCAAAATCGGCTTCGACTGGCTCGTGCATCGACGGGGGGCGGCAGCCAGCAATCACTTCGAAGGTGGCGGGTTCGTGCGCAGCAACGATGAGGTTGCCTATCCCAACCTGATGATTCACTTCCTGCCGATTGCCATCCGATACGATGGCACGGTCCCCGATGGTGGACATGGCTTCCAGTTCCATATCGGTCCGATGTATTCGAACTCGAGGGGATCGCTGAAGATCACCTCGCCGAACGCGGCCGATCGTCCGGCCATCCGATTCAACTACCTCTCGACGCCGGAGGATCGTCAGGAGTGGATCGAAGCGATCCGGATCTCGCGAGACATTTTGAGCCAGCCGGCGATGTCGGACCTCGACGGCGGTGAATTCTCACCAGGACCCGATGTGCAAACCGACGAAGAAATCCTGGACTGGGTGAGAAAGGATGCTGAGACGGCACTCCATCCCTCATGTACTGCCCGCATGGGCATCGATGACATGTCGGTCGTCGACCCGCAAACCATGCGAGTCCATGGCCTCGACAATCTGAGCGTGGTTGACGCCTCCGTCATGCCATATGTGACAAACGGCAACATCTACGCCCCTGTGATGATGGTCGCAGAAAAAGCTGCCGACCTCATTCTCGGCAACACTCCCCTTCCAGCCGAGAACGTCGACTTCTACCGACGTTGACCGGGCAGCCTGGTACATTAGATCCATGGGTTTGAAGAGTTTCTTCAGAGAATGGGGGGATCGCCGTCGCGGGCGGAGGCAACTATCGGGTGATCTCTACCGCGCCACCCGAGACATCGTTGGCCCTACCGGATGGATGTGGTCGAACGGTTGGGATGCCATGGAACAAGGCAAAACCGACTACCTCAAATCTTTTGATCCACGCGTTCCCCCCAGTGTTCACGTGTCTGCCAGGGACATGACCCGCTCGAATATGCCGGTCCCACTGGTGGAACGGTGCATCGAAGATTGGGTTCCAGACCACGCCCCGGATCGCATGAAGGCGAAATCTCCCCCACCGGACTCCACATAGGCAACATGGGTTCACCATTCGACATACGGCCCCCTGGCCGGTATGGTCTTTGGTTGGAGGAGGCTCATGGTCGAACTTGGTGAAGAGATCATCAGGCTGGAACACGTCTATAAGATCTTTGGACCCCAGCCGAAGGGCCGAGCATTTGATCTTGTCAAGGCAGGATATGGCAAGGACACAGTCCTGCAGCGATCCGGCCATGTTGTCGGCCTCAACGACGTCGACTTCTCGATCAACCGGGGCGAGATCTTCGTGGTGATGGGCCTCTCAGGCTCCGGGAAATCAACCGCCATTCGCACGGTCAACAAACTCCACGACATCACCTCCGGTCACGTTTGGGTCGACGGCACAGACGTTCAAAGCCTCGACGGCCCTGCTCTCCAGGCGTTTCGGCGCGAGAAGATGGGCATGGTGTTCCAGCATTTCGCGCTTTTTCCTCATCGCAACGTGATCGACAATGTCGGCTACGGTCTCAAGATCCAGAAAGTGGACAAGGACGCCAGAGACGCGGCATCTCTCAAAGCTCTGTCACTCGTCGGACTCGAGCCCTATGCGCTGAACGCAACCCAGGAGCTGTCCGGCGGCATGCAGCAGCGAGTAGGACTCGCCCGGGCGCTCGCCTCCGATCCTGACATCCTGCTGATGGACGAGGCTTTCTCCGCACTCGATCCTCTCATCCGCCGCCAGATGCAGGACGAGATGATGGAGATTCAGAACGAGCTGCAGAAGACGATCCTCTTCATCACGCACGATCTCAATGAAGCCCTTCGCATCGGAGACCGGGTCTGCATCATGAAGGACGGCCTGGTTGTTCAAATCGGGACTCCAGAGGAGATCCTCACGCAGCCTGCAACGGGCTATGTCGCCGAATTCGTCCAGGACGTCGACCAGGGTCGTGTGATCGAAGTCAACGAGGTGATGGCCGAGCCCCAGCCGCTTGCTCCGCATCTGTCTCTCCGTGATGCCCTCACTTCGCTGGACGGCCGCACCGGTGCCTTCACAGTCGATGATGCCGGCAAGCCGATTGGACTGCTGACGATGGCTGACGGACTGCGCGTAACAGGTATCGGATCTGACGATGTCTCGGCGGCACTTCGTACAGATTTCGACAAAACCACTCCAAACGCCACCCTCAATGAGGTCTATGCCGCTGCCGGTCGCGGATTGCCCATCGCCGTGGTGAACGAATCGGGAGAACTGATAGGGGATCTGGATCCTCGCCAGATCATGGAAGAGATGGGAAGGGTTGAAAGCCTGATCGACATGTACGAGCGAGAGGTGTTCATGTGATGTTCGCACAGGCCGGCACGGACAGAAGTTTGCTCGACAACACCGTCCTCGATCAGTGGGAGATCCCGTTCGGGGATTGGATGGACCAGGTGGTCGACTGGATCGCCGTAAACCTCCAAACCTTGCTGGGCTGGATCGAAGAACCGTTCCAGGTCCTGATCAACGCGATCGTTCGCGACGGCCTCGCCAAAGTCTCGTGGGTGTGGGTTGTCCTCGGCATGGCGCTCCTTGCTTCGCTCATTCGCAACATCAAAGTCGGCTTCTTCGTGGGAGGGGCACTTACGATTTGTGGCCTCCTCGGCAATGCCTATTGGATCGAAACTGCTCGCACCATCGGTTTCATCGCAGTCGCTGTCATCTTGTGTGTGATCATCGGTATCCCGATTGGCGTCATGGCCGGTCGCTTCGACAATGTCTGGCAAGTAGTTCGACCCGTACTGGATGCGATGCAGGTCGTCCACTCCTTCGTCTACATGCTTCCGTTCATCTTCTTCTGGGGCATCGGCGAGGTGTCGGCGACCATGGTGACCATGATCTTCGCTCTACCACCTTTGATCCGTTTGACGAACCTGGGAATCAGACAGGTGCCTGCTGACGTTGTCGAAGCCAGCCGAGCGTATGGTGCTTCCGAGATGAAGGTCCTCGTGGACGTCCAGTTGCCCCTTGCCCGGCCGGCCATTATGACCGGCATCAATCAGACCTTGTTGTTGGCAATCTCCATGCTGGGCATTGCGGCCATCATGGGCGCGGGCGGACTAGGACGTTTGCTTTTCCGTGCGCTCTCGAACCAGGACGTTTCGCTGGCGGCATCCGCCGGCCTCGCCTTCTTCCTCGTGGCGGTTGTTCTGGACCGTATGTCTCAAAGAGAAGGCACTGACGGCGGCAACCTCTTCCGCCGCATCCATCAGGCCTGGGTCCACCGAACCGATCCTGAATCGCTGATCCCGGAAGCGGACGAAGAATCGGCCATCACGGTCTACAAGCAGACCGACAGATACGCAGGTATCAATGCAAAGGAACGTGCGCCTATGGCCATCACGTTTGCAGGCGCCGTCGTGGTCGCGATTTCCGTATTTTTGCCGTGGACCAGCAACGCCGGCAAGTTCAGCGCTTTCGGCCGTCGCGTCGACCAGGACCTCGAAGGCATGTCGTTCAATGGCCTGGCCCTGTCAGGTGGATCCTGGTTCGGCATCATCATTGGCCTCGCCGCCCTCTTCGTTCTTGCAGCCGTCATTTCGGCCTGGCGCTCACCGGGGATAGGACCCCGATGGCTGACAGCCGACGGTGCTGTGTTGGGCTCTATTGCGATGCTGATCGTCGGACTGTCACATCTGATTGCTTCCCCATTCAGCTTGGCGAACGACCCTGGAACGGGGATTGGCGTGATAGTCGCAGTTGTCGGTGGCTTGATCGCGACGGTAGGAGCCGTTTTGTGGATTCGGGTGGCGGATCACTCCCCGCTACATCCGCTCAGCCTCGATATCGCTTGGGGACGCGTCATAGGGGTCGGAATCGCCGTAACGGTGCTTGTGATTGGGATGTTCTCCGGCTGGAGTTTCGACGGTCGTCAGGATGTCGTTATTTCGCCAGAACTGCAGGCAGAGATCGATCAACTGCAACAAGAGGCGAGGGATAACCCGGCGGACGCCGGGCCCATTGCCGCCCGACTCTCCGCCCTGATGGCGGGCGCCCAGAGCTCCGGAGTCGTCGTTACCGACGGCATAAGCGAGAACGGTTCACGGCTCGGCATCATTACAACGCTCGCCGGTCTCATCGGACTCGGAACCACGTTGAAAGCGTCCGGGGTTTTCGGTCGAAACGAAATGACTCAGTGGCGGTGGAGCGCCATCACTGCCGGGATCGGAGCCGGCGTTGCCGCTGTGTCTCTGGCGTGGATCGTGACACATATCCGATCTGCCGATCCCAACTATGTCAGTGGCATCGGATCCTTTCTTGCATTGATGGGCGGAGTCTTCCTCATGGCGTCGACCAGCTCTGTTCTCAATGAGTTTCGTCGCTCAAAAGTGTATGACGATGATGTGGCTGTCGACGTGCTCGAGGTCGCAACCGCCGAAAAGGAGTCCGCCGAAGTCACCGTGTGAACCAACACGCAGCTGACGTTTCATTACCGATTAGATCACAACCGCATGTAATGTGGTCGAAGCCCCCATCTGTCCGTTCCGGCGGAGGTGCGTCGTCCAAAAGACCCCGAGAAAGGGAATACAACATATGAGAAACAACAGGCTGATCCTGTTACTGGTGGCCCTGGCGCTTGTCGCCGCTGCCTGTGGCGGCAGCGAAACCAGCGATCCGGAGACCGTAACTCCAGAGGAGACGACGGCAACAACCGTCGCGACAACTGAAGCGCCAGAAGAAGAGCCCATGGCCCTGCCGGGCGAAGGCGTCTCGGTGACTCAGGCTCGCGCAGACTGGTCGACCGGTTACGTCCAGGCCGCCATCTATCAGCAGCTCCTGGAAGAGCTCGGCTACGAGGTCAGCGACCCCGCAGACCTGGAACTCGGACCATCGCTCGCCTATCTGTCAATGGCACAGGGTGACTTCGACTTCTGGGTCAACAGCTGGTACCCGGGTCACAACAGCTGGTGGGACCCAGAACTGCCAGACGGGACCAAAGTGGGCGACCACCTCGAGGTCGTTGGCGAACAGATGATGGCCAGTGGTCTGCAGGGCTACTTGATGACCAAGACGTTTGCAGAAGAGTACGGGATCATGACGCTCGATGACCTCGAGAACAACCCCGAGGCACTCGCCGCATTTGATGCTGCAGATCCCGTCCCGAACAACGGCAAGGCCGACATTTACGGCTGCCAGGAGAGCTGGACCTGCGACAACATCATCACGGAACAAATTGCTGTTTCAGGATGGGAGAACATCCAGCAGACGATTGCCGGTTACGACGCCATGATCGCCGAAGCCACGGCAAAGGCCGACTCCGGTGAGCCCATGGTCATCTATACGTGGACGCCCAGCGCTTACATCGCTGCGCTTCGTCCCGGTGACAATGTGGTCTGGTTGGGTGTTGAGGACGTCATCGACGGCTCCAACGTCTCTGGCCAGGATGGCGGGGAGTCATACAGCCAGTTGCCGGGAACGGCCAACATCGGCCCGGACCAGTGCCCGGCTGCCGCCAGCGGAACATGCCAACTTGGCTGGATCGCTGCCGACATTCAGGTGACCGGCAACAAGGAATTCCTGGAAGCCAACCCGGCTGCCAAGGAACTCTTCGCCCAGGTCAAGCTGCCCCTCATCGACATTTCGCTTGCGAATGTCGCTCAGAGCAACGGCCGTGACTCAAACGAGGACATCCAGGCACTTGCCGCCGAGTGGATCGAGGCCAACAGGGCTACGGTCGACGAATGGCTGGCTGCCGCCCTGGCTGCTTCTTAGCCCTTACCGACGACTACGAGACAACGGGCGCCCTCTACCGGGCGCCCGTTTTCTTGCTCGCAAGACAACCGGAGTCTCGTGGCCTAGCATCCGATCAGGCGAAAGGACCCAGGCTTGCACATACTCGTGGCGACCGACGGAACATTGGATGTAGATCGCGCGGCCGATGCGGTCGCCCGATGGTACGACGAGGGTGACACGGTGACCGTCATGACGGTCATGAACATACCTACGGACTTCCTCGGAGGTCTGGTGGATAGCGGTGTCAAGGAGGCTGCCACCATCGCTCTCGAAGCCGGCCAGGGCATCGGCGATCGGGCGGCTGAGCAGATGTCACCTGCCCGCCGGGTCCAGGCTGATCCCGCAATGGAGTCGCCTGTCATGAAGGCGCTGGCCGCAACGGCTCACGGACGGACACAGCCGATCACAGATGCGCTCAAAGCGCGAGGGATCAAGGCATCAGGCAAGTGGACAACCTCCGACAACAAAACGGCGAAAGCGATTCTGGCGGAAGCAAGACGCAAGGATTCAGGATTGGTGGTTCTCGGCAGCCACGGCAAAGGACGTTTCGAAGGGTTGCTCGGTTCAACCGGCACCAAAATCGTACGCCTCGCCCCGGCCTCGGTGTTGCTCATCCGCAACGCGGACGGGGACAGCCAGTAGGGCAGTTTGTCAGCCTGCCTCGAGATCGAACTGATGGACTCCGAAGAGAAGCCCGGCGGGATCTTTGCAGTATGCGTTCCATCCGATGTTGGGGATTGCATGCTTTTCGACGACCACCTCTCCCCCGGCGGAGGTGATTGCGCGCAACGTGGCGTCGATGTCATCCACCTGAAGCGTGTTCACCGTCCTCGGTTCCCCATCTGCCGACGGCATGATCGCACCGTTGATACCGGGGGTGACGTCGGGTCCGGTGGTGACGAGGTGATATTCCTGGGGACCTTCCCAGGCGTTGATGTCCCAGTCAAAGACCTTCTTGAAGAATGTGATCGACTTGTCAGAGTCCGGCGAGTTCAGCTCGAAATGAACCATGCGGGCCATCGTCGCTCCTTCCTCGATCTCCCAAAACTAGCAACGACCGGCTAGGTTGCACAGCGCCTACCCCGAGGAGCCTGCCCATGTCCTGGACCGAAGCCGACATACCCGACCAAACCGGTCGGATCGCAGTGGTGACCGGCGCCAACAGCGGCCTCGGACTCGAAACGTCGCGCGAACTCGCACGCAAGGGTGCGGTGGTGGTGATGGCCGCTCGCAACATGGGAAAGGCGGCCGCTGCCAAAGCCGACATTCTCGGCGAGATCCCCGAGGCCCGTCTCGAGCTCATGACCCTCGACCTCGCTGACAAGAAGTCGATCAAAGCCTTCGCAGACGACGTTGTGGCAGCTCACCCGACAATCGACCTCCTGTTCAACAACGCCGGCGTGATGGCTACGGCCGAACGTGAAACGGCCGACGGGTTCGAACTCCAGTTCGGCACCAATCACCTCGGGCACTTCTACCTGACCTACCTGCTGTTGCCTGCCCTGCTACGCGCCGACGCGGGGCGGGTTGTCACCACAACCTCAACTGCGAGGTTCAGCGCTGGAAAGTACGACATGGACAATCCGCATCTGCGAGGCGAATACGACCCATGGGTGGCGTACGGGCATTCGAAACGTGCCAACCTCCATTTCTCCATGGAACTCAACAAGCGGCTCCAGGCGGCCGGCGCCAACGTAACTGCGTACGCCGCTGACCCCGGCTTTTCGGTAACCGAGCTGCAGTCGACCAGCGTCAAGATGTCAGAAGGCGGTGGCCGCCAAGCGTTTTTCGAAAAGTGGGTGCCGACGGTTGGCCAGTCGGCGGCTCGCGGAGCCCTGCCTCAGCTCCGCGCAGGCACCGACCCCGATGTCGAGGGTGGCACTCTGTGGCGCCCCCGATGGGTCATCAGGGGCGCCCCCGTCGAGGGCAAGATCGGCAAGAGCCTTTCGAAGCCCGAGGATCTCAAAGCCGTGTGGGACGTTTCCGAGAAAGATCTCGGCATCGACTTCGACGTCGCCAGGATGGTCGCAGCCGCCTAGGGATTCGGCACCACGTACCTGATCCAAACGGTCTCGTTGCTGAGCAGAATTCGTTCGACCGGGCTCGGCGAGGCGAATCCGTTGACTCCGGCCAGAGAGGCTCCCAGATTGGCATCAGTGACCCAGGCGGAATCGTTATAGCCGTCCTGGTACCACTCGACGCCGATCGGGTCTGCGGCAGGATCGCCGTTCGGCAACGGACCTGCCGTGTTGGCTTCGATGTACCACCGGAATCCGTCGGTTGCGTTCGTTGCATACGCCGTTCCGTCAGAATCGACCTGCACGCCTGCCCAACCTTCGAGGTCGAAGTTGTGCGCCTTGATGGCGATGATCGATCCCGGTACCGCAGCGGTCAACGTGTATACATCTACCGCCGATGGATTCGCACTTTGCAGGTCGAGCGTGATCGGAAGGCCATCTACGTAGATGGCGTCGATCTCGTTGTCGGAGCTAGCTGTCAAGGTCACCGGCCCCTCGAAGATGTCGTTGACCGTGATGAGCACCGTCTCCTCGTCGATGAGCGACCCACTGTCGGTGACTCGAATCGTGAGGTCGTAGAACTCTGTGACCTCGTGATCCAGAGAACCATCGACGCTCAACGCTCCCGTGGCAGGATCGATGGCGAACACGCCGACCCCGGTGCCGCCCTCGATTGACCACAGCTGAGTGTCACTGGCGTCGACGTCGACTGCCGACGGCTGAGTACCGGTCAAAGGCGTGGTTGCGACTGCGTCCTCATCGACCGAGTAGCCGGCGGGGTCTACCGTCATGACGGGAGCCTCGTTGACATCAGATTCGGTGATCGTGATCACCGCCGACGACGCCAGATTGTCAACTCCGGCATCGGTGACCGTCACATCCAGCGTGTAGGAAAGATCACCCGATTCGAAGTCGAGCGCAGCCTCGTCGATCACCGAGATTTCACCGTCAGTGCCGTTGACGGCAAAGATGGCGGCACCGGAACCACCCGTGACCGTCCAGGTCAACGAGTGGCCGTCGGGATCCGTGGCCACAATGGAGTCGACCACCGTGGTGTTCGCCGAGTTCTCGGCAACGGTGAAGCCTTGATCGGCGATCACGGGAGAACGGTTGATGATGAGTCGTACGATCTTCTCGTCAGTCAATCCACCTGCGTCGGTCACCTTCACCACCAGGTCGTATGCGTCGTCGAGCACCAGGTTCGCCTGGTTTGCGACCTTGATGATTCCGTCGGCGAGGATCGTGAACGTTCCGTTTGTATTACCGGAGACGAAGCCATATTCGAGCACGTCTCCGTCGTCCACGTCAGTCGCCTCGACGTCTGCGACAGCCGCAGTGTTGACCGAATCGACGGGTACCTCAAAGACCTGGTCGGCTACGACCACTGGAGCCTCGTTCACGTCACCGATCGTGATCGTGACCGTCTCCTCGTCAAACAAGCCGCCACTGTCGGTCACCCGAATCGTCAGGGTATGCGAAGCAGCATCCTCATGATTCAACGGCCCAACAACATCCAGGGCACCCGTAGCCGGATCAATCCCAAACAACGCCGCACCCGAACCACCCTCAATGGTCCACGCCTGCGTATCGAGATCATCCACATCAACAGCCGAAGGAGCCGCACCGGTCAACACCGTATCCAGACCAGCATCCTCGGCAACCGAATAGGCAGCATCCACCGTCATCACCGGAGCCTCGTTCACGTCACCGATCGTGATCGTGACCGTCTCCTCGTCAAACAAGCCGCCACTGTCGGTCACCCGAATCGTCAGGG
>JBFGAX010000009.1:0-68494 GCA_041567895.1 Acidimicrobiia bacterium
CGACCCGGAATCGTTCTCCGTACTGGAGCCGACCGCGGACGGTTTCCGCAACTACCTCCAGAAAGGCCATGGACTCCCGGCGGAACACATGCTGGTGGACAAAGCGTTCATGCTGACGTTGTCTGCGCCCGAGATGACGGCCCTCGTCGGTGGTATGCGGGTCCTGAACGCCAACGTCGGGCAGTCCGGGCACGGGGTGTTCACCGACCGACCGGAAACGTTGACCAACGACTTTTTCGTCAACCTGCTCGACATGTCGACCGAGTGGAGGCCGACGTCGAATTCAGAGGACGTGTTCGAGGGTCATGATCGCGAGACCGGAGAGTTGCGATGGACCGGGAGTCGAGTCGATCTCGTTTTCGGATCGAACTCCGAGCTGCGGGCCCTCGCCGAGGTATATGCGGCTGACGACGCACAGCAGATGTTCGTCCGTGACTTCGTGTCGGCCTGGGACAAAGTCATGAATCTCGACCGCTTCGACCTGAGTCGATCGTAGGCCTTCCTACCGCCCCAGAGAGGACAGCCGGTCCTCGAGGAATCGGGCGTCGGTTGGGCCTGGCCTGCAGTTCAGGGCCTGTTCGTAGGCGGTTCGCGCTCCGATGGAATCTCCCATGCGTCGAAGCAGTTCGGCGCGAGCAGCGTGGAAAAAATGCCAGTGGTCGATGCCTACCACCGACTGCAGCGCCTGCCAGCCGGTCTCATCGCCCTCGGATTCGGCCAGGGCGATTGCACGGTTGACTGCGACAACGGGTGTCGGTTGCAACTCGAAGAGGCGGTCGTAAAGGAGCACGATTTCTTGCCAGTCGGTCTCGTCCGGCGTGGTGGCCAGCCCGTGCACGCACGCGATGGCCGCTTGAAGCTGATAGGGGTCGGGCGCGCCGAGGAGCAGGGCTCGATTGAGGAGTTCGTCGGCCTCGGCTATGGCGTCGTGATCCCAGAGGTCACGGTTCTGGTCGGCCATGAGCACCGGGATTCCGTTCTCGTCCATTCGTCCGGAGCGACGGGCATGGGTCGCCAGCATGAGTGCCAGAAGACCGAGGGCCGGCGCCGAATCCGGCATCAATTCTGAGACCATGCGACCGAGGTAGATCGCCTCCTCGGCCAGGTCGATCCGGTAGAGCTCGTCGCTCGATGACGAATGGTGCGCTTCTGTGAACAGGAGATAGATCACATTGAGAACTGCGGCCGTTCGTTCTCGAAGCTCGGTATCGGGTGGTACCCGGTAGGGAATGCGAGCCAGCGCGATTTTCTTCTTGGCCCGCACCAGGCGCTGTGCCATGGTCGATTCGGCGACCATGAACGCTGCGGCAATTTCTGCTGTGGTGAGGCCACAGATCGTGCGCAGAGACAGCGCGACCTGGGCGTCCTGGTTGAGGGCGGGGTGACAACAGGTGAAGATGAGGCGCAGGAGGTCGTCGCGCAGCACCGAGTCGGTGTGTACCGCTCGCGGTGGCATGAGCATGGTTGCTGCTTGTTCTTCTTTGAAGCCTCGTTTCGAGGTACGCCGAAGCCGGTCGCGCGCCGCGTTTTTTGCCGTCGTGGTGAGCCAGCCTGCCGGGTTTTGAGGTATTCCGGCTGCGGGCCATGTTTCCAGCGCACGCACCACCGCATCCTGGACGGCCTCCTCGGCCACATCGAGGCTCCCGAATTGTCGAGCGAGGGTGGCCAGAACACGGCCACCCTCGCGCCGGACAGTTTCGGAGAGATCGTCGCCAATCACATTTCAGGGATTTCCCATACCGGTCGGACCTCGACTTTGCCGCCTTCTTCCCAGGCACCGGGTATGCGGGCAGCGGTCTTGACGGCGTCGTCGAGATCGCTCGCTTCAAAGATGTAGAAACCCCCGAGTACCTCTTTGGTTTCGGCAAATGGCCCATCGGATGTCACCAGGTTTCCGCCCTTGCCTCCCTCGACCCGAACGGTGGTAGCGGTCTCCGGGCCCTGTAGTGCCTCACTAGCGATGATTCGGTTGCCTGCCCACTCGCCGAATTCGTTGTACTCCGCCATGACGGCGGCCATTTGCTCCGGGTCCGGCTCCCATTCTCCGTCGGGTACCTGCTCACCGTAGATGAGCGCTGCGTACTTCGGCATATTGCTTCCCTCCTATTTCAAATCGTCATTTGCCTCTGGATGACCCAGGTTCTCAACTTAACAACGAACGAGTGGGCGAAATTTCGACAAACTTTCCAGCCTCGTCAGATCATTGCCAGATTGCGACGATCACGCTCGCCAGGATTATGCCGAGCTCGTGATAGCCGCTCGTGATCGCCCACCACTTCAGCTTTTTCTTGCCACGATCGAACGTCGCGGTGGTGAACAAGATCATCGCCGCCACCCCGACCCCGACTATCAAACCCAGCACCAGTCCCTCACCGACGGTGTCGTTACCGGTGGCTTTCGCCAGCAGCGCGAGTGCAATGCCAACCACCAGGTACGCAGCCAGCGGCATCAGGTAGTCGGCGGGGGTCATCTCCGGATCTTCGCCTTCGGCCCAACCCATCGAGTCCATCCACTGTTTGCCGAGGACGACCGGGCTGTACCACAGCGCTCCTAGAACGAAGTAGACGATTCCGGCCACGATGGCGGCCAACCAGTTGATCTCGGCGAACACATCAAAGCTCACAGCGCCTCCTTCGCTCCCACGCTATCAACCATCCGTTCGAGCCGCTAGCCGGCAATCAGCACATCCGGCGACCAGAACTCGAACATGTGGTCGGCGACACCCTGGCTGTTCTCATTCCTGAGGTACACGCGCTGCTCACCAGGCCGGAACACCGCCAGGCCGTCGCTGCCGTCGCCGTCCCAGTCGCCGGCCGCAATCAGGTCTCGCGGCTCGCCATAGAAGTAGGCGAGATCGGCCACTCCGGTGGTGCGGGTCAACCGGATGTACACGAACCCATCGGATTCGCGATACAGGCCGACCTCGTCGACACCGTCGCCGTCGAAATCGCCGGCGAACGGCCGGTCGCCGGGCATGCCGAAGAAATACTCGGTGTTGGCTACCCGGGTGCGGAGGTCGTTGGAGAGGTACACCTTCCCCTCCCGCGGCCGGTAGACCCCGAGCGTGTCGTCACCGTCGCCATCCCAGTCGCCGGCGAGTGGTATGTCTCCGGGTTCGCCGAAGAAGAAGTCATTATCGGCCACCCCGGTCGAGGCCTGGTTGCGCACGTATGCGAACCCGTTCGAGGGCCGGAACATGCCCGGGGTCCTCACGCCATCGCCGTCCCAGTCGCCGAGGACCGGCTGATCTCCGGGGAGGCCGAAGTAAAAGGACGATCCGGTTTGATCGCCATGGAACAGGTACCACTTGGCGGTGTTCGGCTCTACGAGCGCCACCCGGGCGTCAGGCTCGAACGGCTCGAACCAGGGTACCCGGAGCTCATATCCCGCCTGCAGCAGCCCGGCTTCGACCTCGATTGGTATCGACAGCTCCGAACTGAGGGACGTCCCATGCCAGAGGTGCAGCCTGAATTGGCCGGGTTGGGGGCGGGCGAGCAGCCTGTAAGTCCCGGCCGCCACGGGCGACATCCAGAACTCACCAGTGCCGCTGTCGGATGTCGCCTCCGCCGCCTTGCGGCCGTCGGCCCTGTACATCTCCACCACCATCGGAATGGGGCGACCTTGCAGGCTGAGTATGCGGCCCTGGATGTTGCCACCAAGTGCCGGATCCCGATCGAGGTTGGCATCGATGCCGAATGTGGTCTCGCCCGCCACCACCGTGATGGGGGTCGCCTGCTCAAGCGAAGCGGCATCCTGGTACCACTCGCCCAGGTGCGAAGCTGCTCCGCAGAGATCGAAGAACGCGAAGGCCTCACCTGTCGGGACACCGCCGATCCGGTAGCTGGCGCCGCCGGCCTCCCCGGAGCGGATGAGCCGGCCGCCACGGTCATAGATGGCGACGCAGGCCCTTTGGAACCGGTAGCCCGTTTGTGCGTCCCGCACCTCGCCTGTGATGTACCCGGCCGGCTCCAGTGCAGCGTTGACGTCGTCCACCACCTCTGCTTCGGCAAGGGTGATCCGTGTGGGGAATTCCTCGGTCACATAACGCCCTGGCTCGTCCTGGTACTGGATTCCATGGGTGCCGGGAGGAAGCTGCTCTATCAGGAATCGGCCGGAACTGTCGGTGGTGACGATGACAACATCCAGCGCCAAAAACGAGAACGTGGAGTCGATCACTCTGACGGTGATCCCTGCAAGCGGTTCTCCTGTCGTTTCGTCGGTGACCACGCCACCGATCGAGGCACCGAACGGCAGGGTCAGATCAGCCTCGACCACCTTGCCCGCACCGACCGTCACCGGTCCGGCGTTTGCGGGTCCAAAGGTGCCAACTGGGCCGCGAGCATGGATCGTCCAGTTTCCGGGGCCCACGCCGGCTACAAAGCGCCCGTCGACTCCGGTGATGGTGGCACCGAATGATTCACCGTCCCTGAGGTCGATGCCGACCCCGGCCAGCGGGCTTCCCGACGTGTCGGTTACGGTGCCGGTGATCCCCCCGCGCAGCTCGAGGGCAGCGTCGACTGCCACTCGGGAGCCGGTCGTCACCGTCACAACCGTCGCCGCGTTCTCGTCTGGCTTGTTCGGGTGCCATTCTTCGCGATACAGCGACGAGCAGTTGTTGCTGGATCGGGCCTGGTCGTCCTGGCGAACGAATCGGATCTTGAAGTCAGCCGGTTCCACGGGAAGCTCATAGCTGCCGTCGGCCAGCGTTCGAGTCTCTCTCAACTCGACCGTGATGAGGCCGGACCCGTCTGGCTGGGGAAAGGCAAAAACGCAGATGCCTGCCAGCGGAGCCCCGGCCTCGTCGGTCACGATCCCATGGATGGTGCCATTGGTCTGGCCGGAGGCGCCGACCGCGTTCCATAGCAGCACTGCTGCCACAGCCAACGCCATTCCGTATCTCATTCTTCCAGTATGGCCCATCGAGCTGACCTCCTCCTCACGTCTCCAGTGGGACGCAACCCGGTCCAAAAGGGGTTCCGCGCGCGAGACACCCGCCCTGAGGAGGGGAACCCGGAGGATTCACGGGGGCGGGTGTCGGTCGCGCATAGTGGGAGGGTCTAGGTGTCGGTGCTCGGCTCTCCGAACCCGGGACCGCCCAGTGCGCGATCGGGGCCACCCCGGCCACGGCGGGGGACGCGCTCGGAAAGATCGATTTCGCCGTTGACTGCATCGGTCACCTTCGTCTCGATGTCAGCAGCCTTCTCGGAGGCTTCTTCCTCCGTCAGGCGTCCGTCGGCAACAGCCTGGTCGAGCTTCTCCTGTTTCTCTGCGACGAGTGCGTCGATCACGGTCTGTGGATCGACTCCGTTGTCACCGGCCACCTCGGCGATGGTGCTGCCGGCCTGGACCGCCTCCCGGAGTTGTTCCGGGGTGATCCCGATGGCGTCGGCCGCGGCCTCGAGCCGTGCGCCCCGATGTCCTCGATGCCCGAAGTCTGCCCGCGCCTCCTGGGCTCGCTCTGCGATTACGTCGGCCTGTTCCTGCGTGATGACCGCGTCGTCGATGAGGGACTGGATGAACGCCTGAAACGGGTTCAGAGTTTCCGTCGTCACCTCTTGCGCCAATACCGGTGCCGCGTTCACGACCGCCAGCGCCCCTCCTCCTGTGATGAGGGCCGCCGCCGTGGCGATGCTTGCAACTTTTCTACGCATGTTGACTCCTTTGGTTTGTTCTCCGTGCGTGAGACATACCTTCGGGGCCGGGGCTTAGCCAATCGTGGGAGTCGGCGTAGAGTTGACTGTGACATCTTGTTCTCAGCAACCTCTCAGGTGACACCCAGGAATCGAGCAGGCGCATCGACGACGATCATGCCAGGAACCCGAAACCATTACCGTCCGGAAAGAGAGCAGTCACATGACCGAAGCCGTAACCGAGATCCTCGTTGTCGATGACGAAGAATCGCTCGTAGATCTCGTCTCGAGCGCTCTCCGTTTCGCCGGATACAAAGTTCGAGCCGAGCAGTCAGGCTACGACGCGTATCGTTCGATCAAGGCGGATCCTCCGCATCTCGTGGTGTTGGATGTCAACCTTCCTGACATCGACGGATTCGATGTGTGTCGCCGTATTCGGCGTGATGGTCATGACATGCCGGTGATCTTTCTCACGGCCCGGGACACCGTCGATGACTTGCGAGCCGGGTTCAGCCAGGGTGGTGACGACTATCTCACCAAGCCTTTCAGTCTCGAAGAACTCGGGTTGCGGATTGAAGCTCTTCTCCGACGCTCGGGCTCAGGGGACATGTCGGCGGGCAACCGGCTGAGTGCGGGACTGCTGACCATGGATCTCGACGCTCATCAGGTCTATTACGACGACGAGGAGATCCAGCTTTCTCCAACCGAATACCTCTTGCTGCACTACCTCATGCTGAACCCGGGCCGGGTCGTCTCGAAAGCTCAGATCCTCGATTTCGTATGGGAGTATGACTTCGACGGTGACGCCAACATCGTCGAGACGTACATCAGCTATCTCCGCAAGAAGCTGCCGAAGGCCGGCGCCGCAATGATTCAGACACGGCGGGGCGTCGGATACATGTTGAGCACCAGAGCCTCATGAAACTCCGGATTCGTCTCGTTCTCACCTTTACCGCCTTGATCCTGCTCGTGATCGCAGCACTCGGTTCGGTGCTGATAAGACAAACGAGGGTCTCGCTCAACGCCGAGATAGACCGCCAGCTGCTCTCGGTCTTTGATCGCCGCCCCAATATTGGAGGTCTTGGCGGGAGCGACGGTACCCGCAGCTTCGCGGTGCTCGTGTATGACCGCAGCGGAAAGCAGGTGGCTGCGCGTCCCTCCGGGTTTGCAGAAGATCCAGATCCGTTGCCCGACCTTTCGACACTGGCGGATCAGATCCGCCAGGACGACGGTCGTCCGGTCATCGTGGAGTCCGTGGATGGAACCCTGCGCTATCGGGTGATCTGGAGTGTCGACAACCGGTCCGAGACAGTTCAAATCCTGGCGTTTCCGCTGACGGCAGCCGACAACGCAGTCGATGCTCTGCTGCGCACCTTGTTTGTGACCGGCGCAGGCGTCGCTGCGTTTGGAGCGTTCGCTACCTGGCTGGCGGTTCGCCAGAGCCTGTCGCCGGTCGACGAGATGGTTGTGACGGCGACCGCAGTATCACAAGGTGACCTGACTCAGCGGATGCCCGAGGATGCGGGTTCTCCAGAGCTCGACCGGTTGGGCGAGGCGTTCAACGACATGCTCGATCAGATCGAGGCATCGTTCGACGCAGAGCGCAACGTGCAAGATGGTCTGAAGCGATTCGTGGCCGACGCCTCACACGAGCTCCGAACACCGCTTGCGGCCGTTCAGGGATATGCCGAGCTCTATCGCAAGGGAGCACTGGCAGAGCCGGATGCACTCGACAACGCAATGTCACGCATCACCCGCGAGAGCGAAAGGATGCAGCGCCTTGTCGAAGATCTCTTGTTGCTCGCCCGGCTCGACGAGGCGTCTCCCCCCAGAAATCAGATCGTTGATCTCGCAAGCGTCGCACGAGCCGCCGTCACCGACGCATTGGCCATCGAACCGGGCCGTCAGGTTCTCTTTTCTGGACCGGATGAGGCATTCGTCGTCGGTGACGATCAACGCCTCGCCCAGGTCGTCAGCAACCTCGTGACGAACGCCCGAACGCACACACCGGCGTCGAGCCCCATAGAGGTGCACGTAGAAGTCAACGATGGCGAGGTCCGACTCGATGTGATCGACAACGGCCCGGGCATTTCGAAAGAACATCTGGATCGAGTGTTCGATCGTTTTTACCGGGTCGACAACTCTCGAGCCCGAACCAGCGGTGGCGCCGGTCTCGGACTTGCCATCGTTCAGGCAATCGTCCACAACCACGGTGGCACGGTGAGCGCAGGCAACGAGCCGGGTCGCGGCGCCAGGTTCACGGTGAAGCTGCATGCTGCGAAGAAGCCGGTGCACCTCGAACGTGCCAGGGTCTGAAGCCAGAACCGTTCAGGTTCGGTTGTCACTGTTCTCAATCAGTTCGTATACTTGTAGCTCCTGAGCGACGCTACCTCTGGCTGATGCCGTATCATTGACTGATCCCGGAGGGGTGTAGCTCGAATTGGCAGAGCGCCGGTCTCCAAAACCGGAGGTTGTGGGTTCGAGTCCCACCGCCCCTGCTGAGTCCACGATTCGTCCAACGACGCTCGCCGGACCCGATGAAAATATTCCTATATGAGCCAAATATCCCTGATGAGTAGGTCATGAACCGAGAACAACGAAGGCTGCAACAGCGCGAAGAACGTCGCCAGGAAGCAGGCGGGCAAACGGCGCGTCCAACGGCGACTGCGCGAGCGCAACAGGCCGCAGCCCGGGTCGAAAAACGCGAGCGCACCTCGTTCAAACAATATATCCGTGAAGTCCGCCAGGAAATGGGCAAGGTTGCCTGGCCGGATCGGCGCACGCTCGTCACCTACACGGTGGTGTCGCTCATCACAACGGTGTTCTTCACCGCCCTGACGTCGGGTCTCGACTTCGTGTTCAAAACCGGGGTTGTCGAAATTCTCAATCGATGAGTGAAGATCTTATGAATATGGAAGAAGAAGCCACTACGGAAGATTCTGCCGACGACGGCGGCATTCTGGCCATGGCGCTGCGAGAGTCAGGACTGTTCGCACCGACAGACGATGAGACGGACGCTTCACCCGCGGAGACCCCGGAAGAGTCCGGTGAGGCTTTGCAGGAGGCTGACGTCACCGACGACGCCGAACCAGCCGACGATGCAGCTGCTGCAAGCGACACATCCGAAACCGGAGATGCTGAAGCAGGCGAAGAAGTCGAAGCCGCACCCGCCACCAAACCGCAAAACCCGTATGAGCTGCCTGGGGACTGGTATGTCATCCACAGCTACTCCGGGTATGAGAACAAGGTCAAGGTCAATCTCGAAACCCGCATCTCGACCATGCACATGGACAGCGCCATCTTCGATGTCGTGATACCCATGGAAGACGTCGTCGAGATCAAAGGCGGCAAGAAAGTGACCGTACCCAAGAAAGTTCTACCCGGATACCTCCTCGTGCGCATGTACATGGACGATGACGCCTGGTTCACGGTTCGCAACACACCCGGAGTAACCGGGTTCGTCGGCAACGGAACCAAGCCGAGCCCTCTCACCCGTCGGGAAGTGGAGCGCTTCCTCGGCACTCCGGAAGAAGCGGGCGAAGAGACCAAAGCTGCGCCCCGTTTCAAGCCGGCCTGGGATGTCGGCGAGAGCGTCCGGGTTGTCGAGGGTCCGTTCGCCGATTTCAACGGCGTCATCGAGGACATCAATCTCGACCAGTCCAAAGTCCGGGTTCTCGTCAATATCTTCGATCGCGAAACGCCGGTCGAGTTGACGTTCGAACAAATCGTCAAGATCTAACAGAGCAGGTAGGTAGAGATGGGTCGCAAGAAGGTAATGGCGCTGATCAAGCTGCAGGTACCCGCCGGTCAGGCCAGTCCGGCACCGCCCGTTGGTCCCGCGCTTGGACAGCACGGCGTCAACATCATGGACTTCGTACAGTCCTATAACGCCCAAACCCAGGATCAGGCGGGCACCATCGTTCCGGTTGAAATCACCGTCTACGAAGACCGCAGCTTCACGTTCATCACCAAGACGCCGCCTGCCGCAGTTCTGCTGCGTCAGGCTGCCAAGGTTGCGAAGGGCTCATCGGAGCCCCACAAGGAAAAGGTCGGATCGGTATCCAGGGCACAGGTGCAGGAAATCGCCGAGACCAAAATGCCGGACCTCAATGCCAACGACATAGAGGCCGCGATGAAAATCGTCGAAGGAACCGCCCGCTCTATGGGCCTGACCGTAGACGGCTAATCACTCAACCGTGGGAGGTTGGCCTGAGGGCCAGTCGATTGCACCACTAAGGAGAAAACATGCCAGGCAAGAAGTACGCGGCCGCCGTCGCTGACCGGGATCACGAAGCCAGCTTCCATCCTCGTGTCGCCTTGGAAAACGTCAAGTCAAAGTCGTACGCCAGGTTCGACGAGACCGTCGAGGCCATCTTCCGCTTGAATATCGACCCCCGTCACGCTGATCAGCTCGTGCGCGGAACCGTGTCGCTGCCACACGGAACCGGGAAATCGGTTCGTATCGCGGTGTTCGCAACCGGTGAGAAAGCAAAAGAAGCAGAAACCGCCGGAGCTGACGTCGTCGGAGGAAAAGAGCTGGTCGACGAGATCAGCTCGGGCAGGGCGCTCGACTTCGACATGACCATTGCGACCCCTGACATCATGTCGGAAGTCGGCAAGCTGGGAAAGGTCCTCGGTCCCCGCAACCTCATGCCAAACCCGAAGGCGGGCACCGTGACATTCGATGTCGGCAAGACGGTCGAAGAGTTCAAGGCCGGCAAGGTGGAGTACCGCAACGACAAGAACGGAAACGTTCATGCGATCATCGGCAAAGTGTCGTTCGAGGTCGATCAACTCCTGAGCAACCTCGCCGCTCTCACCGACGAGATCCTCCGCGCCCGCCCGGCCGCCACCAAGGGCCGCTACGTCAAAAACCTGGCCGTATCCTCGACGATGGGCCCGAGCTTCCGCGTCGACTACGGATCGTTGGATGAGCTAGCTGCTCTTGCGCGGAGCTGATCTGCGGGCCCATCGCAATATTCATTGTGCGTCACCGGCGTTCGCTTCGCTCACTGTGACGGAGTTTGATTGTGCGTCACCGGCGTTCGCTTCGCTCACTGTGACGGAGTTTGATTGTGCGTCACCGGCGTTCGCTTCGCTCACTGTGACGCGGGGCCCGAGCTTCCGCGTCGACTACGGATCGTTGGATGAGCTAGCTGCTCTTGCGCGGAGCTGATCTGCGGGCCCGGAGATGATCGGCGTCCGCGATACGCTATCGTCGGGGTGAACCTAGGAGACAATATGCTCAGTCCGATTCAGCGAGTGATTCGTAAGCAGTTGGAGGATGGGGCCACGGTTGTCGAAGTGGCGACGTCGCTTCGGAAACGGCCGGGGACGATCAAGAGGTTCGCCGAGATGGCTGAATATGCCATCGACACGGGGATGGAGCGAGACTTTTCTCGATCAACGTCCGACGACGGCCTACGACCCATCGAACGCAGAGTGATGGCGATGCGGACGGACGGGGAACGGCTGGGTGATATCGCCGCCAAATTCCGGCGCAGTCCTCAGCACATCCGACGGATCGAACAGTTCGCCCAGATGAAACAAACCCGGAGCTAGCTGCTCTTCCAGAGCTTTGGTCGGGCTAGTACACTGCCGTTTCGCAATACATAGATACCGAAGACCGTCGGTGCCCGCCCGGGCTTAAAGCAAACCGCCAACGCAGGATGTCGTTCCGCCCTCATGGGGTGTGCAGCTTCCATGTCTGACGTACAGACCGGGAGCTTTTTTGATTCCCGGCGACCATCTCGACTGAAGGGTGATGATGGCGACAGATACCAAACGGGAACCAAGGCCTGAAAAGGTCGAGACGGTCTCCGACATAAAGGACCGGCTGGAGAGTTCTCGCGCCGTTTTCGTTACCGAGTACCGGGGGCTTTCGGTTGCCGAACAGCAGCGTCTCCGCCGTGCACTGCGAGAGGCGTCTGCCGAATACAAGATCTACAAGATGACCCTGGCGAGAAGGGCTGCATCGGAAGCCGGCTTCGAGGAGTTGCTCGACATGCTCGAGGGCCCCACCGGAATCGCATTTGTCGCCGATGATCCGGTCATGGCGGCCAAAGCCATGAAGGACATCGCCGGAGCCGTTGATGCGTTCGTTCTCAAGGGTGGAGTTCTCGCCGGGGGCATCGTCGACGCTGCTCAGATCAGGGAGCTCGCGGATGTCGAACCCCGCGATGTCCAGTTGGCCAAAATGGCGGGACTGCTCATCGCATCGCTCCAGAACATGGCCGGCGTCATGAATTCGATGCTCGGCGGCTTCGCGAGCATGATGGATCAGCTGGCCGACAAGAAGCAGTCGGGCGAAGCGCCGGCACCTGCTGTTGAAGAGCAGGCTGCTGAAGAGCCTGCTGCTGAGGAGCCTGTTGCCGAAGAGCCTGCTGCCGAAGAGTCTGAAGCCGACGAGCCCGCTGCCTCCGAAGAGGCATCCGCTGAAGAACCCACAAACGATCAGACGTCAACCGACGACGAAGAAAACACGGAGGAATAAATGGCAAAGATGTCAACTGATGACTTCATCAAGGCTTTCGAGGAGATGACCGTCCTCGAATTGAACGACCTTCGCAAGGCGTTCGAAGAGCATTTCGATGTGACCGCAGCAGCCCCTATGGCAGTCGCCGCGACCGGTGGCGGAGATGCAGGAACAGCCGCAGTCGAAGAAAAAGACGAGTTCGACGTCATGCTCACCGGAGATGGTGGTAACAAGATTCAGGTCATCAAGGCCGTGCGTGGCATCACCAAGCTCGGTTTGAAGGAGGCCAAGGATCTCGTCGAGAGCGCCCCCGTTGCTGTCCTCGAAGGTGTAAACCAGTCCGATGCCGAAGCGGCAAAGGCAACGATCGAGGAAGCCGGCGGGCAGGTAGAACTCAAGTAGATCATGGCGGGCTCGTGAACCCTGAGGAGCTCGGGCCGGAAACACTCGCGATTCGCGGCGGGCTGCGCCGCAGTCAGTTCGACGAGACCGCAGAGGCTCTTTATCTCACCTCCGGGTATGTCTACGGATCGGCCGAGGAAGCGGAAGCAGCCTTTGCCGGTGAACTCGATCGGTTCATCTACTCGCGCTACGGCAACCCGACGATCGAGACCTTCCAGGAGCGGATGCGTCTCCTGGAGGGAGCGGAAGGGTGTTGGGCAACGGCCAGCGGAATGGCCGCGGTCTTCGTGGCGCTCATCGCAAGTCTGGAGTCGGGCGACCGGGTGGTTGCAGCCAGGGGATTGTTCGGGTCGTGCTTCGTAATTCTGAATGACCTGCTGCCGCGGTGGAACATTCACACCGATTTCGTGGATGGATCCGACCTGGCGGCCTGGGAGGCGGCTCTGGTCGAACCGGCCAAGGTCGTGTTCTTCGAGTCTCCCTCCAACCCGATGCAGGATCTCATCGACGTAGAGGCCGTTTCGGAGCTGGCCCACGCGGCTGGAGCGCGGGTCATCGTTGACAACGTGTTCGCCACTCCGGTGTTGCAGCGTCCTCTCGATCTCGGGGCGGACGTCGTCGTCTACTCAACGACGAAGCATTTCGATGGTCAGGGCCGCACCCTCGGCGGTGCAATTCTCGGCACAACCCGGTTCCTCGATGACGAGGTGCAGCCGTTCATGCGACACACCGGGCCATCTATGAGTCCGTTCAACGCATGGGTGCTCACCAAGAGTCTCGAAACGATGGCCATGCGAGTCGAGCGCATGAGTGAGCGAGCACTTGATCTCGCCGGTTGGCTGGAGGGCCAGAAGGCGGTTCAGCGAGTGCTCTATCCATATCATCGGTCGCACCCGCAGTTCGATCTCGCCAAGCGGCAGATGTCGGCAGGGGGTACCGTCGTGACGTTCGAGCTTCTCGGCGGCCAGGAAGCGTCGTTCCGGTTTCTCAACGCGCTCGAGTTGATCGACATCTCCAACAATCTCGGTGATTCGAAAACCCTCATGACGCATCCTGCAACCACGACCCATCGGCGGCTCGGTCCGGACGTGAGAGCCGCGATGGGCATCACCGATGGCATCCTTCGAATCTCGGTAGGCCTCGAAACGACCGCCGATATCACATCCGACCTGGAGCGGGGATTGGCTGCGGTTTAGGAACCTCAGCCGAGGGCTTCCAGCATGTCCCGTCGCCATTCTTCGGTGCGCTCCACCTGATTGAAGGTGTAGCAATGGAAACCCTCGATGTTGATCCGATCGTCCGTCAGGGCGCGAGCCAATCCCAGGATGAGAGCATCCGGGCTGTACCCGCCGGGCTTCACGAGACGCCCGATCAGCTTGGGGTTCTTGGCGGCGAACTTGATCGAGTCACCGACGCCGATACGCGCCGAGATGCCAAGGAGCTTCTTGAGTTCTGCCGAGCCCGGAATCCCGAGATACACGGGTAGCTCGATGCCCCGCTCGCGTTGATGGCTGATCCAGTCGGTGATGATGTCCGGCTCGAAGCACATCTGTGTGGTGATGTACTTGGCGAACGGGGCCTTGTCGACGATCGCCTGGTCCAGCAGCTCGTCTGAGATGATCGGGTGACCTTCCGGATATCCGGTGATCCCGAAGCTGTCGATGGTGTGGCCGATGTCATCAATGGCTTGCAGCAGGGAGTAGGCATCAAAAAACTCTCCCGGGGGGTCGGCATCGCCGCCAACGATGAAGACCCGGTGGATGCCGGCCTTGTCAATCGCCTTGAGATTGGCTTCGAGCTCGGCCCGATCGGTGGTGAGCCTCGCAGAGAAGTGGGGAATCACATGCATCCCCATGTCCTGTAGCTGCAGGGACAAATCGATGGTCGCCTGCATGCCCTTGGCAGGAGAAGCAGTCACCGAGACTGTCGCTCCATCCGGCAGAAACGCCGCTTGCTCCATCACGTTATTGAGTGGTATGAGTTCGTAGTGGAGGTTTTCGATGACGGTGCGGACGGCATCGAGCTCAGCCGCGGTCAGGTGTGTGATGTTCATCTTTGCCATGTGCTATACCTCTGAGTTCGGGAGAGAAGCTTTTCGTTTTTCAATCCACTCTTTCAGTTCCTCATCCTTTGCCTCGTCGATCGGCGGAGGCTCGTATGAGGCGAGAAGTTGCTTCCACTTCTTGTTTGCTCTGACAATCGAGTCCTTCGAACCCTCCTCTTCCCATTTCTCGAAGCTTTCATTGTCCGCCATCTCCGAAACCCAGAAGGCAGTCTCGAAGTTGGCAAGCGTATGAGGCGATCCGAGAAAATGCTGACCGGGTCCACCATTTGTGAGCATGGCGTCGAGCGCCAGACCCGACTCGGAAAGATCAGGGCCTTTCACGTACGTTTCGATCATGGATGCCTGATCGGCATCGAGAATGAATTTCTCGTAACCCATGCTCAGCCCGCCCTCCAGCCATCCCGCGGTGTGAAGCAGGAAATTGACTCCAGCAAAGATGGCCGACTGCATGCTCACCGCGCTCTCGTAGGCGGCCTGGGCGTCTGAGATCTTGGATGCAGTGAATGCCCCTCCCGATCGAAACGGAACTCCCAGACGCCTCGCCAGGCCCGCCATCATGAAAAGCACGAGCTGAGGCTCGGGGGTTCCAAACGTGGGTGCCCCGGTCTGCATGGACATCGAGCTGGCGAAGCTGCCGAAGATCACCGGTGCTCCCGGGTTGACGATTTGCGTGAAGGCGATGCCGGTCAGAGCCTCGGCCAGGGTCTGGGTGGCGGCACCAGCGGCCGAGACCGGCGACATGGCACCCGCCAGAATGAACGGCGTGATCAGCGTGGCCTGATTGTTCTCCGCATAGACCTTGGCCGATCCAAGCATGTTGTAGTCCCAGCCCATAGGAGAGTTGGCGTTCGCCAACCCAAGCACAACCGTGTTGTCCCGGACAAAATCCTCGCCGAAAAGAACGTTGCACATATCCACCGTGTCCTGCGCTCGAGATGGATATGTGACGGATCCCATGAATGCTTTGTCGTGATATCGCATATGGGCATAAACCATGTCGAGATGGCGTTTGGTCACGGGCAGATCAACCGGTTCGCACAGCGTGCCGCCCCCGTGGTGGAGCGAGGGCGTCATGTGCTGTAGCTTCGCAAAATTGTTGAAGTCTTCGATGGTGGCGTATCGCCTGCCATTATCGAGATCGCGCACGAACGGTGATCCGTAGGCAGGCACGAGGACGGTGTACGGGTCGCCGATGATGACGTTGTTGTCAGGATTGCGAGCCACCTGGGTGAATGAGGCCGGCGCCGAGGCTTGAATGATCTGCCTACACATGCCGCGCGGGAAACGCACCCTGCTTCCCTCTACGTCTGCGCCGGCAGATTTGAAGATGTCGGCTGCTTCGGGATAGTTGTCGACGTCGACCCCGATCTGTTCGAGAAGCACGTCAGCATTGTGCTCGATCTGCTCGTATCCCTCCTGGCTCAGCACCTCCATCGGCTTGAGCTCGCGGGTCAAGTAAGGAACCCTTGCGACAGCTTTTGCAGCTTCCCGCGCCGCAGCCCGTGCGGCCCGTCCTCCACTGCGCCTGCTGGGGCGATCGGTCATGCTGACTCCTCTCGTCGCCGACGTCGCGGCTTGTCGGATCGTGCCACCGACGGTGTCGGAAGGTCGACGACCTTTTTCAGATTGACATAAGCGGCAGTTTTGTGGGGGATACTCATAGCTTCGACGAAGTGCTGTTGAAACGATGGCTCGATTGCGGTTTCGATCTTTTCCACAGATCGCACAACCGTCTCGATTTCGTTGCGGGCCTCGGCGCTCAGCAAGGCCATCATGGCTCCAGTGCCTGCCGCATTGCCGGCAGCAGAGACCCGCGATAGGTCGCAATCCGGAATCAACCCGAGCACCATGGCATAGGTGGTGTCGATGTGGGATCCGAAGGCGCCGGCCAGCCTTATTTCATCCACCGAGTCGACACCGAGGTGATCCATCAGGAGTCGAACCCCCGCATACAGAGCCGCCTTTGCGAGTTGGATCGCTCGCACATCATTTTGGGTGATGCTGATGGGATTCGGTTCGTCGACGAGTACGTAACTCCATGTGCGACCCTCTTCGACGATGCGAGGCGAATCATGATGGACGATGACCCCATCGGTTGTGATGATTCCTGCCAGGAACATCTCGGCGATGACCTCGATGATTCCTGAGCCGCATATTCCCGTGACCTCCGTGGCATCGAATCCCTCTTCGTCTGACCACATGTCCTGACCGATGACCCGATACTTCGGTTCGAGCGTATCGCGATCGATTCTCACCCGCTCGATGGCGCCTGCGGCTGCCCGCTGCCCGGACGAGATCTGGGCCCCTTCGAAGGCGGGGCCGGTCGGTGAAGACGCCGCCAGCAGGCGATCACGATTGCCGAGCACGATCTCGGCGTTCGTGCCGACGTCAACCAGAAGTTGGATCGGATCGCGCCGGTGGGGACCTTCTGACAGAATGGCTCCCGCCGTATCGGCACCCACGTGACCCGCAATGCACGGCAAAACATAGACCTGGGCTCCGGGATTGGCGTCCAGGTCGAGTGAAACGGCGTCGAGCGTCAAAGGCCGGTCGGTTGCGAGTGCGAACGGCGCAGTTCCCAGGGGAGTGGGATCGATGCCCAGCACGAGGTGATGCATGATGGGATTTCCGACGAGGGTGATGTCGAGAACGTCGTTGCGGTCGATTCCGCTTTCAAGGGCCAATCCTTCGATGATGTCGTTGATCGCTTCGCGTACCGCACCCGTCATGGCGGCGTCACCTCCCGGGTTCATCATCACGTAGCTCACCCGCGACATGAGGTCTTCCCCGAATCGGATCTGGGGATTCATCTTTCCTGAAGAGGCGAGTACCCGTCCGGAGGCAAGGTCGACCAGGTGCCCGGCGATCGTCGTCGAGCCGATATCGAAGGCGACGCCGTATGACACATCGTGGAAGCCCGGCCACAGAGCGATGATCCGGTTCCCATTGTGGACTGCGACTGTGATGGACCGAACACCCTTGGCGAGAGCAGGTTGGAGAGCGGCCAGCAGCCGGTTCTCGAGGACGACGCCTGTGACCTCCCACTGCTCTTCCAATGCGGTCATGACCCGTTCGAGATCTCCGGCGGGCTCGTGCATGCTCGGTGCCGCGACCTCGATGTAATAGAGGCGGACGATCGGGTCTACTGCGATCGAGATGACCCCTGCCCTCTTGCGAACGACCTGGCGGTGGACTTGAGAACCGGGCGGCACGTCGATGACGACGTCCCGTAACGCAGTTACCGCGCATGAAAGCCGATGGTCGTCACCAAGCGGGCGCCTGCCTCGATACTCGAGCTCGGTTTTGCCCCTGCCGCTCAGTCGGTCCGCATCGGCATCGATCTTTGGATTGGAGCCGACGGTGATCTGGCACCGCCCACAGATTCCGCGTCCTCCGCAGACCGAATCGATGTCGACGCCCAGACTGCGAGCGGCATCGAGAACGGTGGTGCCGACGGGGAATGTGCCGCGACGACCCGATGGAGTGAAAACGACCTGAACTTCAGAGCCGTTCAGGGGTCAGCCCTCGCTGACCGTTGCGCGCCGTCTGCGACCCCTCGCCCGTCCGCCTTCTGGCGCGTTCGGGTCGCGATGGAGGGCGATCCAGGCGTTGGCATGTGCGTCGTTGCCGGTGAGTACGTCGCCTGCCATGATCGCATGTCGGATCTCGGTTTCGAGGGGGTTGGTGATGGCAGACGTGAGGCCGCTCGCCATTGCCATGTTGAGAAATGCGGCGTTGATTCCCTGCCGGTTTGGCAACCCGAAGCTCACATTGGAGGCTCCGCACGTGGTGTTGACCCCAAGCTCGTCTCGCAGCCGACCGAGCAGGCGGAACACCTGGCGGCCTGCGGTTCCCATGGCTCCAATGGGCATCACGAGCGGATCCACGACGATGTCCTCCTTAGGGATGCCGTGGTCGGCGGCGCGGTTGACGATCTTGCGTGCCACTTCGAAACGCACGTCAGGGTTCTCGGAGATCCCCGTCTCGTCGTTGGTTATGGCGACGACTGCGGCACCATGTCTGGCGACGAGGGGTAACACGCGCTCCATCTGTTCATCTTCGCCGGTTACCGAATTGACGAGTGCCTTGCCCTGGTATACCGCGAGGCCTGCTTCCAAAGCGTCGACGATCGACGAATCGATGGACAGTGGCACATCGACGAGTCCCTGCACTAGCTGTACGGTCTTGGCGAGGATTGCCGGTTCGTCAGCGAGTGGGATGCCCGCATTGACATCCAGCATCTGTGCGCCTGCCTCGACCTGAGCCACGGCATCGCTCTCGACGCGGCTGAAGTCTCCGGCCTTCATCTCGGCCGCGAGTGCCTTCCGGCCCGTGGGATTGATGCGTTCGCCAATGATCACGAACGGTTGATCGAACCCGATGATGACTTCTCGGGTTGGGCTACTGATCAAGGTCCGGGTCATGCTTCGTCGTCGTTTCCAGCCAGATAGCCGAGATTGGACACGCAGGCGTTGAGGACGTCCGATGTCCAATCCGCGTCGAGTTCGTCCGCCCGGTGGGCAACGGCCTTCTCGAGGTTGTCTGTTTCGATGGTTTCTGTTTCCTTTCGCCACTCCGCCAAATATTCATCTGTTCCGATCATGCCGGCGTCCATGGCGGCCCGGTCGATCGCAACCTGAAATCGCTGCGGCAACTCGATACGGTGTCTGATCTTGCCATCCTGTCCCGTGACCTGGGCCGGAATATCTCTCCAGAAGATGGTGGTGAGGTTCACCGTGTGGCGCCCAGTGCTACGAGTCTCGGCTCCGCCTCGCCATAGCCGACATGAACGTGCTCGTAGCTGAGTCCCAGCCGGGTGGCGATTTCCGCCGAGCGTTCGAGAAGGTCTGGCGTGGGGTTCTGCGAAATGTATGCGACCCGCGTGTAATTCCCGAAATACATGTCGACGAGCTCCGGGTGGTTGTCCATGCCGAGTCCGCTCCACATGAATCGATCGAAGTGGCGGGTGAGGTAGTCGGTGAGCCACAGCGTTCCGAGCTGATCTCGAGACATCTCGGCGAACAGATCCGACCCGGTGAAGAACTCATAGCAGTGGGCTCCGGGAAGCCTTTGGACTCCGTATTCCTCGATGAGAGCGTCGAGATGCCCTCCGGTTCCACAGTCACCATACGCAATGAATATCTCGTCGTAGCGGCCCCGTGCTCTGTCGAGGCGCCTTTTGATGGCAGGCGTTATGTCTCCCGGCGTGTTGTGAAGGACCGCCGGCAAGCATTCGACCGTCATGTGGTCGAGCCCGTTGCGATGCGTGATATCAAGCAGTTCACGGGCCAGGGCTCCGCAACCGAGAATCAATATCTGAGGGGCGTCAGGCGGAGCCACGGCGTTCCATCACCAGGCGCTTGGCCGTCTCGGCTGCGATGGCTGCATCTCGGCAGTAGGCGGTGGCGCCAATCGCCTCGCCGAATTCCTCGTTGAGCGGTGCCCCGCCTACCAGAACGATGTAGTCGTCCCGGATCCCTTTTTCCTCGAGCGTATCGATCACGACTTTCATATAGGGCATCGTGGTGGTGAGGAGAGCCGACATGCCGAGGATGTCAGGCCTGTGTTCTTCGAGGGCATTGAGGAACTCTTCCACGTCGGTGTTGATCCCCAGGTCGATGACCTCGAACCCGGCGCCTTCGAGCATCATGCCTACGAGATTCTTACCAATGTCGTGGATGTCGCCTTTCACCGTGCCGATCACGATCTTGCCGATGGACTCGGCGCCGGTTTCCGCAAGCAGCGGTCGCAGGATCGCCATGCCCGCCTTCATCGCATTAGCGGCCAACAAGACCTCGGGTACGAAGAGGATGCCGTCGCGGAAATCGATCCCGACGATGCGCATGCCTTCCACGAGTGCCTTCTCGAGCACATCGGTCGCCGTCCAGTCACGATCCAACAAGATGCGGGTACCGATGTCGATCTCTTCGGCAAGACCGTCGTAGAGGTCGTCGTGCATTTGCTCGACCAGCTCTTCGTCATTCAGCGTGCTGAGGTCGAGTTCTTCTTCGCTCATTTGGCCTGCTCGTTCGACGGTTCCGGGGTGCAGTTCCACGATGCGGAACAGTGCTACATGACGGAACAAACGATACAACACAGAAGGCCCGATTGTCTATCAAAACCTTTGAAGTCTGCACCGTTCTCAAGTGGAATTCCCCATGAGTGATATGTAGTGTTCTGCCGCCGCTCGTGCGGCAGCAACGCAGGCAAGGAGCCCCGAATGAGTGATCCGATTGAGTGATTCCGAGCTACCGAAGCAAGCGAGTGTCGTCGTGATCGGTGCCGGAATCGTCGGCAACTGTATCGTCGGACATCTGGCCGAGATGGGATGGCGTGACATTGTTCAGCTGGACAAGGGTCCGCTGCCAAACCCGGGAGGTTCGACGGGTCACGCCTCCAATTTCATTTTCCCTGTAGACCACAACAAAGAGATGGCGATGTTGACGCTCGACAGTCAGCGTCAGTACGAAGAGATGGGCGTCAGCACCACCAGCGGTGGCATCGAGGTGGCCCGCACCGAAGAGCGCATGGAAGAGCTGCGGAGGCGGATGACCTCGGCGAAAGCCTGGGGAATCGAATCTCATCTGGTGTCGCCTGCAGAAGTCAAGGAGCTGGTTCCCTTCATTGACGAGTCTGTCATCATCGGCGGGTTCTATACGCCGTCGGTCTCCGTCGTCGATTCTCTGCGAGCAGGCACCATCATGCGCGAACGGGCCCAGGCTCTCGACGCCATCACGATTGCACCGGTGACCGAGGTGGAGGACATCATCGTCGAAGATGGTCGCGTCGCCGGTGTGCTCACCGACAAGGGCATGATCGATGCCGAGTACGTACTCATCGCTTGCGGCGTGTGGAGTCCCAAACTCGCCGCGATGGCCGGGGCCACCATTCCTTTGACGCCTGCAGTCCATCAGATGATCGACGTCGGCCCGCTCGACATACTGCAGGCGACCAATAACGAGATCGGATACCCCATCGTTCGGGACATGGACACGTTCTGCTACGAGCGGCAGACGGGTGGGTCCATGGAGGTCGGCTCGTATGCCCACAGACCGATTCTTCACCGGCCGGAGTCGATTCCTTCCATCGAGGAAGCCCGGCTGTCGCCAACCGAGCTGCCCCTCACCCAGGATGATTTCGATCCTCAGCTGGAGCAGGCTCTCGAGCTCATGCCGTTTCTCGGTGACGCTGAGATGCGCTACGGCATCAACGGTCTGCTCTCGCTCACACCGGACGGGATGCCCCTCCTCGGCGAGACCGTCGAGGTCGAGAATCTGTGGTCGGCTGCTGCGGTGTGGATCAAGGAAGGCCCGGGTATCGGCAAGCTCGTGGCCGAATGGATGACGCACGGTTACCCGGAAATAGATCCGCACAGCAGTGACATCGCCCGGTTCTATGACTATGCCCGGACCTGGCATCATGTCGAAGCAAGGACCAGCGAGGCGTTCAACAAGACCTATGGCATCGTCCATCCTCGGGAACAGTGGGATTCGGATCGGAACAAACGCATCAGTCCTTTCTACGTCCGTGAACGCGAGCTGGAGGCGGTGTTCTTCGAAGCCGGAGGGTGGGAGCGGCCGCAGTGGTACGAAAGCAACCGGGATCTGGTCGAAACCCATGCAGACCGCATACCGACACGTGAGCATGAATGGGACGCACGATGGTATTCACCGATCATCAATGCCGAGCATCTCCATCTCCGTGAGCACGTGGGCATGGTCGATCTCAGCGCGTTTGCCATCTTCGATGTCACCGGCCCGGGAGTGGTCGATTACATCCAGCGTATGGCCGTAAATCAGTGTGATGTCGAGGTAGGGCGGGCGGTGTATACCCCGATTCTCACGCATGACGGCGGATTCCGATCGGACCTCACGATCATGCGGCTCGGAGAGGAGCACTACCGCATCGTCACGGGTGGCGGTGACGGAGGCCGGGACTCATACTGGTTCAAGAAGAATCTTCCCGAAGACGGTTCTGTCCACTTCGAAGACAAGACGTCGGCGATCGCCACGCTCGGAGTCTGGGGACCTGCCGCGCGTGCGCTCATGGAGTCTGTCACCGAAGACGACATATCGAACGAGGCGTTCCCGTACGGCAGGACCAAGGAAGTGACCATCGGCGGTGTCAAAGCATTGATGTTTCGCATCAGCTACGTAGGGGATCTGGGGTGGGAGATATATGTTCCGATGGAGCGCGGACTACAACTGTGGGACACGATTTGGGAAGCAGGCCAGGACCACAACGTACGCCCCGTCGGGGGAGGGGTGTATGGCAATACCGGTCGGATCGAAAAGGGCTATCGTCTCATGGGCGCCGAACTGGAGTCCGAGTACACCCCGGTTGAAGCCGGTCTCGCGCGGCCGAAGGTCAAATCTGCCGACTTCATTGGCAAAGAGGCCTACGTGAAGGCACGAGAAGAAGGCCCGGCAGCTGTCCTCTGCACCTTCACGATGCAAGACCAGACATCTGCTGCTGGTATCGAGCGCTTTCCCTCCGGAAACGAGCCGATTCTGACGACCGCTGGCGAGCGCATCGTCGACGCGAAAGGACGGCCATCGTACGTCACGACGGCCGGGGCCGGCCCATCTCTCGGCGAGTACCTCTTGATGGGTTATCTCCCGACCGATCTGGCCGTCGAGGGAGCCGACTTCTCGGTGATGTACATGAACGAGCTCTATCCGATCAAGGTTGCGGTTGCCGGCTCGACCCCCTTGTTTGATCCAGACGACAGCCGGATGAAACTCTGACATGCGGATTCTGGTTTGCATCAAACGGGTTCCGGCTCCCGGGGCCAAGATCAACCTGACCGACGATGCGCAGGCCATCGATCCCACGAATCTGGGCTTCACGATCAGTCCGCACGAGGAGTGCGCCATCGAGGAGGCTGTGCAGCAGGCCGAGCAACACAACGGATCTGTGACGGTGTTGACGCTGGGTCCGGAGGCTGCCGAAGAGCAACTGCGCTCGGCACTCGCTGTCGGAGCCGACGAAGCCTGCTTGATGCCAACCGATGGCTCAGCGTGGGATCCGATGGCGACCGCCCGGGCGCTCACGGACGGCATTGCCGAGCTCGAGGCCGACGGACCGTTTGATCTGATCTTCTTCGGCAACGAGTCGGCAGACAGCGGCGGATACCAGGTTGGTATCCGGGTCGCCCGCGCGCTGGGCCGTCCCATGGTCAATGGAATCAAGGGCGTGGCGGTCAGCGATGGTGTCGTGACCGCCAAACGCGAAACTGCCACGTCCAATGAGGTCTTCGAGCTGCCCCTTCCCGCCGTTGTCGGCATCAAGGAGGGAATCAATCTGCCGCGGTATCCGACGCTCAAAGGACGCATGGCTGCAAAGAAGAAGGAGGTGGTGTCCTCGGTTCCGGAGCATCGGCCAGGAGGTCCGACGTTGATCAGGCTGGTGACTCCTCCGCAGCAGACGACAACCACTGTGATCCTGGGAACCGGTCCGGAGGCAGCGCCTGCCCTCGTCGATGTGCTCGAGGAAGCAGGCATTCTGTGAGCGTGTTCGTGCTCGTCGAACACGATCGCGGCGAGATCGAGCCGACATCGCTCGAAGCGTTGACGTTCGCGCGGACTCGCGGTGATGTCACGGCGGTTGTCGTCGGACAGGGCGCAGATCAGGCAGCGGCCGGACTCGGGGACTACGGAGCCTCACAAGTCACGATTGCCACCCACGATCTCCTCGATGACTACGGACCGGATGCGTGGGCCGAAGCCCTCGCCCAGGTCGTCACTGCAGGCGGCGCCACCGAGGTTTTGGCTGCGGGGACCGATCGCGGGAACGAGGTCATTGCCCAACTCGCTGCCAGGCTGGATTTGCCGATGGCTGCCAATGTGCTGGCGCTCACCAACCCCGGTGAGGTGTTGCGGCTTCAGTGGGGTGGTTCGCTACATGAACTTGCTGCGTTCGAAGAACCGATGCTGTTGTATACGATTTCGCCTCATTCCGTAGAGGCCATGGCAGGCGCCGGGGCGAGTGGTGCTGTCATTGAACAGCGGATAGAACTCGACGAGTCTGCAACAGTCACCATGATCAAGGATCGGGTGACCACCGCAGAAGGTATCACGCTTGCCACAGCACCGATTGTTGTCAGCGGCGGCAGAGGCATGGGCTCGGCCGAGGCTTTCGACATGCTCGAAGAATTGGCAGATCTCGTCGGGGGCAAGGTCGGCTGCTCCCGGGTAGTGACAAACAACGGGTGGCGTAACCATCGAGATCAGGTGGGCCAGACCGGCACGGTCGTGGCGCCGGATGTATATCTCGCCTGCGGCATCAGCGGAGCCATCCAGCACTGGGTGGGAATGATGAATGCGAAAACCGTCATCGCCATCAACACGGACAAGGATGCTCCGATGGTCACCAAAGCCGATTACGCAATCGTGGCAGATCTCCATGATGTGGTTCCAGCTCTCATAGAGGAAGTCAAACGACGCCGCGCCTGAGTGGACGGCGGCTAGTGTTCTTGTCAGCGCCAGATTTGATTGTCAGCTTGCGGGCGCGTTACAAATGCAGCTAAAGCGGCCCACCCCGCTCTATCTGCTTCATAGCTCCGATCGCGAGGAGAATCATGAGCAGCTCATTGTTTACCGACTTACTCGACGCACATCCGATACTGGTTGCCGATGGCGCCATGGGAACTTCCCTGTTTGACCTCGGCCTGGAGAGCGGAGGCTGTCCCGAGTTTCTCAATGTCGAGGAACCGGATCTGATCGGCAAGGTTCACCAACAGTTCATCGACGCAGGCGCTGACATCATTCTCACAAACACATTTGGAGGAAATCGAGCTCGGCTGGCCCTTCACAACGCCGAGGGACGAGTTGCCGAGCTCAATCGGGCGGCCGTGGCGATCGCGCGTGCAGCTGCCGACGGTGCAGATCGTCCGGTCGCCGTTGCCGCGTCCGTTGGGCCGACGGGTGATTTGTATGAGCCGGTCGGACCGCTTTCCTATCACGAGGGTTTTGAAGTGTTCTCCGAACAGATTGCGGCGGTGGCTGATGCCGGCGTGGACGTGATCTGGATCGAGACGTTGTCGAGTATCGAAGAAGCTCAGGCTGCGCTCGATGCGGCCAACACGGTCTCAGTGCCAACGGTTGTGACGATGAGTTTCGATACGAATGGGCGGACGATGATGGGGGTGCGGCCGAAGGAGGTGGCCGCGTGGGCCCGGGCGCAGTCGCCCGCGCCGACAGGCCTTGGCGCCAACTGCGGTATAGGTCCGTCGGATGTCGTCCAGGCTGCACTCGACATGCGGGGATCCGGGATCAGCGCTGATCCGGTGGTGGTTGCGAAAGCCAACTGCGGTATTCCTCTGTATTCCGACGGGGTGCTTTCCTATCCAACCGCGCCATCGGCAATGGCCGACTATGTGGAAATGGCCGCGCGGGCCGGAGCCCGGATCATCGGATCGTGCTGTGGGTCCGGTCCTGCCCACATCGCAGCCATCCGCTCGGCGGTCGACGCCTATCAGGCCGGTGGGTCCACCACGCCCGAAGAGATCGCCGAACGCCTTGGCGGTGAGGTTCGAACCGAACCAACCCGCGAGCGAACAAGGCGCCGCACGGGCTGAGTAGCTAAGCGATCCGGACGAAGTCGGCAATGCCAAATCGTTCAGCAGCTACCGCCTTGATGCCGTGCGGATGCCGTCTGCTGGTCGCAGCGTGAATGGGGGCCATTTCTTTGAATGCTTCCACGTCGCCTTCGAATGCCCGGACACAAAGATCTGGCGCTGCATTGGCTGCGGCCAGGATCACGCCGGGGGAGCCGAGCTGACCAGCCATGAGCACGAGTGCCGAGCTGCCCGGGTAGATGGGCGTCGCATGCGTCGTGACCTGTGCCAGCAATCGGCCTGCGTCACCCGTTGAGTCTTTGCAGGCATCGATGTCGAGCTCGTCGAGAACCTCGAGATCAATCCCGGGACCCGAGATTGCTGGAAAGTGATATCCGCCCAGCCAGCGGGTTTCGGCGGCCTGACGCAAAGCCGAGTAGTAAGGGCGGGGATCAGCCGTGCCTGCCGGCGTCAAGGCCAGCATGCCATCGGCACCCGCCTGATGAGCGTCTTTCGTCAGCATCTCGGCTTGCCAGATCGAGGGGGCGCCGGTACCGGCAATCACCGGAACGTCAACGCTGGCTTTCACGGCCTTGATCAGGGCGATTCGCTCCTGGCGATCGAGCGAGAACGCCTCACCGGTGGTTCCGGCAACGATCACTGCGGCTACTTCGTGCTGAACGAGGACCTCGGCCAGATGAGCACTCGCTCCGGTGTCGATCGAGAGATCGGCGTTGAAGATGGTGAGAAGCGCGACGCCCACGCCTTCGAAAAGGAGCATCGTCTGGATCCTAAATCACTCGAGGCTGAATCCGTCCATGGCCTCGGCTCCCGTGAGGTTCACTTCAACCGTACTCCCGCCATCAGCTTCGGTTGCTACGTAGACGTTCGACGATTCTGTCACCTTGATTGTCGGCGACCACGACCAGGTACCTGACGGAGGCACATTGAGGAGAGCTTCAACCATCCCGAGGCCAGGCTGGTCGAGACTGAGCATGACGGTGGTTCCCGGAGTCGCTGTTCCGGTTATGGAGGTGTCCGTCGCCAGAAGGGTCAGCGCGGGGATTTCGAGCACAGCGGTTGACGTCCCGTCGTGAGCAATGATCCGGTCACCGGCTGCTGGCCGTGTGTTCGGAGCGAACTGGAATGCACCGGTCGAAGTAGTCAACGACTCAGACGCGCTGGAGGTGGCGGTGATGAGTGTGATCTCCACGGGGCTGTCCGTTGAAAAATCGTATCCGTTCACCTGGGTTGCGGCGGAGCCGAGCGATATGACGAGCGCACCCGTTCCGCCCGGCGTCAACAAAGTCGCCGGGTTGGGTGGCTTGATTGCAGCCACAACTGCACCGGCTACAACCACCGGTACGACGAGAACTGCCAGGAATCGGGCAGGAGTGTCTGTCAGCCAGGATGTGCGATTGCCGAAGCCGGAACCGATTCCGAACTCGGCTGGGTATGGCGCTGCCATGGGCGTACCTCCGAAGTAGAGGTTTCATAGCTAAGTATGGTTTTCGCGTTCTCGGCGGTATTTCCGGTTACGACTTGATTGATTCGACGAACGGTATCGGTTCCGTGACGCCTTCGAAGTCGCCGTCGGTTGTGTGGAGAACCACCTCTGTTCCTGGAGTGGAAAGCGCTGCCGAAAGCATGACATAGCCGAGCGTTGCCTCGAATCGAGGAGACCAGGCCATGGAGGTGAGGTAGCCCTCGACCTGCCCCTGCACGGATACATCGAGGTGTGTGGGGGTTCCCGCCAGTTTCTCCGCGAATCTGACGCCAGTCAGCCTGCGTTCGACACCCCGGGCTTTGATGGCCTCGAGCGCGGCCCGCCCCACGAAATCGTCAGGGGTCTCGAGGTCCACGATGCGATCGAAACCGAGTTCGAACGGGTTTACCGACGGGTCCATGTCGGTACCGTAAGACAGGATCCCGCCCTCGATCCGTCTGATTTGATTCGGTGCTCCAGGAATCGCTTCATGTTCTGCCCCGGCATGAAAGAGGCGGTCCCAGAGCCATGAGCCTTTCGAGCCATCGCGCAGCCAGACTTCGTAGCCGAACTCGCCGGACCACCCGGTTCGGGAGACAACGAGTGGCACGCCGTCTAACTCGGTCTCGATAAAGCGAAAGTACTTGAGCCCGGCGATCTCATCTCCAAACACCGTTCGGATGAGGTCGAGGCTCTTTGGACCCTGCACTTGTACGGGCGACACATCCGGCTCCTGGACGGTTGCGTCGTAGCCACCCTCTCTGCAGATTGCCTGGGCCCACAGGCCGATGTCGTTGTCGGCGAGCGACAGCCAAAACTGGTTTTCAGACAGCTTGAGCAACACCGGGTCGTTGAGGATGCCACCGTCATAGTTGCAGATGAAGGTGTATCGACCCTGGCCCGGTTGCATCCGCGAGACGTCGCGAGTGCAGAGGTATTGCGTGAGTCGGGCGGCATCGGGTCCGGTGATCTCGACCTGGCGCTCGCCCGCCACATCCCAAATGGCCACCCCGTTGACGAGTGCGTCGTACTCGGCGACCGGTCCTGAGTAGGCGCTCGGCAGAATCATGTGGTTGTACACGGTCACGGCGGTAGCGCCCGCTTCGAGCGTCTTGCTGAAGAACGGCGATTGGCGAGTTCGTGGCGAAGGCGAGAAGTAGAGCGGTTTCACAGGTAGACCTCGATGTTCGAATGTTTTGCGGAGCCAAACTAGGAGGTTGGGCGCCCACGTGCATCCTCCCGGGCCCGCCATGCGGCGACCGTTTCAGCAAGCTCCGGAAAGCTGGGATCTATCTCATAGCGGTACCCATCCCAAAAGCCGTCGATTTCTGGCCGGAAGCGCCTGGTGGAAGGGTGAGGGAGGACTTCGTCCCTTATCGCGCTAGAGACCGCATCAGCGTCCCGGTATGGATCTTTCACCAATACGGGCGGTAGCACGCTCATCGCCATGCTGCAGCCGTACCTCACCGTCGGTGAGAACGGGTACTCCCACACCTTGTGCCCTCCGGTCAAAGCCACCGGCAGCACGGCGGCCTGTTCCCGCATCGCTAGTTCGAAGGGGCCAACAGAGAACGCAGTCTCGATGCCGAGCAACGTCCCCTGGGGAAAGGCAGCAAGGCTGGTTCCTTCGCCCAGGATTCTGGATCCCTCACGGAGCAGCACCCGTAACGCCGAGAGACCTCGTTCGGGACACAGCACGATGTGATCGTCACGCTGGAGATGTCGATCCAGGATCGGCCAGCCGAGCAACTCATCTCTGGCAACGAAACCCAGTCGGATCGGCAGCTGTAGCAGCGCGACCGGATCCAGAAAGCTCTCGTGGTTTGCGACGACGACATAGGTGGTTTCAGGCTCAATGTGTTCGAGACCATTGATCGTGAGGCGAACACGGAGATGTGACAACGCGTCGGAACTCCAACTCCGGAGGTCTTCGCCGACGATTCGGCCCCGCACGTTCACCATCCATCCTGCGCCAAAAGCGAGGCGCATGAGATCGGCGGGGGAATCGCAACCAAAGCGGCCGCCCGGAAGCACGAACCGTGGAACCATGCTCCGAGGCTAAGCCAGGCGGGGGTTTATCTCCTCGACTCGAGATCCAGAAGGCTCACCTTCGCGTCAAGTCCGCCCGCAAATCCGGTGAGGCTGCCGTTCTTGCCTACCACACGATGGCAGGGGATGACGATGGATAGCGGATTGCGACCAACGGCGGCGCCGACAGCTCGGGCAGCGGTGGGCTTGCCGAGATCTTCGGCCATAGTCCCATACGAGGTGGTCTCGCCGAAGGGAATCTGCTGCAGCGCGGTCCATACCGCGATCTGGAAATCCGTTCCGACCAGATCCAGCGGGATGTCGAAGGCATCGCGTTTGCCTGCGAAAAACTCATCGAGTTGGTCGGAGGCTTTGCGGATATATGGATTGGACGCATCCTCGACGAGATCCTCGGCGAACCGAACGCGCCCCGGCTTGTCGTTCGGCCACAGAATCGCTCGCAAGCCCGATTCGGAAGCGATCAGTGTGAGAACTCCGACCGGGCTTGGCTTGGTGGCAATCGATAAGTGATTCATGCTGCTCCTGAGAACCATAGATGGGCCGCAGCCGTCGCCCGATAGGGGCGCCAGTCCTCGGCCAGTCGTGTCATTTCGCGAACATTGAGCGTTGCCGGACGCCCTGTGAGTGCGGCTCCAGCCTTCCTCAGACCAAGGTCCGAGGCCGGAAACGCATCCCGGTGACCGAAGGCTCGGGCAGCGATGAGGTTGGACGTCCAGGGACCGATGCCCGGCAACTCCTCCAGTTCATCGGTGAGGTCCTGCAACGAGCGACCACGGAGTGCATCGAACCAGCCGGTCTCGGCGAGTCCCGACAGCGAACGCAAGGTTTGTTCTCGTTTCCGGGTGAGGCCAAGGCCGGAGAGATCCCCGCCGGCGACGGCGCCGGGTGTTGGAAACGTATGGGTGAGGCCTGACGAAACCGTGGCTTCGATCGGCGAACCAAGGCGCCCGACCAAACGTCCCGTGATCGTGGTTGCTCCCGGCACGGAGATGTGCTGACCGATCACGATCCTCACCGCGATTTCGAAGGGATCCCATGCGCCCGGCATGCGCAAACCGGGCCTGCGTCGTACCAGATCACCAAGGATTGGATCGTGCTCGAGGTGTCTGTCCGCCGAGAGATCAGGGATGACCCCGAATATTCGCTTGATTGCGGCGATGTCGTCGACCAGCGATGCGAACGTGGGGAGATGGGCAGTGATCTCGAGAGTTCCGCCGCCATTCGCCGCGACCTCGATCACGCCGGGGTGCCCGCACGAAACGATCGTGCGCAGATAGCGATCGTCTACGACTTGCTCGACCCCCGGGATGGACCTGGGCGCGAGGTAGGTGATGATGTCCGCAGCGCTCGGCGGAGCTTCGAGGGTCAACGTCAGACCGCCATCGGTTGCAGACGACTGATTGCGTCGGCGCTTCGCCCGCAATTGCGTTGGGGTGAATGCGAAGATGTCTTTGATCACCCGATTCATCTGGCGAAGGCTGTTGAAACCGGATGCGTACGCAATCTCGGTGATCGTCAGGTTGGTTTCGTCGAGCATCCTGCGAGCGAAATGCGCCCGACGCGATCGTGCGACGAAGTCGGGCGTGGCACCGATTTGCAGTTCGAACAGCCTTCGCAATTGGCGAGCCGAGTAGCCGACCGCATGGGCGAGGTCGGCCTCGGTGTGACGATCGAGGTATCCGTCTGAAATCATGGCCATGGCACGGGTCACTTCGGCCGATTCCACATTGGGATCGGCGTGAACCCGGTCCGAGCGGCACTTGAGACAAGGTCGATACCCTGCAGCTTCGGCTGCAACGGGGGAGCTCACGGGGTGAACGTTGCGGGCAGCCGGTCTGGCCGAGCAGCTTGCTCGACAGTAGATGCCGGTGGTGACCACCGCCTGGAGTCGTTCTGTCATGGATCCAGTGTCGCATATTTGTACCGCAAAAGCCGGACGTATTCGGACATTCCCGATGTGACCGGATTTGTCAGGGGCGATCGGTAGGGTCGCGACCGATGAAACAACACTCAGAAAATCTGGCGCCGGAAAGCTCCCCGGCGGTTGTCACCGTTTCCAAATCGTTTGGCGGCAGGTCAATCGATTTGGCTCGCATCGTCGCCTGGACGGTGGAGTCCGTTCTCGCTTGCGATGCACGCCGGGTTCATGTGAAAGTCAAACGAGCAGGGAAGGCAGTTGCTTTCGGTGTCGAGCATCGGGGCCGGATGGTCACGTTCAAGCAGAAGGGGAGGGCAGTCTCCTACGCCCGCGCCAACCGGGTCGGTGAGATGTCGAAGCTTTCCGGTCCCCCCGAGCCGGGAGTAAAGGGCTGGGCCTACGATGGGATTCCCTTTTCCGCACTCCCTGGCTGCGAATATTTGATCTCCCTGACGATCGGTTCTGATCGTACGGTCTATCCCGTCACACTCCGGTATCGAAAGACGGTGCCGATTGAGATTGCCGGACCCGTTGAAGAGCTCGTGGCGATCACGGCCCACGAAGCATTCCATTGCTTCCAGTACATGAACTCGCTCTCACGATCGGAGGTCGATTGCGACCGCATGGCCATCGAGACCCTTTCCAGGTTTCGCAAGATGAACTCGACGTCGGGGCTTCCAGCAGTTGGAGCGTAGGCGAGGAACCTGATGCGACTTCGGTAACGTCACAAGCTCATGCGAGAGCGAACGGCGGTAGCAGCTTTGATTCTTGCGATTCTCGTCGCGGCCTGCGGCGAGGATGTGGTGCTCGAGGAGCCAAACAGCACTCTCAACTCGACGACCATCTCTACGACATCCACGGCCGTCACTACACCATCCTGTGGCGACCGGTTTCCCATATTTTATCCGGGCCTCGATCCCGTGGAGGGGCTGCCCGGACCCGGACCACAGGGGAGTCCACCCGGCGATGGCCAGCAGGCCCGGTATTGGATCGACGAATCGCTCGGTCTGACGATCGAAGCGCGATGGCCGGCTGCGCCGCTGGCGTTCGCAGCAACACCCGAAGAAGATCCGATCCTGCATATCGACGACATCGCAGATGGCGTGCGGATGGTCCTTGCCATTCCTGGCCCTGCCGGCTGTGGTCTTCTGGATGTGGAGGTCCTCGCCGGAGAACAACCCGATGCGGTCCAGGATTTCGCGAGGTCGTTCGCGGCAGACATCCGCCCGATCGAGGAGCTCGATGACTATCTCAATCCGCTACCTCCGGATCCAATCCTCGTTCCGGTCCGGGAGTCCATTCTCGTGGTCGAGGAATTCCTGGAGTCAGCAGGAACTGGCGCCTGGGAGATAGCAGCAGGGCTCTTGATCAACGAGGGGATGGCTCCGGAAGTCGAGAACGCGCTTGGAGGCGGGCTCGGGGGAGAGGCGCCGATAGCGGATCTGTTGGAGACCTACTGCGCAGCGGCACTGTGCGCCGCGCCGTATGAGATCATCGCTGCCGATCAGTCTGATGGGCTCGTCACCGTAACGGTACGCTTCGAATCGGACGCCGGCCCGGTTGAGTGGCAGGTCCGGGTCGGCCAGTTTGAGGGCATCCTCACTCTTGGCGATGTACCACCCTCGGGCTCAGGACCCGGGCGAGCATCTCTCACGCAGCGGATCTTCGGTGAGGAAAGGGGTGTCGTCATCTGGTATGACGCCGTGCAGATTGCAGGACCGTCATCGCCGGAGGATCAGTGGGCACGATGGTGGACGGCCCGGTTCGGATACGCAGATGTCCTCAATCGATGGGGGCTCTCATCGTATCCAAATGCAAGCATCAATATCGAGGATCTCCTCGGGGAATTCGAAGGTGAACGCCTCCAACTCGATGACATCTGGTTCGTCGGATCGGGAGTGTTCGACGGTCGGGAGGTCGCCTATCTGGCAGGGGACGACGATCTGTTCGAACTCGACATCGCCTCGCTCGACGTAGAGCCGATAATCGTCCCGAGCGACAACGAGGGTTTTTTCGGTCCGGTGGATGCGGTCGACGGCACGCTCGCGGTGATGGTGGGAGTAGGAGACAGTCTCTGGGCAGAGTTTTACGATCGGGATCTAGAGCTCATCAGTTCGACCCGCGATGGCGGCGCAACGTACACGTCCGTGGCGCTCAGCCCCGATGGCTCTGTTGCGGCTGTCGGTCTGGAAACCGAATTGCACACCCCGCGCCATGTGGCGTTGGTCGACGTGGCCTCCGGCCGCCAACTGGATTCGTGGAGCGGGCCGCCGGATGGTGTCATCGGCGACGTCGATTTCGACGGTGCGTTCATCGTTGCGCCTGTGTCATATCCGGGGGGATCGTTACCGGAGGTGTTGGTCATCGACGCCGTCTCCGGAGAAACGCGCCTGATCCCCACCGCGGCCCACATCGACCTTTCTTGAGCGTCGCCATTCGTGCGACTTGGCAGCCGATGGCGTAATGTTTCATGAAAGGTGGTATTCCGCCCCATGACGATCCACGGAGGGCATAAATGGCCAATATTGTGCGAGCGGCGATTATTCAGACCGAATGGACCGGCGACAAAGAATCGATGATCGACAGAAACGCCGAGCTCGCCAAACAGGCAGCGGCGGACGGCGCCAAGGTGTTGTGCTTTCAAGAGCTCTTCTATGGGCCCTATTTCTGTCAGGTTCAGGAGAATGAGCATTTCGATTACGCCGAGCCGATTCCGGACGGACCGACCACGAAACGTATGCAGGAGCTTGCGAAAGAAACCGGGATGGTGCTCGTCGTTCCCATCTTCGAAGCCGAACAAGAGGGCTTCTACTACAACACCGCGGCCGTCATCGATGCCGACGGTTCGTACCTGGGCAAATACCGCAAGACGCACATCCCGCACGTGAAAGGTTTCTGGGAGAAGTTCTACTTCCGACCGGGAAACACCGGTTATCCGATTTTCGACACGGCCGTTGGTCGGATCGGTGTCTATATCTGCTACGACCGCCATTTCCCGGAGGGATGGCGAGCCCTTGGATTGGCGGGCGCCAAGATCGTCTTCAATCCCTCGGCGACCAGCCGGGGCCTTTCGATGTACCTCTGGAACCTCGAACAGCCGGCTGCTGCGGTCGCCAACGAGTATTTCATCGGTGCGATCAACCGCGTCGGCAAGGAACCTTACGGAGACAATGACTTTTACGGCTCCTCATACTTCGTTGATCCCCGTGGCCAGACAGTCGGCGAGCCTGCGAGCGACACCGACGAAGAAGTGGTGGTCCGGGACCTGGATCTCGACATGATCGAGGAGGTTCGCCAGCAGTGGGCCTTCTATCGCGATCGCCGGCCTGACGCCTACGGCTCCCTCGTCGCACCCTAATGGGAGTGCACGAAGAGCTGCTTGCTCGGCACAAGCGAGTGCTCCCTGCGTGGTTGGCTCTGTATTACGAGGAGCCAATCGCCATTGTCGACGGCGATGGGCGGCGTGTGACAGATGCCGAGGGCAACGAATATCTCGATTTCTTCGGTGGCATTCTCACAACCATGACCGGGTACAAGATTCCATCGGTTGTGGCCGCGATTCAGCAGCAGGCAACGAGAATGATGCACACCTCGACGCTCTATTTGATCGAACAGCAGATCGAGCTTGCGGAGCGACTGGCAGACCTCTCGGGCATTCCCGACGCCAAGGTGTTCTTCACGAATTCCGGCACCGAAGCCAACGACGCAGCCATGATGATTTCGACCATCTATCGGAAATCGAACCAGATTCTGGCACTGCGCAACAGCTACCACGGCCGATCGTTTGCGGCAGTTTCGCTCACCGGCAACCGTTCGTGGTCACCGACGAGCTTGTCGCCGCTCAGCGTCACGTACATCCACAACGGCTACAAGTATCGGAGCCCCTTCGGGCACCTTCCGGACGATGAGTTCATCGCTGCCGGCGTGCATGATCTTCGAGACATGCTCAATGTTGCAACGTCAGGCGACGTTGCCGCAATGATCGCCGAACCAATTCAGGGAGTTGGCGGATTCGTCACTCCACCTGACGGATACCTGGGCGCGCTCAAAGATGTCCTCGACGAAAACGGCATCCTGTACGTGTCCGATGAGGTTCAGACCGGCTGGGGTCGAACCGGTGAGAACTTCTGGGGTTACGAGGCGCACGGAATCACGCCCGACATCATCACGTTCGCGAAAGGCGTTGGGAATGGGCTGGCGATGGGAGGAGTCATCGCGAGAGCTGAGATCATGGATTCCATCAATGCCAACTCGGTTTCGACGTTTGGCGGTAACCCGTTGGCGACAGCTGGAGCTCTGGCCAACCTCGACTACCTGCTCGAGCACAACCTGCAGGACAACGCACACAAGGTAGGTAATCACCTCAAGTCGAGGCTCGATCACCTCGTTGACGACTCCGATTCGCCTGTCGGAGAAGTACGCGGAAAGGGACTGATGATCGGCGTTGAGCTCGTCAAGCCCGGGACCAGAGATCCGGCTCCCGAGGTCACCGCCCGGGTGATGGAAAACGCAAAAGCGAATGGACTCCTTGTTGGCAAAGGTGGTCTGTTCGGCAACGTACTCCGGGTTGCGCCGCCTCTTTCCCTCACCGAGGAAGAAGCCGACGAGGGATTCGAGAAGCTTGCGCTAGCCATAGATCAAGCCAAAGAGACAGGAGGACACCCATGAAGACAGTTATCAAGGGCGGGACGGTTGTAACGTCCACCGAGCAGATGTCGGCCGATGTGCTGATCGATGGCGAGAAGATTGTGGCGCTCGCATCGCCGGGTAGCCACGAATGGGAAGCGGGCGCTGACAAGGTCATCGATGCGTCTGGAAAGCTCGTCATCCCGGGCGGCATCGACGTTCACACTCACATGGAGCTTCCATTTGGCGGGACCAACGCTTCAGACTCATTTGAGACCGGTTCGAGGGCCGCTGCCTGGGGAGGTACGACGACCATCGTCGACTTCGCTGTACAGGTGAAAGGTGAGTCGGCCATGGACGGGTTTGAAGCCTGGATGCAGAAGGCCGACGGCAATTGCGCAATCGACTATGGATTTCACATGATCACCGGCGACATCAACGAGCAAACGCTCAAAGAAATGGACATGCTGGTTGACGAGGGCGTGACGTCGTTCAAGATGTTCATGGCGTATCCCGGCGTGTTCTATTCCACAGACGGCGAAATCGTCCTGGCGATGCAAAAGGCAGCCGAGAACGGCTCCACGATCATGATGCATGCTGAAAACGGGATCGCCATCGACGTGCTGGTTCAGCAAGCACTGGCCAGGGGCGAGACCGATCCCATCTATCACGGGATCACCCGGCCTTCCATATTGGAGGGTGAAGCAACCCACCGGGCCATACGGCTCGCCGAGTTGACTGGTGCGCCGCTCTACATCGTTCATCTCTCGGCTGCCGAAGCTCTGGCCGAGGTGACGATGGCCCGGGATGAGGGTATGAATGTATTTGCAGAGACCTGTCCCCAGTATCTGTTTCTTGCTCTGTCGGATCTCGGAAATGGCTTCGAAGGTGCCAAATATGTGTGTTCGCCGCCGCTCCGGCCACGGGATGATGGTCATCAGGAATTTCTATGGCAGGGACTTGCCACAAACGATCTTCAAATAGTGTCTACCGACCATTGCCCGTTCTGCTTCAACGATCATCCGATCCTGGGAACGCAGAAGAAGCTCGGCGAGGGAGATTTCTCGAAAATTCCGAACGGGATGCCAGGAGTCGAGCCACGCATGGAGCTGATCTACCAGGGAGCCGTCGACGAGGGACGTCTGAACGTCAACCGGTGGGTAGAAATCTGCTCGACCACGCCGGCCAAGATGTTCGGAATGTATCCGCAGAAAGGCACGATCGCCATCGGCTCCGACGCCGACATCGTCGTTTTCGATCCCGGAACTCCGCGCACGATAAGCGCAGACTCGCATCACATGAACGTCGACTATTCGGCATATGAGGGTAGGGAGGTGCCCGGTTCGGTCGAGACGGTGCTGTCGCGTGGGCGGGTCATCATCGAGAACAACGAGTATCACGGGGCCCCTGGTGACGGCCAGTATCTGCGCCGCGGCGCCAGCCAGTACCTGATCTAGACGATCGAGGAGCTCTATGGACTTTGGTGTAGTACTGCAAACCGACCCACCGGCCTCCCGCGTGCTCGAGTTGACGCGGCGTGCGGCTGCCAACGGTTTTACATACGGGTGGACCTTCGACTCGCATGTGCTTTGGCAAGAACCCTTCGTGATCTACAGCCGAATGCTCGCCGAGAACCCCGAGATGGTCGTCGGTCCGATGGTGACGAACCCTGGCACTCGAGACTGGACGGTCATCGCATCGTTGTTCGCGACGCTCAACGAGATGAGCGGAGGTCGGACGGTCTGCGGAATGGGGCGCGGCGACTCTGCGCTTCGATATATCGGTCGCCCGCCGACCAGGTTGGCCACGATGGAGCAGTCGATGGCGGTCATCAAGGATCTCGTCGCGGGCAAGGAAGTCACCTATCGCGACAAGACGTTCAACATGCCCTGGGTCGGAGACGGCTGGGATCTGCCGATGTGGGTGGCCGGATACGGGCCCCGCGCGCTGACTCTCATCGGCCAGAAAGCCGATGGGTTCATTCTGCAGCTTGCTGATCCGTATCTCGTCGAGTGGACCGTCAAGTTCATGCGCTCGGCGGCCAGCGACGCAGGCCGCAATCCCGACGACATCAAGATCTGCGTCGCCGCTCCGGCGTATGTCGGGGACAACCTCGAGCAACAGCGTGACCAGGTGAGGTGGTTCGGCGGGATGGTGGGTAATCACGTTGCCGACCTGGTCGACAGGTACGGCACCGAATCCGACATGGTCCCGGCTGCGCTATCCGAATACATCAAGGCCCGGGAGGGCTACGACTATGACCACCACGGTAAGGCGGGCAATCCATCGACCGACTTCGTACCCGACGAGGTCATTGACCGGTTTTGTGTTCTTGGACCCGTGGACAAGCACATCGAACGCATGCAGGAGTTGCGGGAACTGGGCGTTGACCAGTTCGCGATCTATCTGATGCACGACGCTCAAGAGGTCACGCTGGACGCATATGGCGATGCCGTTATGCCTGCGCTGAGCTGATACCCCAATCGCAACTTGAAAGGAACATGATGGCCAAGAAGGATCCTGATCAAAAGCGGGCGCAAAAGCTCGAAAAGGCCGAACACAAGGTTGCCAGGAAGATCGAGAAACAGGTTTCCATCCCGGCCAGCATCGAGGCAGAAGCGTTGCTCGAAGCGGCCGAGTTGGAAGAAATCCGGCACCACAAGTCGGGCGGCTCCGGCAAGCCGGATTCTGGATAGCGAGGCTTTCTAGACCTCGTACTCCGCCAGGATCGCCGAGACCAGCCCATTCCGATCCATGCTGGAGCGACCATCAATCTCGAGTTCGGTCGCCTCTTTCTGAAGTTCGTCGACGCTCTTGTTTTCCAGCCGGTAGACGTGCTTTTCGCGATCAAGCGCCGCACCGAGATCTTCCAGCTGTGTCTCCGAAAACAGGTTTTTCACTTGCGGAAACATTTCCTTTTCTTCCTCACCGGCATGATGCTCCACGTTTTCCATGAGGACGGTCATCTTGGCGGGATAGGCCGGGTCTGACGGCGACATATCCTTGAGTTCCTTCATCAGGACATCGACGACATGGTGCTCTTCGTTGCTTTCGTCCGTGAGCTCTTCGAGCTTTGATCCTCCAGCCTTCTTCACCGCCGGATAGAACACGCGCTCTTCGATGGCCGTATGCGTATCGAGCTCCTCGAAAATCTTCTCGGCGACCTGTCCCATCTGTTCGGCATCGTCGGCCTCGGATGCGGCCCTGAACGCGGTAAAAAGCCCGCGGGCCTTGTGGTGGTCGTCGGTGAGGACAGAAATGGCGTCCATGAGTCGTGCTCCCTTCACATACTGACTCGCGTTGCCACGACTCGATACCCCCGCATCCGTCAGACCAAACATCAAATTCGGCGTATGCCAAAATGGGCGTATGATCGCAATGGCCTCAACCGTGGAGATCGACCGTCCTGCTGCGGAAGTCTTTGCGTTCGTGTCGGACATGGAAAACAATCCTCGATGGCAAAACGGCATGAAATCATCTCGATGGACCAGTCCACCGCCTATCGGCGTTGGTTCCACCTATGCACAGGTTGCAGGATTTCTGGGACGGGAGATTGAGACTGCGTTTGAGGTGGTCGAGTTCGAACCGGGCAAACGAATTCGGATCACCTCGACGAAGAGCACGTTTCCGCTCGATATCACGCGCACCGTCGAGGCAGTGGATATCGGCAGTTGCCGGGTCAGCGCGGTTATCAAGGGAGAACCCCGGGGTCTGCTTGGGGTCCTTGCTCCCCTCACCAGGCCACTGGCTAATCGTTCGATTCAGAGGGACTACGGGCGTCTCAAAGAGCTGTTGGAGCAAGGGCAGTGAAGGTCGGCCTCAAGGCCTCATACAGTCCTGAATAGAGAGAGTGCATGTCGGAGTATGTCGCCGAAGCCGTGCCGGGCTCAACGGAATCGGTGACGGAGATCCATGTCGCGATCGCCGATTGTGCGTCGTCGAACCATCCGCCTCCGATGGCCGCGAGGATGGCGGCACCATATGCGGCGCCTTCGACGGTGTTGACGGTCTCGACGGTGGCGCCGAGGGTGTCGGCAATGATCTGGCGCCACAGCATGCTTTTCGCACCTCCCCCCGATATTCGCACCGCCGGGGGGCGATCGATGCCTGCTTCCACCATCAGATCGAGAATGTCGGCCAGGCCGAACGCAACGCCCTCCAGCACTGATCGGGTCAGGCGGGAGCGGTCATGGCGTACGGTTAGTCCGACGAACGCCCCCCGAGCATCCGGGTCGGGATGCGGGCTGCGCTCGCCGCTGAGATAGGGAAGAAAAACAAGACCATCGCTTCCGGGCGGGGCGGTGGCCGCCTCATTGTCGAGTTCTCGAAAGTCGACGCCGTCGGCGAAGGTATCTCGGAACCACCGGTAGCTTCCCGCTGCCGACAGCATGACACCCATCATGTGCCATCGCTCCGGAATCGCATGCGGGAAAGCATGGACCCGCCCCTCTGGCTCGAAACTCGGCTCGGACGTAGCTGCAAATACGACCCCGGACGTACCCAACGAGACGGTGACGATCCCGGGCTCGATGGCTCCCGTCCCAACCGCCGACGCAGCCTGGTCTCCTCCGCCGGCCACTACAGGAGTTCCTGGTGCGAGCCCGGTGGCATAGGCAGCATCGTCGGTCACGCGGCCTGTTATCGAAGTGCCCTCGAAGGTTGGTGGCAGGATCCCGGGATCGATATCGAGATTGTCGAGCAGCTCCTCAGACCACGTGCGGCCAGCGAGGTCGAACAGCTGGGTGCCCCCGCCACCTGCTCGATCAGTCGCGTGAATCCCTGTCAGCTTCAACCGGACGTAGTCCTTCGGCAACAGCATGGTGGTTGCTCGGCCGTAGGCATCGGGTTCGTTGTTTCTCACCCAGAGCAGCTTCGGGGCCGTGAAGCCAGTTAGGGCGTCATTCCCTGTTATCTGGATGAGGCGCTCACGCCCGACTCGCTGACGCATCTCATCGCATTCCGCCGCCGTACGCTGATCATTCCAGAGGATGGCGGGGCGTACGACGTCGTCGTTGCGATCGAGCAGCACGAGTCCATGCATCTGTCCCGTGAGACCGACCGCAGTCACCTCAGCTGCGTCGATACCCGACATGGCGTTGTGCACCGCGTCGATGGTCGCCGACCACCACGCAGCGGGATCCTGTTCGCTCCACAATGGTCGCGGAGTCTGCACGTCGTATTCGGCAACCCCGGTGGCTGCAACCCGTCCGGATTCGTCGACGAGTATTGCCTTGGTCGCTGTCGTCGAGGTGTCGATCCCGATGACGTACGGCATCGGTTATCGAGTTGTCCAGATTGCCTGGTTGACGAGATTCTCCAGCTGCTCCTGGCGACCCGAAACCGGATCGGGGTCGATGGCGCCTGATTCCACCTTCGAAGCAATCTCGACGAGACCGGCTCCATTCATGATCTCCTCGCCAAGCGCGCTCTGCCAGCCTGCATAGCGGTCGGAGACCAGGCCGGCGAGTGATCCGTCGTTGATCATGTTCTCTGCCACCAGAAGGGCTCGGGCGAGCGTATCAATGCCCCCGATGTGGCCATGAAACAGGTCATCGCGTGCCATGCTCTGGCGCCGCAGCTTGGTATCGAAGTTGAAACCGCCGGTTTCGAAACCCCCTGCCTTCACGATCTCATAGAGAGCGAGGGAGAGTTCGTCTACGGAGTTCGGAAACTGATCGGTGTCCCACCCGTTTTGGTAGTCGCCCCGGTTTGCGTCGATGCTGCCGAAAATGCCGCCCGCGAGCGCAACGGCGATCTCGTGGTGAAAACTGTGTCCGGCCAGCGTCGCGTGGTTGGCCTCGATATTCACTCGATACTCGTCCTCGAGACCGTGGCGTTCGAGAAAACCGAGCACGGTTGCACTGTCGTAGTCGTATTGGTGCTTGGTCGGTTCCTGGGGTTTCGGCTCGATCAACAGCGTGCCGTTGAAACCGATGGAGTGCTTGTACTCGGCGACCATCTCGAGAAAGCGGGCGAACTGGCGTTCCTCCCGTTTGAGATCGGTGTTGAGGAGCGTTTCGTAGCCCTCTCGCCCTCCCCAGAGGACATAGTTCTCTCCTCCCAGTCGATGGGTGGCGTCAATCGCATGCTTGATCTGGGCAACGGCATATGCGAATACCTCCGGATCGGGATTGGTGGAGGCGCCTGCGGCGTACCGGGGGTGTGAGAAGAGGTTGGCGGTGCCCCACAGCAACTTGATGCCCGTGCGTTCCATGTGCGCTGCGGCGTAGTCGACCATCTCGTCCAGATTGCGCGACGATTCAGCGAAGGTCTTGCCTGCCGGCGCCATGTCAACGTCGTGAAAGCAGAAAAAGGGAACGCCGAGCTTCTCGACGAATTCGAACGCAGCATCGGCTTTGCGCTTGGCCGCCTCCATGCTGGTGGGATCTTCGAGCCAGGGTCGATCGAACGTACCGGCTCCGAACACATCACTGCCGGGCCAGTTGAACGAGTGCCAGTAGCAAACGGCTATTCGGAGGTGGTCTTCCATCCGCTTGCCGAGAACCACCCGATCCGGGTCGTAGACCTTGTAGGCGAGAGGGTTGGTCGAGTCCAAACCTTCGAATGTGATGTTGCTGACATCTGCAAAGAAACTCATGCGTCGCTCCCTTCGGAGCGAGCTTAAACCAGAGATTCCGACTCAGGCGCTGCCGACCGCTGCCTCCCGCTTGAGAGCTTCCTTCATACCTGGGCGGGCATCCATTTCGCGGATCGGAGAGGGCATGTCGATTGCTGCCTCTTTGAGGGCCCTCGACACGGCTCGCACGACCTGATCCTGGACTCGTCGGACCTCGGCTTGTTCTGGATCGGTCCAGTAGCGGACTTCGCAATCGGTGGTCGATTCGCCGAACCCGGTGAAGTAGACCTGGGGCGCCGGTTCCGACTTGACACCATCGACCGAGGTGACGGCACTCAGGACGACGTCGGTTGCATTGTCCTGGTCCTCATGATCGTCGAGGCCAATCGCCAGGACCGTTCGCTTAGGACCATACGCGGTCTGGACCCGTATGACGCTCTGGTAGACCTCGGCGTTGGGTATGACGATCTTTTCGCCGCCGAAGGTTTTGAGTTGGGTCTCGCGGATGGTGATGTCTTCCACCGAGCCTTGCTGGCCGTTGACCTCTATCTGGTCGCCGATCTCGAAGGGTTGGCGAATGAGTATCAGCACACCCGCCAGAAGGTTTGAGAGAATGTCCTGGAACGCAAATCCGATTGCAATCGAGAAGACGCCCAGTCCGGCCAGCAGGTCCCCGGGTTTGATGCTTGGGAAGGCGACGGTGATGGCAATCAGCGTGCCGGCGATGAGCACGAGCGCAAAGCCGAGTTTGGAGAAGACTCTTGCGAAGCTTTCGCTGCGATCCTCCAGTAGCCGCGATCGGAGGAGCGTCCGCGCACCTCTGGCGAGCAGATAGGTGGCGACCAGTACCACGATTGCGATACCAATCCGGGGTACCGCTTCGAGGAAAGCCTCAATGATGTTTCCCAGGGTTTCTTCGATCTGGTTCGTGGGTTGTTCAGGAATGACGGTCGGATCTTCTCCTCCGCTCTGGGTCGACAACTGCACGCAATAGCCTTTCTGCTGACGTTCGGAACGCTCTTACCCGGGCGAGTTGGAACGTAAACCGCCGGCGGCTATTTGGCGCGGATCGTTCGGTGCAGTTCGACCATTTGCATGCGAGCCGCCTGGAGGCGTTGCGCCATGACATTGACCATCCGGGTCAACAGATCGTCATGCAACTTGCGATCGAGTCCGGCATCGATCCGCAGTTCCCTGCCATCGAACCTGATCGCGTTGACGTCGGTCACGGCATGTGCGGAGAAGCGCCAGTAGTACGGCGGCACCATCCACGATACGCCGAGTATGTCGCCGGGACCGAGTTCCTGAACCGCCAGCGCGTCCTCAGGTGTCGGTACCTCGACGGCCACCCGTCCTTCGATGATGAGGTAAAACGCTTCGGCGGGCTGGCCCTGGGTCAGTATCGATTGGCCCTGTTCGTAATGCGTCGATCTGGCATGAGCGGCCAGTGTCAGTAACTCGTCTTCGTCCAAACCACTGAAGAAGCTGGTTCGGGCAAGCGTATTGGCCAGCGACTGCGGGCTACTCATATCAGGTCCTCTCTGTCACCCTTGATGGTACGCGAATGGCGTCGAACTCGATTAGGGCCGGAAGTCGATGCTGTTTGTGCAGCGGTGAGACGATAACGTGAAGTCGATGGACTTGGAAGAAATTGTCTTCCCGCTGGGGTGATTATCTGATACAGTCGGATCAGATCCGAGCCGATTGCTGAGCACAGGGAGGCAGCGGTTCAGGCGCAGAAACGAGCGAAGAAACAGGCCAAGAACGTCGAGTGATAGGCCTGCCGAGCCGCTGTTCACGATTTCGGCCACAAAGAAGCCGGCCTGAGGGCCGGCTTCTTTGCGTTTGTAGTTCAAAAGGAAGCCGGCCTGAGGGCCGGCTTCTTTGCGTTTGCAATCAGGATGTCTGTCAAAGCAGCAATCAGGATGTCTGGCAAAAGAGAGACCCCACCAACGCTTCGGTCCGGGGCCTTTTCGGCTGCCTTCCCGAGCTGCGCTCGTGGGGTCCTTCAGAGCTCTCTTAGCCGGCGAAGGGCTTGTGGTACCCGATACACGATCCTGACCAAGGGCAACAGGCTTTTCGCCCGTGGCCAGTCAGGTGCGTCGGCACAAACCTGCAACCAACCGTTGTCAAAGCAGTGAAGCTGAGCTGCCTCGACGTGTCGCATCATTTGTATTCCCGGCCCGTCGGCCTCGTTCCAGCGTGACCCGGGAAATATACGCCGCAGCTCGTCGAGGTCAACCGGATCGCGAAAGAATTCCTGACATGCTCAGAAGGCGACCGTTGCCAGATCGTCGCACACGATGAGCTCGCCCTCGAATCCGCCGCTGCGCGTTGCAGAAACCATGTCGGCGTAGTCGTCTGCGGTGACCGGCGGCGGGATGAGGTGGGTGAGCATCAGCAGCTTGACGTTGGCTTCTGCTGCCAATCGGCCAACGGCCTGCGGCTCGCTGTGATAGGCCGCTATTCGATCTACGTCCGAAACCGTGCCGTCCGCCAGCGCGCCCCTGTTGAACACTTCGTGGACGAGTACGTTGGCGCCGTCAGCCAGGACCTTCACCTCATCACAGATTGCCGTATCGCCGGAGATGGCGATGACTCCGTCCGGCGTGGTGATTCGGTATCCGACCGCTCCGGCCACCGGCTCGTGGCGAACCTGCGAGGCCTCGACGACGACCTCTGCCTCGGAGAAGATTCGGTCGGGTTTCGGGGCCGGTTCAAAATCATGGACTTCGGCAAACGGCTTTCCCGGGTACCCAACATGGGCAGCGCGCATCTCCAGCTCTCGCTGCCAGGGAACGAGGATGTGCTGTGCGAGATCGGCGGCCATGCCGGACGGCGCATAGACCGGCAGGGGCGCTCCATCGGTGCCGGTGCCCTCGAGCCACCTCGTCAGCAGGAGGTCGGTCAATCCGACGACGTGATCGCTGTGCTGGTGGGTGAGGAACACGGCCGCCAGGTCTCCCAACATCACGCCGGTGGCGGCGAGACGCATCACCGTCGCGCGGCCGGTATCGAATTGGATGTGGGTTTCGCCGTGAGAGATGAGAACTCCGGGACCAGCCCGATTGGGGTCGGCTATGGGGGTGCCGGTTCCGGTGACGATGACGCGCGTGGCCACGAGGTCTACGAAGGGGGCTCTACGTAGTCCCTCCAGCTGACTCCGGGTTCGTACCCAAGCAGCTGGCGAGCCTTGTCGATGGAGAGCAAGGTCTGATGGTCAGATTCGAGCCGGCGGAGCTCCACATCTGGATAGACCTTGGCCATGAGATCGACGCTTTTCATGGTCATGCATGTGTCGGCGGCGGCAATGAGGAATGCTTCGTGACCGTCTAGATCCGATTCGATGGAGAGACGAACGGATTGAGCAACGTCGCGTGCATCGACATAACCCCAGAGGTTCCATGCCCGACGAGAAGGATCTTCCCAGTACTCGGGAAATCGCGGATAGTTGTGCGGCTCCATCACGTTCGAGAAGCGCAGCGACACGAACGGAATCCCGCTCCACCGATAAAACTGTCCGGCCATCTCCTCGCCGACCAGTTTTGTGAGTGCGTAGTGAAACTCCGGCAGTCGGGGATGTCGTTCGTCGATCGGTGCATACCTGGGTTGTTCGCGATCGAAGGGAATCCCGATCAATGTCTCGCTCGAAGCCCATACGACTTTCTCGACCCCGGCCTTGATCGCCGCCGAAAATACGTTGTAGGTACTCATCGTATTTATCCGGAACGTCTCGCCGTCGGGCAGCATATTGGGGGCAGGGACCGCGGCTAGATGTACGACCACGTCAGCTCCCGTGACGGCCTCGGTGGCTTGGCCGAGATCGGTCAAATCGGCTATGAGACTCGGCGTGTCGGGGTCCCAGGGGGCTATGGTGTCAACGTTGACGGCGTCGTATCCGTTGCGCGTCAGGTCTTCGATCACAGCCCGGCCGGCCTTGCCGCTACCGCCCGTTACAACCACATTCTTCACTGGCTAGAGCCTTGCAGGCTCGCTGTTAGTCGTCAATGTCGTGTGATTCGTTACCATTGCCGCCGCTATGTCTGCTTCTTCCTTTCGAAACGTCGCGCTCGTCGCGCATGTCGACCACGGTAAGACCACGTTGGTCGACGCCATGCTCTCATCGACTGGCGTCTTCGCCTCCCACGAGGCCAAAGTCGATCGCGTCATGGACTCCGACGATCAAGAACGGGAGCGCGGCATCACGATCCTGGCAAAGGCCGCGTCCGTTGAATGGAAGGGAACCAGGATCAACCTGGTTGACACGCCGGGCCACGCCGATTTCGGGGGAGAGGTCGAGCGAGCCCTCACCATGGTCGACGGCGTGTTGTTGCTCGTCGATGCGGCCGAAGGACCCATGCCGCAGACCCGCTACGTGTTGTCCAAGGCGCTGGCTCAACACCTGCCCGCCGTGGTCGTGATCAACAAAGTCGATCGGCCCGACTCCCGGATTGCAGAGGTCGTCGACGAGATATACGAACTGTTCTTTGACCTCGAAGCATCCGAAGCGCACATCGAGTTCCCGATCATATCCACCATCGCTCGCGAGGGCCGGGCGATGGTCGGCATGGGTGTGCCCGATGAGGACGCCGATCTCTCTGCCCTTCTCGACATGATCGTCAAGACCGTACCGGAACACAGCGGCGATCCGGAAGCGCCCCTCCAGGCTCTGGTAACGAACCTCGATGCCTCCGATTACCTGGGGCGCCTGGCAATCGGGCGGGTGATTCAGGGCACGATGCGCTCCGGTGAACAGGTTGCACTGTGTCACGCGAATCCGGAGGAAGCACCTCTCAAGCGGAGGCTCACGAGCTTGTTGGGATTCACAGGGCTGGGGAGGACGGAGGTTTCTGAGCGAACCGCGGGCGACCTCTTCGTGCTCGCCGGATTTCCGGAGGTTGAGATTGGCGACACGATCGCCGACCCTGCCAACCCGGAGGCCTTGCCGCGCCTGAAGGTCGACGAACCGGTGCTGAGAATGACGTTCGGAGTCAATACCTCGCCGCTTGCCGGCCAGGGCAAATTCCTGACGTCACGACAAATCAAGGATCGACTGGACAAAGAGGTCCTGGGCAACGTCTCCATTCGTATCGGAGCCACCGCATCACCTGAGGTGATAGAAGTCGCGGGTCGTGGGGAGCTGCAGCTAGCCGTCCTCATCGAATCCATGCGGCGAGAAGGCTTCGAGCTGCAGGTCAGTCGACCTGAGGTGATCATCCGCGAGATCGACGGCACGCCCCACGAGCCGCTGGAACGGGCGGTCGTAGACATCCCGGATGAATACGTCGGTACCGTTACACAGGCCGCGGCCCCGCGTAAGGGCAAAGTCACCGACCTGCGGCCCGGCGACATCGGGCGGACGGTCGTTACGCTCGAAGCACCTGCCAGAGGTCTGTTGGGATTTCGTTCACTGCTGATGACGGCAACCAGGGGAACCGCTCTCATCCACCAGCAGCATGCGGGCTGGATGCCGTGGGCGGGCGAGCTGCCGCACCGGATCGGCGGCGCCATGTCGTCGGATCGATCCGGTACCTCGACCGGATTCGCCCTTGACAATCTGCAGAAGCGCGGTGAGCTCTTCATCGGTCCCGGAGAAGACGTCTACGAGGGCATGATCATCGGCGAAGCTTCCCGGCCCGAAGAGATGACTGTCAACGTGACCAAGGGCAAGCAGCTCACGAACATCCGAACCCACGCCTCGGACGATGCGATCAAGCTCAAACCGCACAAGATCCACTCGCTCGAAACCGCCATCGAATGGATCGCCGATGACGAGCTGGTCGAAGTGACACCCGGTGCAATTCGGGTGCGCAAGCGTTTTCTCTCAGAGAGCGATCGCAAGCGGGAGCGAACGAAGGCGAAAATCCGCGACTAGCTCGTTGTTAGGCTGCGGCAATGGCCACAAAGCTGAAGAAACAGGATTACGAAGCCGAATTGCGCAGGCTCCACATCGAGCTCGTTCGGATGCAACGATGGATAACAACGACCGGGTACAAACTGGTGGTCCTGTTCGAGGGTCGGGATGCGGCAGGCAAGGGTGGTGTCATCAAGCGGATACTCGAGCCACTGAACCCGAGAGTTTGCCGGGTGGTTGCGCTCGGAACCCCGAGTGACCGGGAGAAAACACAGTGGTACTTTCAACGGTACGTGGCACACCTTCCCGCAGCCGGGGAGATCGTGTTGTTCGACAGGTCGTGGTACAACCGCGCGGGCGTGGAGCGCGTCATGGGTTTCTGCACCGACGACGAATATTGGGAGTTTCTTCGAACGGTGCCGAGGTTTGAGGAGATGCTGCAACACTCGGGCATCCACATCGTCAAATACTGGTTCTCCATCAGCGATGACGAACAGGAGCGTCGCTTTCAGGCGCGTCTCAAGGACCCGACCAAACGATGGAAGCTCTCGCCGATGGATCTCGAGTCCCGGGATCGCTGGGAGGACTACTCCAGTGCCAAAGACACCATGTTCCTCCATACCGACCTCGATGCCTCACCGTGGTACGTCGTGAACGCAGACAACAAGCGCACGGCACGGCTCAACTGCCTGAGCCATCTCCTCAGCCTCGTGCCCTACACCGACGTGGATCGGGTTCCGATCGAGTTGTCGCCGCGCACCCCTCCTCAACACTTCCATCAGCGCCCACCGATCGATGCCCAGCGTTGGGTTCCCGACAACTACTCGTAGGCTTACAGAAAACTTGAGTGCTATACCATCAAGTTTTGTGATATACTTACGACAAATAGCTCCCGCACACGAGCGGGCCACGTATGAGACCACAGCAATGGAAGGAGACATCCATGACCGCAAGATTTGTAGATCCGTTTGCCGAAATCGATCGGCTGGTCGGGCGCTCCTCGGGCATGATGCCCATGGACGCCTTCGAGCGCGATGGCGTATACACGGTCAAGTTCGACGTTCCGGGTGTCACGTCAGGTGACATCGACCTCACGGTCGAACGAAACATGCTGACTGTCACAGTCGAACGCCAGAAGGAGCTGGACACCGAGGACGTCAACTGGATCGTTCGTGAGCGGCCAGCCGGCCGCCATAGCCGACAGTTGAGGCTTGGCCCCGCACTTGATGGATCCAGGGTGGAGGCGTCGTATGACCAGGGCGTCCTCACCGTGATGATTCCGATGAGCGAACAGGCCAAACCGCAGCGGATCGATATCAAGTCAGAACCCCTGGCTCTCGACGTCTGAGTCGAAGGTTCGAATCGAGATGAGCGGCCCCGGTTAGTCGGGGCCGCTTCCCTTCGTCGAGTCCCGCAGGTCGGCCGTAGCTTGCTCGTCGACGGTTCCCTCGTCGGTGAGCACCACCCCGTAAAGCTCTCTAGCGGCGCCGACGGTCACGTAGTCGCCTGCCACGTCGGCCGCCACCAGTTCTGGATCCCGTTCGAACGGATCTCCGAAACCTCCGCCGCCCGCCAACGAGAGCACGAGCCGATCGCCGGGCGGCACCGATTGTTGGCCTTTTGGTCGCAACCGCGAACCGGAAGCGAGTTCGATGACGGTCGGTGCCCCGCTCAGACCTCCGAATCTGCCACGGGCAGGATGCTCCGCCTTGTCGTATTGGGCAAGCACGTCGAAAGGCATGCCATCGGCGCCTCCGAGCTCCATCACCTGACCGAGACCTCCCCGAAAGGTACCGGCCCCGCCGGAATCAGTTCGGAGTTCCTTTCTCCAGAAGACGATCGGAGCGATGGCCTCGGTGGCCTCGACGGGGACTCCACGCACGCCATTTGGGAAACCGGTGGCGCTCAGCCCGTCTTTGGTTGGTCGCGCCCCGGTGCCACCGTTGTTGAAGTGCATCATTTCGAATTCGACGACGTCTCCGTCGTAGTCACCTGCCACGGACGCTCCGCCCCGCAATTGCAGGTTGGCAAGTGCAGACGATCCTTCGGCGATGACGCGCTCAGGAATGATCTGTGCCAGAGCTCCGATCACGGTGTCGGGAAGCAAGTGCCCGATGATGTGCCGCAGAGCAACCGGAGATGGCCGCTGCACGTTGAGGATCGATCCTTCCGGTGCGCTGACCGTGATGGGTTCGAGTGATCCGGCGTTGTTCGGGATGTCCGGTGCAACAACGCACTTGACCCCGTAGGTCGTGTAGGCCCTCGTGTAGTTGAGGACGACGTTGATGCCGTACGATGAAGCCGGCGAGGTTCCGTCGTAATCGACATGGATTTCGTCCGATGTGACCGTCAACGCCGCCTGCAGCGTGATCGGTCGCTCGTAGCCGTCCATCGTCACCGAGTTGTGATACGTGCCAGGAGCGAGTTCCGCAATCCTTTGAATCGTTGCCTCGCGAGAACCGGTGATGATGTAGTCAGACAAATCTTCGAGATCGTCGATCCCGAATTCCTGCATCATCGCAATGAGACGATCGGCACCGACCCTGTTTCCCGATGCGAACGCGAACATGTCACCGACGACCTGATCGGCTTCGCGAACGTTCATGCGGATGATGTCGACGAGGGTCTGGTTGACTTCGCCCTGGCGCGCCAAATGGAGGATCGGGATGTTCAGCCCCTCTTCGTAGATCTGGCGTCCGTCGGGGGTGAAGCCCCTCCCGCCGATGTCGACCACGTGGCAGGTGTTCGCCATGAGTCCCACCGGCTGATCCTTGAAGAAGACGGGGGTCACGATCGTGATGTCGTTGTGATGCCCAGATGCCAGCCATGGGTCGTTCGTGATGAGGGTATCGCCCGGATCCATCGTGTCGATCGGATGTTTCGCCAGAAAATGCTTAACGCATTCGGCCACCGAGTTGATGTGCCCCGGGGTTCCGGTCACTGCTTGTGCCAGCATCCGGCCCTGCCGATCGAACACCGCGGCCGCCAGGTCCCCGGCTTCTCGAACACTGGTGGAGAACGAAGTCCGGATGAGGGCCTGGGCTTCTTCTTCAACAACTGCTATCAATCGGTTCCACATGATGTTTTTGTGGATGCGGTCGAGTGGATTAGTCATGGCGTTCCAGAATGAGATGACCGGCGCTGGAAACGCTCGCGTGAAAGGCGGCCGGAACCACCGTAGCCGTATTGGGTTCCACGATCACCGCCGGACCGGGCACCGACTGGCCCGGATGCAAATCCTGTCGTGCAAACGTTCTGGCGATGACGGCTTCTCCGGTGTCCGGGTCGACGAGCGAACGAGATCCGGTCGATACGAGCTCGGCTGAGGATGGAGTCTCGTCGGCCGTGGGCTCGGGCTTGGCAACGGTGGTCGCGATCGTCAGTACCCACGTGAGTACTTCGACATCGACTCCGGGAATACCGCGCCCGTACAATCGCTCGTACTCGGCCTCATACGCTCGCAGGAATTCAGCGGGGGATCGCTCATCAACCACCGGCGACTCGACTCGTATGGGCAGCTCCACTCCAACTTCGTGTCCCTGACCCACATATCGCATGTAGGCGATCCTGCTCTCCGTGAGCTCTTCGCCGGGAGCGCCGGCCTCAACAACCGGGCGCGCCTCTGCCCGCATCGACTCCAGCAGCTGATTGGTGCCGGCGATATCGAGAGCGCTGAGACGCTGGTGAAAGCTACGGGTCACCTCATATGCCACCGGTGCCCGCAGAAAACCGACAGCTGATCCGATTCCGGCTTCAGGTGGAATCACAATCCGGGCGATGCCGAGCTTTTGGGCGATGCGAGCAGCATGGAGCGGGGCGGCTCCGCCGAACGCGATCAAGGTCTTCGTATCTACCCGCTGGCCACTTTCGACGGTGTGCACCCTGGCTGCGTTCGACATGTTCTCGTCTACGATCTCCGAAACCCCGAGCGCGGCGCCCGTTGCATCCATGCCGAGCGGCCGGCCAACACTGGTGACCAGCGCGGTACTCGCGAGGCTCGGGTGCAATTGCATCGTCCCTCCTGCGAAGTCGTCGGGATCGATGCGCCCGAGCACAACGTCGGCGTCCGTCACGGTCGCATGTTCGCCCCCCAATCCGTATGCGGCTGGTCCCGGCTGGCTGCCTGCGCTCTCGGGACCGACTGCGATGCGACCCATAGCATCGAGGTGTGCTATCGAACCTCCGCCTGCCCCGATTTCCACCATATCGATCACGGGGATTCGGAGCGGTAATCCACTACCGCGCATGAAGCGATACATCCGGGCGACCTCGAAATGGCGCGAGGTCTGGGGGTGTCCACCGTTGATCAGACAAATCTTCGCCGTCGTCCCTCCCATGTCGTATGACATCACATCATCAAATCCAAGCTGCCGCGCCACGGCTGCCGCGAAGATTGCGCCGCCGGCAGGTCCCGATTCGACCAGCCGGACCGGGAATTGCCTCGCGGTATCGACGGTGGTTATCCCGCCGCCCGAAAGCATGAGGTGGAGTGGACACCGGATTCCCATGCTTGTGAGGTCGTCCACCAGCCGAGCGAGGTGCTTGCTGATCAAGGGTTGCACGTAGGCATTGGCCGCGGCTGTTGAGAGGCGTTCGTATTCACGCATCTCCGGCGAAACCTCGCTCGACAGCGTCAGCTCCACCCCCGGGAGTAGTTCGCCGAGAATCACTGCGGTTCTCTGTTCGTGCACCGGATTCACGTAGCTGTGCAGATAGCCAATCGCTACGCTCTCGACACCCTCGCGTGCGAAAACCGCAGCGACGGATGACAGCTCTTCTTCTGCAAGCGGCGCCAGCACGCGACCGTGTACGTCGATCCGTTCGGTAACGGGCAGGCGCAATTTTCGCGGGACCAGCGGTTCGGGAAGGTCGATGTTGAGGTTGTATTGCTCGTATCGGTTCTCGTTGCGCATTTCGACCGAGTCGCGGAACCCTCGCGTGACAACCATCCCTGTTGGTGCCCCTTTACGTTCGATGAGAAGATTGGTGGCCAGTGTGGTGCCGTAAATCATCTGTGTGACTTCGCCCGGGCTTTTACCTGCGTCATCGAGAACCATGCCCGTTCCGATCAGCACGCCGCGTTCGGGGGCGTCGTGGGCCGTTAGCGTCTTGCTTGCATACAACCGACCCTCGGCTTCGAGGGCCACGTCGGTGAAGGTGCCGCCGATGTCCACCGCGAGCCGGATTGTCATAGTCGAAACGTCATGTGTGCGCCTGGCGAGCCTGATCGATTGACTGGGTAGGCGTCAACATGTCGGGCGACACAATGAGATTGAGAACGGCACCGGTCGAGGACTCCGCAGCTCTGGCAAAGGCTCCCGGGAACTCGTCGGTATCGGTGACGGTCTCTCCATGGAAACCGTAAGCCCTGGCCAGTGCGGCGAAATCAGGGTTGACCAGTTCAGTACCGGCGACCCTGTGCGGATAGGTGCGTTCCTGGTGCATGCGGATCGTGCCGTAGCTCCCGTTGTTGATCACGAGAACGATAGGCGTGGCATGGGCCTGGAATGCTGCCCCCAGCTCCTGGCAATTCATCTGAAAGTCTCCGTCGCCAACGAACGCGACGGCCATCCGATCCGGGTAGAGAACTTTGGCGGACATTGCCGCGGGCAGGCCATATCCCATGGCGCCGTTTTGAGGTCCCAGCAATCGCATTCCGGGTCCATAGAGAAATGACTTGTTGTTCCAGATCGAGAAGTTTCCCGCTCCGTTTGTGATGATGACATCGTCCGGCAGGTTCTCCCGAAGCCACTTCATGACAAGGCTCATATCGAGATCGCCGGGCTGGGGCGGGAAGTCGATGCTGGTTTCGAAGGCCGCCCGCCTCGCCTCGACCCAGCTTTTGCGCTGCGGAGTCGATCCAATGTTTGCCTGTCGCAAGGCCGCGACGGTCTCATTCGGACCTGCGTGGATCGCCAGGGTTGCTTGGACGATCTTGCCGAATTCGGCTTCTGAGGCATGGGCGTGGATGATCGTCTGGTCAGGGTCGGTGAACAGCGTGTAGCTCGCGGTCGTCATCTCTCCGAATCTGATGCCGATAGCGAGGACCACATCTGCTGTCAGAATCGTCTCCTTTACGACAACTGGCATGCCTACGCCGGCCTCGCCGACGTAAGAGGGACTGTGGTTGTCCATCAGGTCGTGAAAGCGGAACACGGGCGATACGGCGAAAGCGTTTGTTTCGGCCATCGCCTGCAGGTCCTCCCGTCCCCGGTCGGTCCAAAGCCCTCCGCCGACGAGTACGAGCGGACGCTCCGCCATCCGCAAGAGCTGGACGGCCCAATCCACATCCTCCACGGCTGGGATTCGCTCTGCCACGTCGACCCTCCCCAGGGGAGTGGCGTCCGTCTCGTCTGCCAAAACGTCTTCAGGCAGCGAAATGACGACCGGGCCCGGGCGTTCGGACATTGCGATCGCGAACGCCGACGCCACCACTTCTGGCAAATCACCTGCGGATTGAACCTCTACCGTTCTCTTGGCCACCGACCCAAAGAAGAGGTTGTAATCCATCTCTTGAAAGGCTTCTTTGCCCCGGTGAAACGTGGGTACCTGGCCTATGAACAGAATCATCGGTGTCGAGTTCTGGGCGGCCGTGTGAACCCCGATCGAGGCGTTGGTTGCCCCCGGTCCCCGGGTGACAAAACAGATTCCAGGTCGACCGGTCAGCTTTCCCCATGCTTCGGCCATGAACGATGCGCCCGCTTCGTTGCGGGTGGTCACGAAGCGAAAGGCATCTCCCGCCTCGTTCATGCCATCCAGAGCAGCCAGGTAGCTCTCTCCCGGTACGCCAAACGCCGTATCGGCTCCTTGTTCCATCAGGCATTGGATGAGCAGGTGTCCACCGGGAATCACGATTGGCCGAATCTACCAGCCGACCCGTAACGACGAACGACCCTATCCGCAAAACCGGTAGATCGCGTATGTTGAGCGTAGGTTGGGAGACGAAAGGAGAATCGATGGAGAAGGACATAACTCTCAATATCCATCTTGATGAGGATTCTGATCACACGCTGGCGCATGCCGAACTTTTCGTTCGGGGTGATCACTTCGAATCTGTCGGCAAAGCGAAACGCAACCCGGTGGACCCTCCCATGCCGGTGATCGGCGAGGAGCTGGCCATCGCGCGAGCGCTGCAGGAACTGACGGGTCAGGTGATGGAAGCAGCCCAGCAAAAGGTGAGCGACTTCCTCGTCAAGCAATAACTCGTCAAGCAATAACTCGTCAAGCAATACTCGTCAAGCTGAACCGGACCTCAGTTGGTGCCGGACAATCCGCCTGTGAACCCGGCGGCTAGCTCCTCTTCGGTCACAATCAGATCGGACGACGGTGGCGCGATGCCGAGGTCTGATCCGTAGTCCCAGACCTCGACCATCATCGTCATCCGGTCGATGCCCGACAGATCGGCGTCCTGTGTTTGGGCCAGCAACGACTCGTCCATGTCGAGCAGGTATCGATAGAGCCTGCCGTCGTCCTTTCCAACCCAGATCTCTATCGGAAACTCGATATCGGAGGGATAGACCTGTTCGAACTCGGCCCGTTCGACGGGTTCCATCTGTTCAGCCATGCTCGCACCGTCTATGACTGCGCGCAGATGGGTCGTTTCGACTCCTCTGATTGTTTCAGAGCCCAGTTCTTCGACGAGGGCGCCTGATTCCTCGAACATCGTGGTGAAATCGTCCGGCGAGGTGAAGGAGGCGCCCAGCTCGTTGACACCGAGCACATCGCCTTCGCCTTCCAAATAGGCGTTGGGATCCATGCCAAACATGGCCGAGAAAAAACCCATTCTGGTCCACGATGTCGTTCCGATCGTGATCACCTCGATCGGTTCGGACAAAGCTGCGATGTCTTCGTCGCTCAGCCCCTCCAGTTGATCGGTGCCCATTTGGCCGAAGATGTCGCCAAGATCCATGACAACGATGGATGAATCTGTAGCAGGATCGATCGATGCGCTGACCTGCATGTCGATTCCATCAGTGAACCCTTCGGCGGCCATGGCCGAGCCGCTCATCGTGATATTGGCCTGGAAACGGTACGACTCTCCGGTGCTGGCCCTGGCAGCCGACAAGAAGGTGTCGAGGCTGGCAGGTTCGGAGAGAACCGTGGTGGTAGTTGACTCTGCAGCAGTGGTGGTCGTGGTCTCGCCGGTCGCTGTGGTCGATGGATTGGTGTCGGGGTCGCCGCCGCAGGCACTGGCCGCAAGCGCCATCAACACCACAACGAAGATCAGTCTCAAACTACGGCGCAACGCACACCCCTTTCGATTTGGCTAAACACTATCGGGTGTCGGCGCCGATCCGGTCTCCCGTGGTGGTCTCGAACAGCGTCACGTGGTCGACATCCACCGCAAGCTCGACGTCTTCGCCTACCCGGGGGACGCGCGGATGGCGGCTGCGGACGGCGAAATCAACCGAACCCGAATCAGCGGACCCGAAAGCGACGTGGATGATGCTGTCGGCACCAAGCCGCTCGATATGCATGGCCCTGGCGTGGAGACATCGGCTGAAGGGAGTCGAGGGCTCCGCTAGTCGGACATGCTCGGGCCTGATTCCCACGAGGACCGGACCCACTCGGCCGGGGGCGGGCATCTCGAGTTCATCGTCACCGAGCGCCAGGCGTCCCGGGGCCACGATCGAGCCTGGCAACAGGTTCATGCCCGGGTTTCCTAGGAATGAGGCGACAAACGCATTCGCCGGTTGTCGATATGCGTCTAGCGGTGTTGCAACCTGTTGCACGCGGCCCTGGTTGAGAACGATCAGCATGGTGCTCATCGCCATCGCCTCGTCCTGGGAGTTGGTGGCGAACAGCACGGTGTGGCGATCCCGGTGCAGGTTTCTCAGCTGGTTCTTCACGTCCTGGCGACGGTGCGGATCGATGCCGCTCAGTGCCTCGTCGAAGAGCACGATCGACGTGTCCCGGATCGTGGCTCTCCCGGTTGCGACCAGCTGACGTTCACCGACGGAGAGTTGCCGCGGTTTACGCCCGAGTATGGAACGTACGTTGAACCGGGAAGCCGTCTTTCGGATGCGCTCCTTCCGTTCGGCTGCTTTCACGTCAGCGACCTGAAGGGGGAAACCGATGTTGGCTTCGGCGGTCAAACTCGAATAGAGGGCTCCGGTTGCGACCACCATTCCGATGCCCCTGGCGTGGGTTGGAATTTCGTTTACGACAGATCCGTCGAAAAGAATGTCCCCACGGTCAGGACGTTCCAGGCCGGCAATCAGCCGGATGAGCGTCGACTTGCCTGAGCCTGAAGGACCGACGACGGCGACGAACTCATCGGCCTCGATGAAGAGGTCGGTCGGCTGCAGCCCGTCGCCTTCGCCGTAGACCTTCGACACCCCACGCAACTCGATACTCGGCATGAGCAAACCCTACGCGACTGCGTAGAGTATCTCCGCGATGAAAAAGAATCCCGGGATGGTAGATCCGGATCTCGACCCGATGACGCGGCTCGTCCGTATCGGCCGGGACGAAGTGCTGGATCGGGGCGACGTCGAGATACTCGAGACCCCCGACGCGTATCGACTTCGGACTGCGGTATTTCCGCCAAGGCGCAAGGCCATCGGCACGTTCTTGCTTCTTCACGGCTATACCGAATTCATCGAGAAGTATGCAGAGGTAATCGAGGAGCTTCTCGACCGAAAATACGCCGTCGTGACATTCGATTGGCGCGGTCAGGGCCTCTCGGATCGGACATTGGATCCCGCCTCAGAAGGTTACCGGCGGGGATTCGTAGAAGACTTCTCGCACTACTCGGACGATGCCGACCTCGTGTACCACGCGCTGATGCGAGACTTGCCGCAACCTCACTACATCCTGGGTCACTCGATGGGTGGGCACATGGCGATCCGGATCCTGGAGGAGCGGCCTTACCGGTTTGAAAAGGCGATCCTCAGTGCCCCGATGGTGGGCTTTCCAGTAAACATTCCACTGCCCGGTGTCGTGAGGATGGCGCATGCGATGGTGCTGCTCGGCAGAGGTGAGGAATACGCGCCTCAATCGACCGATTTCGATCCAGACGATCCGATCAACCTGGTGACCTCGGATGAAGAACGGTGGCAACGCTCGCTCGCGTACTGGATCGCCGAACCTCGCCTCGTCACCCACGGCGTCACCTGGAGATGGCTATACGAGGCTGGACGAAGCATGCGACGAGTGGCACAGCCCGATCGCCTCTCACGGCTGGTCACGCCGACTCTGCTCGCCAGTGCCGGGGTCGACCTGGTTGTGTCGTCGGAGGCTCAGGTCGAATTGGCGAACCGGAGCTACCCGATCACACTTTCGAGGTTTCCGACGGCCATGCATGAGATCCTGATGGAGACCGATGAGATCTTGTTCGATTTCTGGCAGCGATTCGACGGCTTCCTCGCAAAAGAAGTCTGACCGCCCCGCGACTAGAACAACCCGACGATGGCCCCGTCCTCGTTGATGTCAACGTTCAGATAAGCCGGCGTTGTACCAAGGCCGGGCATGGTACGCATGGTTCCCAGCAGCGGGTAGATGAACCCGGCACCGACCGATGCCCGTACCTCGCGCACCGGAACCGTGAAACCGGAGGGCGCTCCCTTCAAGGCCGGATCGTGGCTCATCGACAGGTGGGTCTTGGCCATGCAGATGGGTAGATATCCGTATCCCGCCTTTTCGAAATCGGCGATCTGTTGCTCGGCCAATGCTGAGAAATCGACCCCATCGGCTCCGTAGATTTCCCTGGCGATGATCTCTATCTTCTCCTTGATGGGCAAATCGAGTTTGTAGAGAAACTCGAAGTTGCTTGGCTGCTCACATGCTGCGACCACCGCCTCGGCAAGGGCCGCAGCTCCAGGTCCGCCGTCTGCCCAGTGATCGGAGACCACCGCGTCTACCGCACCCGCCTTTTTGGCATACTCGATGATCAGGTCGATTTCGCTCTCGGTGTCCGTATGGAAGCTGTTGACAGCCACAACGACCGGGACCCCAAACTTCATTGCGTTCTGTATGTGGGCAATGAGGTTGGACATCCCGGCCCTGAGCAGCGAGAGGTTTTCCTCCGTGTATTCCTTCGACAATGGGCGACCCGGCACGACCTTTGGTCCGCCGCCGTGGGTCTTGAGCGCTCGCACCGTCGCCACCAGCACGACGCAGTCCGGCTTGAGGTCGGAGGCGCGACACTTGATGTTGAAAAACTTCTCCATTCCCATGTCTGCCCCGAAGCCCGATTCGGTGACGACGTAGTCCGCGAGGTGGAGAGCGAGCCGGTCGGCGAGGATTGAGCTGTTTCCGTGGGCGATGTTGGCGAACGGACCGGCATGGATGAAGGCAGGCTGGCCTTCGAGCGTTTGCATCATGGTCGGGTGGAGGGTGTCCTTCATGAGAACCGTCACTGCGCCGGCCACTCCTAGATCGTCGAGCGTGATGGGCTCGTTGGTCTTGTTGGTACCGATCACGACTCGCCCAACCCGCTCGCGCAGGTTGCGTAGGGCCGATGCGTAATCATGGCCGTCGACCAGGGCGAGGATGGCCATGAGTTCCGACGCAACGGTTATATCGAAACCGGTTTCGCGCGGTCTCCCGTCGAGGCGTCCCCCCAAGCCAACGATGGTGTTGCGAAGCGCTCGATCGTTCACGTCAACGACCCGCCGCCACGCGATGTTGCTGAAATCGATACCGAGGCGAGTGAGTCCGAGCTCTGCCAGGGCCGCATCGTCGAGGCGGGACTCGTGGTACCAGCGAGCGTCGATGGCTGCGGCCACGAGATTGTGAGCTACCGAGATGGCATGGATGTCGCCGGTCAGGTGCAGGTTGAATTCTTCCATCGGCACGACCTGGCTGTAACCACCGCCGGCAGCGCCACCCTTGATGCCAAAGGTCGGGCCCATCGATGGCTGTCGAATGCAGGCAATGGATTTTTTGCCTATGGCTCCCAGGCCCTGCACGAGCCCCACCGTCGTTGTGGTCTTGCCTTCTCCCAGCGGTGTCGGTGTGATCGCGGTGACGTCGATGTACTTGCCAACCGGGTTCTTTCCTATTCGTTTGAGGGCATCGAGATGGATTTTTGCCTTCGTTGATCCATACGGGATCATTTCATCCGGCTGGAGACCGATGGAGTCAGCGATATCGCCGATGGGTTGAATGGTTGCTGCCTGGGCGATGTCGAGATCTGATGGAACACTCATTCGAGCGACTCTAGCCAGCGGCCGGTCGCCTGTCTCGGGAGCCTTCTAATGTCCTGGTATGGACGCGCCATGGGTGGACAGTTTCATCATCGAAGGCGATGAAGACGCGGGGATCGGGTTGTCTCAGATCAACCGTCGAGAGTTTCTGCTGACGTCAACGATCACATACGTTGGCGAGATCACCGGGCTCGAAGGCAAGCTCTCTGAAGATTCGATTGCGCTCGCCCGCAACGTTTCGCCCGAACGGATGCCCATCACAGACCTGGTGTCGGTGCCGCCGGCACTGCAATGGTTCGTCGGACGCTACGGCGTCCATACGCCCGCAGCCCTCATCCACGATTGGTTGATTCCGACGCCTTCCGATCCGCCCGTGCCTGGCATGACCGATCCCCTCGCCGACCGGTATTTCCGTTTCATGCTGAAGGATCTCGGCGTGCGCGTGATTCGGCGGTGGCTGATGTGGACTGCCGTGGCATTGCGCACCAGGATCAAGTCGGGTCGCCTGAAAGCCCTTCTGCTGATCATCTGGTTGGCCGCATCGGTCACCGGGATGGCGGCGTTTGGGCTGGCCGTAGCCTCGCTGCTGGGCGTTGAGCTTTCGGGGTGGTATACGGACGTTGTGGCTGCCGCCGGAGGTGAATGGCCACTCATCTTTGTGGCCGCGGCCGCTCCTTTCGTCTTTGCCGCGTTGTGGGGAAAGCAATACGGTGCGGGCATCCTCGCCGCGTATAGCGCTCCCTGGATCGTTCCTCCCACCGTGTTTGCGGCGGCCGGCTACGTCATCTACGCGATCCTGGAGCTACTCGTCAGCCGGGCAGACGAAGAAGGCGACGAGCCAATTCACTACAAGTACTTCTAGAGGCCTCCCTGAGTCGTGGGGTGGAGTCCTCGCTAGCCTGAGCTCGTGGTGAGCTCGTGAAGCGCAAGATCGTGGTCAGTGGTCGCGGGGAAGGGCGAGGACGCCCGGACGTGATGACCGTTCAAATTGGTGTTTCCCTCGTACGCCAGACGGTCGGTGTCGCTGCGAGCGAAGCTGCATCGCTCGCAGCCGAGCTCGTTCTAGTACTGCAGGGATCCGGGGTCGAACCGGACGACATTCAAACCGCGAACTACAGCATTCACCCGGAGTATGAGCACACGGCTCATAGGCAACGCCTGGTTGGTTACCGGGTCACGAATGCCCTCGTTGTGAAAATCCGTGACCTCGAGCAGTCCGGGACCGTGCTGGATGCGGTTTCGACAGTTGCAGGCGATGATGTGACGATGGGCGGCGTCGGATTCGACATCGAGAACGACGCTGAGCTGGTGACCGCCGCCCGCGAGAAAGCTTGGAACGACGCCGTGGCCAGGGCTCGCCAGTTGGCAGATTTGGCAGGCCTCGAGCTGGGCAACGCCATCTCGATCGAGGAAACCGCAGCGGGAGGCGGTCATCCGGTTGCACGGGCGTTCGCGATGGATGAGGCTGCCTCGTTTCAGTCGACTCCCATAGAGACCGGCTCTCGAGGCGTGATCATCGACTTGAGAGTCGCGTTCGAGCTGCTCGTCTGATGTTGGGTGCTGTTCAATCGATCATGTCGGTCACCCAATCGACGACAGGGCGGAATTTGCGGAAGTGTCGCATGGCGAGGGTGGGCAGTGCTTTGGTGTGGAATTCGGCAGGAATCGGAAGGTCGGCCCCGACGTAGATACCGTTGTGCCGCAGAAGGTCTGAGCGGGGATGATCTTCTGCGAATCCTTTCGGTACGCGTTTCCAGTGTTGTCCTGCGGCCGGAAAGCCGGCCTTTTCGAGCTTCTCGAGGGTTCCGGCCAGCTCCGTTCCGGTTGCATCATCGTCGATGCGAGAGCGCCATCTGGTCAGCGTCGTGTCGTCGAAGCCGAAGAGCCCAGCACCGAACCCGATCGTTTCGGTGTTGAACCGCATGGCGTAGAGCGGTCGGCCTTTGAAGCCGCCGTGCGGAAAGTAGAAGTCGAGGTGGTCCTTGTAAGGCGTCTTGTCAGCTGAGAATCTCGTGTCCCGGTTGATCCGGCGGATCGAGCCGTTGACCTTCGGCTCGGCCAGGACGTCTGGATCGAAGCTCGCGAAGCGCTTACCCATTTCCTCCACGAATTCACGCGAGGGCGCCATGACGTACTCCTCGTAGTCCGATCGCTTGGCCTCGAACCATGCCCGGTTGTTGTTCTGTTTGAGTTCGGTGAGGAACGAGAGGGTCTGTTTGGGGAATCCGTTGAACGGCATGGCAATCCTTTTTTGTGCTGGTGCTTTGGAATTCCGTTTGTAGCAGAGGGTTGGGACATTTCCAACCCCGTCACCTGCGGGCGGGAGTTTGGGAAAATTCTGCTTAGAGGGGTCTTGTGATTGTCACAGAGAGTAGGCATAGTCGAACATATGTTCGATACGATGGAGCTCAGTCCAGAAACACTCGGTGCCAGACGACGCAGTGCAGAACGACGCAGTGCAGAAACTGTGAATTGCTCCCCGCGGCAGGGCGAGACGGGAGATCTGGAGGCTGACTACCTGTCTTTACCCGTTGTGCCCGACCCGGATATCGAAGACATCACCTCAATCCTGGCTGCCAACCAGCGACGCATCAATCAACTAGAGGCCCAGAACGCGTTGCTGGTGGCGCAAGCCGATAGGGCAGAGCTGCCGGCCAGGGAGGGTTTTGCGAACACGACCGCGTTCGTGAAAGCGGTGCTGTCCTTACGGGGCGGCAAGGCGCGGCGCCTGGTGGGTCGGCAATGGCTGACCGGCATGCCGATCACCCGAGACGCTTTCACCGCGGGATGGCTCAGCGTCGATCAAGTCGACGAACTCTTGCGGGCGTTCCATGCCGACGTGGCGCTGTTCGAAGAGCACGAGGCCTCGCTCGTAGCGATCGCGCTGCAGACGCCGATGGTCCCGGAGCTGGCGCAAGCGATCGACACCTATCGCAGGCACGTGACTCCCACCGATATTGTCGAAGACAAGGCGGTCCAGTTCGAGGCTCGCGGCGCCTATGTATCGTCGACACCGACCGGCATGGGGGTCCTGACCTGGTACGAACGTCCGGACGTCATCAATCATGCACGGGAACTGATTCAGGCAAACGCTCCGACATCGTCGGATGGAAGGACCGCGGCTCAATTGATGTCGGACACGCTCACCGACCTCGTCCTGGGTGCCGGCGGCGGGGGAGCCAGCACTCGCATGGTGGTCCACGTCGACGAAGCGGTGTTGCGGTATCACGTCGGCGGTGAGGCTCACGACCGCAACGGCGCTTCGCTAACCCTCCAGGAAGTGCGTCGGATGGCCTGCGACACCCAGCTCGGAAGGCACATATTCGGCTCCGAATCCGTGACGATCGAGCTCGGACGCACCAAAAGAGTGGTGAGCCGCAGGCAGCGCGACCTCATCGAGTATCGGGACAGAGGTTGCCGATTCCCTGCATGCGACCGGCCGCCTCGATGGTGCGACGCCCATCACATCCGGCATTGGCTCGACGGGGGTCCAACCGATTTGGACAACCTGGTCCTGCTCTGCCGCTTCCACCACACACTCGTACATGATCAGGGCTGGGGTTTGACGGGAACCCCAACGCACCTCACCATCACCCGACCGGCCGGCGAGTTGCATGGGGAAACCAGGCTCGATGCACATCCTTACTGGCCTCAGATGTTCCCGGAGCCTCTTGCTTTTCGGCTGCCGCCCGAGTCAACCGCCGAATACTTTCGCTATCGGTTTCGAGCAGTCGGATGGGCACGCAAGGGGATCGGTGAGCGGCCGGCTCCGCTGGATACCGGTCCGCAACCGGTCAATAGTGCCAGGGGAAGCCCGTGAAATCCTTGTGTCGTTTCTCCAGGAAAGCGTCGCGACCCTCTACCGCCTCCTCGCTCCCGTAGGCCAGCCTCGTCGCCTCCCCGGCGAAGATCTGTTGACCCACCAACCCGTCATCAATCAAGTTGAACGCAAACTTGAGCATGCGCTGAGCCGTAGGGCTTTTGGCGTTGATGGTCGCTGCCCACTCGAGCGCCACGTTTTCTAGCTCGGCGTGTGGCACGGCCAGGTTGGCCATTCCCATGCTCACCGCTTCGGCAGCCGAGTAGTCCATACCGAGGAAGAAGATCTCGCGCGCACGCTTTTGTCCTATCTGTCGAGCAAGGTACGCAGAACCGAAGCCGGCATCGAAGCTGGCGACATCGGCGTCGGTTTGTTTGAAGATCGCATGTTCTTCGGAAGCCAGCGTGAGGTCGCATACGACGTGCAGCGAATGCCCGCCACCAACGGCCCAGCCAGGTACGACAGCAATCACGACCTTGGGCATGAACCGGATGAGTCGTTGCACCTCCAGAATGTGGAGGCGGCCGAGGCGTCCGGGATCGATGGCTTCGGCCGAGTCGCCATCGGCGTACTTGTAGCCATCTTTCCCGCGGATGCGCTGATCGCCGCCGGAACAAAACGACCAAACGCCATCTTTCGGCGACGGACCGTTGCCGGTGAGCAAAATGGTGCCGACGTCGGTCATCATTCGAGCGCTATCGAGGGCTCGATACAGCTCGTCCACGGTGTGAGGTCGAAACGCATTTCGCACCTCGGGGCGGTCGAACGCGATACGCACGGTGCCCTGGTCGGTGGCACGGTGGTAGGTGATATCGGTGAAATCGAAGCCTGCGACTTTTTCCCAACGGGATGCATCGAAGATCTCAGATATCACGAACAGGTCCTTTCATCGCCAGTCCGAAGCGTAGAGGAGCTTGAATGTCCGGATGGAATTGATCCAGCTGGTGGAGACATCAAACGAAGTGGCCGCCACCCGATCCCGCAAGAAGAAGATCGCAGCGCTGGCGGATCTGCTACGAGGCACTGATGAAACGATCGCCGCTCAGGCAATCTCGTACCTCTCGGGTGAATTGCCGCAAGGCAAGATCGGCGTCGGGTATGCGATGGTCTATGGATTGGAAGTGGAACCGGCAGACTCACCGTCAATCGACCTGGTCGAGATCGCCAAGGCCCTGGACGAGGTCAAGGCGACCCGAGGATCAGGATCGCAGCGAAAGAGAGCAGAGATCCTCACGGATCTCTTGAGTCGGGCCACCGAAGAAGAGCAGTCGTTTCTGAGACGGTTGCTGGTCGGCGAGCTCCGTCAGGGAGCGCTGGCCGGCATCATGGCCGACGCGATCGCAGAAGCAACCGGCATCGATCCCGATGTGGTGAGGCGGGCGGCGATGGTCAGCGGTGACCTTCCTGCAGTTGGCGCGGCCGCCGTGGCAGGTGGTGCTGAAGCTCTCTCCGGTTTCAAAATGGCGCTACTCCAGGCTCTGCAGCCGATGCTCGCCCAGACCTCGGAAGGTGTCGCCGAGGCCATCGAGAAGATCGGTGTGGCATCGGTTGAGTGGAAGCTCGACGGAGCCCGGGTGCAAGTACATCGGCTGAACGATCAGGTCAAGGTATTCACGCGCAACCTTCGGGACGTGACCTCGTCCTCTGGAGACATTGTGGCGGCGGTTCGCAGTCTCGACGGACGGTCGATCATTCTCGACGGCGAGTCGCTTGGTTTCTGGTCCGATGGCACGCCCATGGCCTTCCAGGATTCCATCAGCACGTTTGCCTCCGAAAACGATGAGGGACTGGCTGTCATGTTCTTCGACATCCTGCACCTCGATGGCACCGATTTGATCGACCTACCGCTGTCGGAGCGTCTCGATGCGCTCGATCGAGCGACCCCGGAAGCGCTGCGGATTCCGCGAATCGTGACGGGTGACGCATCGGAAGCCGAATCGTTCAACGAGTCCGCCCTCGCGGCAGGCCATGAGGGGGTAATGGTCAAAGCGCTCGATTCGACCTACGAAGCCGGGCGAAGGGGAGCGTCGTGGCTCAAGGTCAAACCCGTCCACACGCTGGATCTCGTCGTCATCGGTATCGAATGGGGGTCGGGTCGGCGCCAGGGTTGGCTCAGCAACCTGCACCTCGGCGCTCGCGATGCATCCACAGGCGAATTCGTCATGCTCGGCAAGACCTTCAAGGGCATGACCGACGAGATCCTCGAGTGGCAGACCAGGAGGTTTCTCGAGCTGGAAACGCACCGGGAAGGCCGGGTGGTCTATGTCCGACCGGAGCAGGTGGTTGAAATCGCGTTCGATGGCGTGCAGCGCAGCACTCGCTATCCCGGTGGCGTTGCGTTGCGATTCGCACGGGTCAAGCAGTATCGAGATGACAAGCCGGCGGTGGAGGCCGACACGCTGGAGATGGTCAGGGCGTTCCTCAAGAGCGGCTAGCGAGTTACGACACCGATGATTTCGTCAACGTCACGAACGATCGTCGATGTCGACGAACGAATGCCCAGGTCGAGCGAACCCCACGGTGCTGTGGCTATTCCGGACCAGCGATAGCTGACTGTTATCGGATAGGCCTCGAGTGAGGGGTGGCAAAGGTGTCCGCGAGGATGCTCGATTCGATAGTCGGGGGGACAGGTCTTGAGCTCGTATATGTGAGAAGCCGTGGCTGTAGGCAGAGCCGAGGTGCGGGAGCCGTCGCCCCAATCGATCGCAATATCGAACGGAGTGGCGGTGATCGTTGCGGTCACACCCGACGAAAGCGGCGGCGTCGTCGCCGTGAGGGTCTGGAGACCGGTCGCCGGGTCGATGGTGAGCGGAAATCCGGTGATCGCAATGTCGGCCGGGGTCGTTACGACGTCCGGGGTTGGCAGCGAGATCGACGCATAGGTGGATTCGATGAGAAGAAGGTCCGCCGGCGTATAGGGGCACTGCGGGTTGTTGTTGCGGATGAGGTCCTGGTAGTACTGAGTGATCCATCCGGCATTGGGGTCGTGGACGGCATCGGCCGCCGAGGTGCTCAGCCACCAGCACAACCCTCCATCGGGCATCGTGCCCGCCGCCACATAGCGCACCACCGGAGGCCCGGACACGACCACCACGACCTCGCCGTCTTCGGTGGATGTGAGTTCGACATCGTACGACGCGTCCGTTGTTTCGTCCGGGTTAACGCAGGTGTTTCTGCCATCGATCCATGAGCAAGATTCCTGCGCGTCGGCCGGGGACGTAAGCAAACCGGCTGATAGCAGAGCCAACACCAAGAAAGCAGAGTTTGGCCGAGGGCGTGGCTTACGCAAAACAGGACCACTTCTCTTCGCTGCTCGGCCAAGCTCCGTCAAAGCCCCAGGATTCGTGGATCTCTCCGAATGAAACGACACCGTCGAACGAGTCGACAGAGGACGTCGCTCCGCCTTCTGTCCTCTCAATATCGGAATATACGACCTCGACATCGGCAACCGTGCATCCACCCGTGTCGACGATCACCTCAATCACCTTCACGTCTACCGATGCCAATGGGCCGAGCCTGACGGGTACCTTGAGCAAAACTTGGTCTTTCACCTGCCGGAAGAAGAAGTTGTTATTGCCGTGAGCGGCGCGAAGTTGTGCGGGGTCGCCCGATTCGCGAGCCAGGAACCATTTGAAGAGTGAATTCTCGATCCTGGATTCGACCTCCGCTGGGTCGTTGGGGGCAGCGCTGTCACATCTCCATTGGCGGTTGCGGGAGCCTCGTGTCCAGTGGCCCTCCTCGGTTCTTCGGAAGGTTGCTCCTGGCCAATCGTCGGCTTGGGAACGTTCGGGGATGCGGAATTCGATGTCGGCTACGAAGCAGTCGGGTTGGTCGATGTGGATCGTGCCGACAGTGACGGTCGGGAGCGTGGGCGGTCCGCTCAGGC
>JBFGAX010000010.1:0-66782 GCA_041567895.1 Acidimicrobiia bacterium
CTTTCCATACCGTCAACGTCGTCTGAGCGACGGAGGGAAGCCACGGAACGAGCGCCGGTACAACAATCGCAGCCCAGCGCGGGACGCCGAGTTCGAAGAGTCGACCGGCAGCCAGGGACATGAGTGCGACGAGACCTGCCCCCTGCAGGAATGTCACCACCCCGGGGGCAGCCGTCCCCAGCCCGATCCAACGCAACAAGATCGTGTGGACTGCAGGATGGAAATCAAAGATTCGGCCGGATTGGGCCTGGTCGAGCTGATCGATTGAATCGAAGGACAGGAATCCCGGGTACCAGCCCAGCCACCAGACCAGAAGCGGGATGGCGGCGGCGCAGGCAACGAGAAACTGGTCGCGGCGCGAGATCACGGATGTGAGCCTACGGGCTGTTTGGGTCCTCACTTCAGCAACCTGTCAATAGACTCCGCGCTCGCATCGACCCTGGGTTGCCCCATGACGACAACAACCGTCTATGACTCTGCCGAGCAGCGTCTTCCGTTCCTCTCCACCTTCAAGCACTTTTGGGAGTATCGGGACCTCATCAAGCTCCTGACGGCGAAAAACGTGACCGCCAGGTATAAGAGGAGCGTCCTCGGTGTTTGGTGGACCCTGCTGAACCCGATTCTCACCACGCTCATCTACTTTGTCGTTTTTGAAAAGCTGTTTGGGCGCGACTCGACCGACGAGTTCCCGTACCTCGTGTATTTGATCTCCGGGATCATTGTGGCCGGCTTCTTCTCGGAAGCAGTCATCGCCTGCGGCTCAGCGATTGTCGGGAGCCGCGGGATCCTGCAGCGTATGCAGGTGCCCCCCGAGGTGTTTTCGTTTGCCGCAGCGATAGCGGCGGCAGTGAACTTCACCATCAGCATCGTTCCACTGGCTGCTGCCATGGTGCTCCTCGGTGTTGATATTCCCTGGAATACGGTGTGGCTCTCCGTGATCCCGGCGGCGTTCCTGCTGTTGCTCGTTACGGGACTCGGGCTCATCGTCGCTTCAGCTGCCGTGTTTTTTTACGACGTGATCGACTTTGCCAAGGTGCTCACCACGCTCGTCTCTCTGGGCTCTGCCTCGTTCTTCTCTCTCTCCTGGGTCAGCGAGCGCTACCAACCCATCATCAAGGCCAATCCGTTGTTTCACTACATAGATATGTTCCGAAAATTCTTTTATCGCGGTGAGATGCCGGACACCTTCAATTGGATCATGGTTGTTGGTTCGGCAGTCGTCGCGCTCGGCCTCGGGGCATATGTATTCAGCAGGAGTTGGAGAAATCTCGTGGTTCGCCTGTGAGCGATCCGGCCATCGAAGTAAAGAATCTGTCCCTGGCGTTTGAGATCGACAAGCGACTGGCAGGCACATTCAAGGGGGCGCTGATCGACCGCCTCCGCAAACGGACCGAACGAGAGAAGTTCTTCGCCGTCAACGACGTTACGTTCGATATCGAGCAAGGTGAGACGTTCGGCATCATCGGACCAAACGGCGCGGGGAAGAGCACGTTGCTGGCCGTGATCGCCGGCGTGCTTCCTCCGACCATTGGCCGGGTTGTGGTACGCGGCAAAGTTGCGCCCATCATCGGACTGGGTGCCGGCCTCGACAACGAAATGACCGCTCGTGAGAACATCCTGCTGTACGGCGCGCTGTTTGGTCGATCAAACGCAGACATGAAAGAGCGCGTCGGCAAGATTCTGGCATGGGCCGAGCTCGACGAACACGAATATCAGCCTGTCAGAACGTTTTCGAGCGGTATGGTGGCGCGTCTGGCGTTCTCCGTTGCGACCGACATTCAACCCGACATCCTGCTGGCGGACGAGGTGTTTGCGGTTGGTGACGAGCGGTTCCGCAACAAGGCGGAAGAGCGGATGCGGTCGTTGCTCTCAGGCGGTACGACCGTGATGATGGTGTCGCACAACCTCCGCCAGATCGCAGAACACTGCGATCGGGCGTTATGGCTCGATCACGGGCGCATCGTCGAAATCGGTCCTGCAGAACAGATCACCAAGCTCTACAAAGAGGCCTCTTTGTGAGCGGTACCGATACGGCCCACACGCTGCATCCCGGGTGGCTCATCTGAGCGCCGCTGATCGACGCTCTCTCACTGTCTCGCTAAGCATCCTCACGTACGCTCCGGTCCCGGAGGCGAGACCTCTCGTCGACACGATCTCGTCGTAGGCAGCCGCCCGGATGGATTTGCGAAGCGGGGCATCGTCGATCAGCCTCATGATCTGATCAACCCAGGCCGCTTTCTCGTTCGTAGCGATCAACCCGGTCACGCCGTCGACAACTGAACGCTGATAGGCCGGGACGTCGCTGTAGACCCCGGCGAGACCAAGGGCAGAGTATTCGAGGAATTTGAGATCACTCTTGTGTGCCTTGAACGCGTCGTCGACAAGTGGAGCCACCGCCAGATCCCAACGCCCCCGGATCGAGAAGATCCAATCCACGAATTCCGGATAGTGAGAATCAGGTATGTCGATCCGGCGGTACCAGGAGTCACCTTGTGCTCGTTGTTCGCCGCCGACAACCTCCACCTCGATGTTGATACCGCGACGACGTATCTCGTCGATTGCCGGCTTGAGCAGAGCAAGATCAGCCCCATGGGTTTTGGTTCCGATGTACACCAGCCGGAGGGGTGAAGCGGTCCGCGCTTCTTCGAGGGGTCGAAACCAGAGCTGCTCGTCCAAAAGGTTGGGCACCACCACGACATTGTCGTTGTATTCGGCCAGCACCTCAGCGAGATTTGCTGTGCTCACGGTCACCGCAGAAGCCGCAGATGCCAGCAGTTCGAGGCCACGGACCGAATCGCCATACTCGGAGGAGAACTCAGGTGACGGATGAAGCAGGTCGTCGTCGAGATCAAGCACGATTGGCTGGTCGCGAAGTGACGCGGCTTCGATGAAGTCCTCCACCCGATCGGGCGGAACAGCGGTCCGTTGTATGACGAGCAGGTCCAACCCCTTTTCGCCTCCCGCCAGATAGGAATCGACGTCCTGTAGGTCGGCGTCAACGTACATCGATAGATCCGGATGTCTGAACCTTCGCAGCGTCCGGACATGCACCGAACCAGGGTGTTTTTCGGCCCCTACGACGAACAAACCGGCATGCAGGATGGGCGAGCCTGTTTCATGTTGGAAAGGAGCGGTGAACGTCCTGCGGTTACGCAGGACGGACCGATACAGGCCGTCGTAGTCTCCCGCCATTTCTGCAACGGACCTCGTCTGAAGAGTGACGTCGATGGCATCGGTCACCGACCGATACTCCTCTGATCCCATGGCTACGATCCGCTGGTATGCACCCGCGGGATCGTTGCGATCCAGCAACCAGCCGCCGCCATGGGTACGGACCCGGTCTCCAATCGCCCCTATGTCGATCGCAAGGACGGGCACACCGGCGGCCCACGCTTCGGTCAAGGTGTGTGAATACGTCTCCGCCCAGATCGAGAACAAGGCTACGTATGAAGGCTGAATACGCGCGACGATGCTGTCGTAGTCGGCTCGATCGTACGTGCCGTGGTAGATGCCGAGGTGGCGAAATTCGGGTTCGACGTATCCGAGAAGATGAAACTCGAGACGCCCTTCCTCATCGATGTTCCGTAGTTCCTCGATGAAGTTGGCACCCTTGTGGACCTGAAGGTTGCCGGGAACCAGGATGCGAATGGGTTTCGCCGCTTGAGGGGGTTTCGCAAGGTGCTTCTGATCAATATCCCGACCGTGTTCGATGACCTCAAACCACGCATCTCCCAGTTCTGGATACGCATTCGCGTAGACCTTCCGCGCAGTCTCATTCGTGGTCACGAAAGCGTCTACGTTTTCAAAAACCCGCCGTGCCCGATCCCGCCAGGTGTTAACCCATCGATGCTTGAGTGGTGGAACGTCCGCCAACCATGGTGTTGGTAGGCGACACATTCCATCACCGGGCGTGCACGTGCCCCCGCAGAACTGATCGTTCTCATCGAGTAGATGAACGGTGGGACACGCCATGAAGAAATCGTGGAAAGACATGACGACCGGGATACCAAGGCTCCCGGCAACATGCGGCACATCAAAGGTCTGACGAATCAAGTGCCGCACATGAACGAGCTCGATTGCGTATCTACTCAAGACCTGTGCCACAAACTCCCGAATCTCCCTGCGACTGTCTTCGACAACCCGAACAGGTGGCTCGAGATCGACCCGTTCGAGTTCGAAAAACTCGGAGCCGTCGAAGCTCGAGAATTTGAGCGTCGCACTGTCCGACGTGAGCAGAAACGTCTCGTAATCAGGCTGAAGGTGCGACATGAGATCAATGTTGGTTTGGGGTGTCCCGCCGGTCCCCTCATGGATCACGAATAGAACTCGCGTACGAAGCGGCGACGAACGATTCTCGAGCCCGTTGAACGCCATTTGCACGTTGGCTCGTGCGCGTTCCATGTCCGCTGCCTCGAGAAATTCACGAACCCGCTCCCCGTAATCAGGATGAAGCTCATCCATTTTTCGGCGTCCTACCTGCATCAGCTCGGTCCGTTCCTCTTTGAAGCTCGCGCCACGGGCGTGGAATACAAACGTTGAATCGTCGACAACATTGAGCCATCCGGCTTTGAGCGCACGCATGCAGAAGTCGTTCTCTTCGCCATATCCACGAGGAAAACTCTCCTCGTCGAACAGCCCAACGGTCTCCAGGACTTCCCGTTTGACCAGGAAACAAAAGCCGTTCCCTGTGGGAGCCCGGGGGTAAATCAGTTCCCCCGCTCTCGTCACCGCTCTGGCCACATCTTCCTTCGAGACGAGCCGGGGGTATTCGTTTTCGATGCCAATCGCGGGCGCCGAGAAGGCTCCGGCGTTGTTGGAGAGTGCCGTCACGGTTCCGACGCGCGGGTTCCGATACGCGGCGAGCAACATGTTCTCCAGCCAGCGTGGAGTTACCTCTGCATCACTGTTGAGAACCACAACATCGCCGGTACTCTCCGTAAACCCGCGATTGACGGTTCGCACGAATCCGAGGTTGTCCGCGTTCCGCAGCACTGTGATTGCGGGTTGGCCTGCGTAGTCCTCGATGATCGCATCGATGGCAGGATCGGTACTTGCATCATCGATGATCATGATCCGGGCCGGTGTTGTCGTGTTTCGGACGGCAGCCGCCAGGCAGCGTCTGAGCTCCTCAGGCGCGTTGTAGACGGGAATCACGATTGTCGGAGGAGTGGCAGTGGCTAGCCGGGCAAGCTGATGCGATGCGATAAAGGGATGGGGACCGTCTGTGCTGTCGACCTGTGTTTCACCCACCGACCGCACCAGGGACAGGTCGAGTTGCGGGGCTGCGGGCTGCTCCGGAGCCTGCGGTGATTCGCGGTTTCGCAGGGATCTAACCACCCGGAACACGGGACGCGCCGGTTTGGCCAGAAGCAATGCCGATCGCACGGATTTTCGATTCGCGAGGTTCGACAGTTCGCGCTCGGCTGCGGCCAACTGGTTTTGGGCCTCGGCGAGCCTTTCCTCGAAGGCGTGAGCGGTAGCCACCTCGGCCGACAGTCGAGCCTCGAGTGTTTGCTCGAGTTCATGTTCCAGCGACTTCGTTCGCCGCCGAAGCTCCTCGCGATCGCCCTCGAGGTTCTCGATGAGTTCCTGTAGATTCCCAAGACGGGCGGCGTTCCGGTCACCGAGCGTGCGGATCTCGGCTCTGAGCTGTTCCGCTCTGGATTCGAGAGCGTCGGCGCGTTCCCTGAGGCGTGCATGTTCTGCCTTCGCTGAGTCGGACTGATGTCTGAGTTGTTCGACCTCTCTGCGCTCGGCGTCGAGTTTGCGACGAGCAACATCGAGCTCGGATTCAAGAGCGAACCGAAGTCCCAGTGCTGCATACAGTTCGCGGACAGCGACGATATCGGCCTTGCTCTGCAAACGGGTCAACTCAGCGACCGGTTCAGGGGGGTTTGGACCAACACCAACGATGCCCAGACCGTGACCGTGAGCGAACTCGAACGTCGGGTACCGTTCCGCCAGCTCACTCATGACGATGTGCACCCCGAAGTCGCGTTTTCGCTCGTTTGTGTCATGGAGCAACATCACGCCCCGGTCCGAGAGTTTTGGTAGCCACGTGTCGAAGTCGTGCCGCACTGCTTCGTAGGTGTGCAGTCCATCCAGGTGCAGGAGATCTATCGAGCCGTCGGCGAAGTCACGGACGGCATCATCAAACGTATTTCTGAGGAGTGTCGAGAAGGATTCGTAGAAGCGTGTGTTCATGGCAGCGACGGCCGAATAGACATCTTCTCCGTACAGACCGGAGTGTTCGTCGCCAACCCAGGTGTCCACCGCGAAACACTCGGTCCCCAGTTCGAGTCGGGCCACCGCTTCACAGAAGGCGAAGTACGAAACTCCGGTATGGGTTCCGAGTTCAACGAAGACCCGAGGATTGGTGGCTTCAATGATCCAGCCGGCGAACGGAATGTGTTCATTCCACGCCGAGGACTCGCTCACGAGACGTGGCGGCCACAACGAACTCCTGCTCAGAAACCTTCCAGCGGGATGATCAGGCACTGCGTCGGTCCGTCACGATGATCACCTTCGAGAGTTCGTGGACTGGGAACAAGGAATCGCGGCGGCGAGGGTTGGCGACGGTGCCGTGGTCGGATCGCTCGTCGTCGATCTAGCGTAGAGATCGATATCGGCGGATAGATATCGATCTAGATCAGGATGCCCGCAGGCGTGCAAGCGTTGGCAGCTCATTTCAGCGCGCCAGGTGTACAGGAGTCATGAAGGCTCACAGCCTACTTCTGGCAGGCTTTCGGACGTGATTACACCATCCTTGCGCTGTGACCTGTGGCAACGATGCCAGGGCGATGGAGCGATGTGATTCGAGTCGGACCTGGAATCCGGCCGGATCGTACGATTCCGGCGAATAGTTGGGCACCAGTTGTTCCGTGGCGTGGCGCATGGCGAAGGTTTTGTTTCATGAGTCCTAATCTGCCTTCCGATCGCTCAGCCCCGGGGCCCGCCCATGACTTTCGCCATAGCAGCCGTTGTCAGTGTCCACACGTTCTCTCATCGTCTTGCACTGCGCCACTGTCGACTCCACCATGAGTGAGTTGTTGTACGCCGGTACCGAGATGCGAGGAAGCCGCGGTCAACGGCTGTTGGACCTCACGATCGACTGGATCGGCAAGCAATCCGAGATCAACAAACTATCGCTGCCTGCCAACCACCCCGGCCCTGGCGATCACCTCGATCTGCCAGATGTTTTCGCCGCAACGCCTGAGCCTCTCATCGAGTCGTGGCGGGTTGCCCAGCGTATCGACGCGTCCACAGAACCCGGGGATACGGTGGTCATTGTCGACAGAGACGGAATTGCGGGTGTTTTTGCCCTGGAACAAGCTATGAGGCTGCCGTTCGCCCGCAAGCGGTCCGTTGTCGTCGCCGCGGAGTCAACCTTCTTCAAGTACCGATCTCACGCCGCGACGGCATCCGGGTTGCCTCCGCACGACACCTCGGCGGTCGATTGGGAACTCGCCTCCTATCGCTTTGCCGATCTGGTCATCACACCGTCGAACTGGGTGAAACATCAGCTGGAGATCATGGGAGTGAATGCGACCCTCATGGACGTCGGCACCGATTCGGGACGGGCAAAAATCGATGCCGTCACTCGCATTTGGCTTCCGGAACCTGTTGTTCGATCATCCCGGTCGGGGTCGATCTTGCGTGCGATCAACATGGCCGATATCGATGTCTCCACCATCGTCGTGTGCGATGACGACGGCGATGATGACGTTTGGGTCGGGACCACGTGGGACGCTCTGGATGGAATTCGGCTTGTGCACCGTTCGCAGATTGTCCGTTCCAACGAGGGTGGGGATGTGAGTCTCATCATCCTGGGGGACCGCACCGCTGTACCACAGAATCAGGTCATCGAACGTGTATCGGCAGGGACCCCCATCGTTGTTCCCGAGGGATCAACCGCGGCCTCTTTGTGGCCCGCGGCGCCGGTGTGGCGTGATACCGACGATCTCGTCGCGGTTCTGGAGGGTCGATCAGAGTCATCTCGACCCGGTGCTTCGGTGACGGAGCTGGCCATCCCGGAGAAACCATCTGATCCGACCCGGGCGACCCGGATCTCGGTTGGCGTACCCGTGTTCAGGGACACAAGACATCTCGACGCATGCCTCGAGTCGATTCTCGACCAGACCGTCGCGCCGGTCGAGATCCTCATTTACGACGATGGCTCCAATCTCGAATCAGTGGATGTTGCCCTCGAGTCGTGGATGGAGCGCGACGATCGGGTGCGGGTAATGCGCGGTCCAAACCGGGGGGTGTGCGTTGCGCGCAATCGGATGCTCGAAGAGATGGTCGGCGATGCGTTCGTTCTCGTTGACGCAGACGACGTGCTTCATCCAACCTTCTTGAAGAAGACATCAGATGCCCTCAAGGCAAATCCAGACGTGGTCGCGGTTGCCACGTGGACGAGGTTCTTCGGGACCTACGAAGCTGTCGAGGGCAAGCCGCCGTTCGACGCCCGGGTCGGCAGACGTGAGAACCCCATCATCTCCACGTGCGTCCTGGTGGACATGTCGGTTCGCGATCGGGGGGTTCGTTTCGCTCCAGATCTTGCGTGGTTGTTCTGCGAGGACTGGCACGTCTGGTCCCAGATCGTTGCCGACGGTGGCATGTTCGGTCTCATCCCGGAGCCGTTGGCAATGCATCGTGTTCACAGCTCAGGAGGACACCGTCGCACAGATCTCGCTTATTCGCTTGGTAAGGCACGCGCAACCGAACTGCTCAGCTGACGAAGTCGTCCCAGGTGCGCGCAGCTCGCTGATCCCAGTCGTCCAGCCATGCATTCGCCAGCGTGACTGCCTGATCTTTGTTCGCCAGCAGATCGAACGAGGCTTCGGCGATGGCGGTCGGGTTGTCGAGCTCTCCGACCGTGGTTCGCTCCCACAGGTCCCGGTCATCCTTGAACAGCACAGACGTCTGTGACATGAGGCATGGCACGCCTAGTCGATAGCTCTCCATCGGAGTGAGAGGGAGGCACTCGGCGAGACTCACATACAGATTGAGGTCGACGCTGCCCAGGATGGCAACGAATTCCGACCATGGCACCACTCCATGAACTTTGTGAGGAACCGCTTGCAGGTAGGGCACCGGAATCGGCTCGAGTACATGGGCGGTCGAGTCGGGCATCAATGCGACGGCTCCGAGCTGGGTTGCCGTGTTCTTTCGCCAGAACATCTCGCCGAAGATGCCGACATGGGTACCGGAGCCAAGGTCGAGTGGTGTGATGTCGGGCATGACGGGCGGACGAGCACCGACAAAGAATGCGTCGTGTCCGAGCGATCTGACGACCTCGGCGAAACCGGATTTGGCGAAGCCCAGGCGATGCAGTACCCCCTGGCCGAGCCAGTTGAGCAGCATGGTGACCTGCCCCCATTCGGCTGCCCCTGCGCCATGCTGGGCAGGAGACGAGTAGTGGACTGCACCCGTGGAAATGTTGGCGCCGGAAACCTTCGACATGAACGATTCGGTGCCGGGTGGCAAGCCGTGAATCACGACCATACGCACGTCGGCAGCGGAGAGGCGATCGATGATCGTATCACCGTCCGCGTCGAGATCGGGAGACTCGAGCACCGGTACCCGGAAGCTGTGCGCCGCCGTGCGGACTCCTCGCCAGTCGGGATGACAAATACCAACGACCCCGGTTCCAGGGAGTATGTCAGGCAGTGCCATTGACCTTTTCCAGCAAGGCGTCCAATGCGTCGATGCACTGGCGCGCCGCCGTTCCGTCTCCGTAGGGGGATGCCATCGCTGCCAGGCGGGCGTGTACGGATTCGAGATCGCCGACGATGGCGCCTGCCAACTGTCCGATGGCAGGCCCCGGTCGGGTGAGATGGGCAAACGTGCCGTTCACCTCCGGTCGTTCCGTGGATCGACGTACGACGATGACCGGACGTTTGAGAACGCTTGCCTCTTCCTGCACGCCTCCCGAATCACTGACGGCGAGCGCCGATTCGGCGAACAGTGCGAGAAAGTCGACATAATCGAGAGGTTGTGTAACCCGTAGCGGACGCATGAGCGCTTCGAATCCAAAGCGCTCAACGGCCTGTTCTGTGCGCGGGTGGATTGGAAATACAACCGGCATTTCGAGATCGCCCAGCTCGTCGAGAATGATCCTGAGGTTGTCGCGATCATCGACGTTTTCCGGACGGTGGATGGTCGCCAGCACGAAGCGGTTTTGGTCAACGCCAAAAGCCTTGAGAATCTCAGCCCTTTGCGCGGGGGGCGGCAACAAGCGCGTGGCGGACTCCACCACCGTGTTGCCTGTCACGACGATGCGCTCCTGGCTGATCCCCGATCGGATGAGATTCTCCTCGGAGGTTGTCGTCGGAGCGCAGCACAGGTCGGAGAGGTTGTCTGTCAGGACCCGATTGTGTTCCTCAGGCATCCCCCTATCGAAGCTACGAAGCCCCGCTTCGACATGGATCACAGGGATGTCGTTGGCGTTGGCGGCGATTGCGGCTGCCAGGACCGTGTTGGTGTCGCCCTGAACGATCATGGCATCGGCCGGATCTTCGGCGAGATGCTGATCGATGAGAGCGACGGCCTCCCCGATCTGGCGACCGCGTGACCGACCGCCGATCTCGAGATGGATATCGGGAGGCGGGAGGCTGAAAGCCTTGAAGAATGCCTCGGACATCAGCGGGTCGTAGTGCTGGCCCGTGTGAATGATCCTGGCGCGAGCTCCGAGCAATTCGATGATCGGTGCCAACTTGACGATTTCGGGCCTCGTGCCGAGTGCGACCGCGATCGATCCACGTCTTGGTTGGTTATCCATCGGTCCTCGTCGCTACGCTTGCCGCCGGATGTTACGTGGATTCGGCATTGCCCTCGGTGTTCTCGGACTCGGTGGCCAAATCGCCATCATCATTCTGGCCGTCTACAACATGATTACGTCGCTCTGGGGTCTCGGCGACCCGAAATGGACGAGACCCGGCATGAGAGACAGGCGCTTTCGGGTCATCATTCCAGCGCACAACGAAGCGGCCGTGATAGCGAACCTGCTCGGCGACCTCAACAGCCAGGACTATCCGAAAGACCTGTATAGCGTGGCGGTTCTGGCTGATCGGTGCACGGACCAGACCGCCGCAATCGCCGGCCGGTGGGCTGACGTTTACGAGCGAACCGAAGGACTTGATGGGAAAGGGGCATTGCTGGCCTGGTACATGGCCGGCTTCCCGTTGGACGAAGACGAATGTGTCGTCATCCTCGACGCCGACAATCGCGTCCCGGCCAATCTCCTGTCCCGCTTTGCCGATGAAATGGATACGGGACACGATGCCGTGCAAGCCTATGTAGATACGGGAAACCCCGACGGAGGCTGGTTGGCAACCGCGTCGGCACTTAGCTACTGGGCGAGTAATCGGATGGTGCAACTGGCTCGTCGCAACCTTGGCTGGTCGGCCGATCTGGGTGGCACCGGGATGGCCATGACGCCACGAGCTGTGGCCGCCACCGGTGGGTTCGGGTATTCGATGACCGAAGATCTCGAGAAATCTGCCCGGCTGGCGATGAGCGGCTATCCCGTCTGGTGGATCCACGACACGCGGATCTTTGATGAGAAGCCAACCGCACTCGGGACCGCTGTCCGCCAACGTGCGCGCTGGTCGCGTGGCAGGCGGGGCGTCGCACGCGAATACGGGCTTCGGCTCGTTGGAACGGCCTTACGCGAACGAAGCTGGGCATACATCGATCTGGTGATCCGGATGGTGCAGCCGTCGCGCACGTTTGTGGTGCTGGTGATGGTCCTGCTGGCGGTGTTCTCGGCCGTCACGCCACAATGGTGGCTGATTCCGTGGTGGGTGTGGGTGCCGATGATCGTCATTCAGGTGGCGCTGCCGATGCTCTTTCTTGCGAAGGAGGGCATCGCGGCGAAATACATCTGGCGCTATCCACTGCTGGCCATCTGGGCCATCATTTGGATTCCCGTGCAGATCGTGGGTCGGTTTCAACGAAACTGGTATCACACGCCACATGGTGGCACGGACTAAAACGTCCTCGTTTCGGTCCGGATCTTTCGCCCAGGCCGGATCAAACCCTTCAGCAGACCAAGGCCGTAGCTGACGTGCATCACGCCGGATGCCACGGCAGCGCCGAGCCGGGTAGCGACATCGCCTTTGACCGACATCGCTACACCTGTGAGACCGATCCCCCAGGCCCCGAGGAGGATGACGAGCGGACCGGGATGACCGGTCATGACGAACAGAACCCCGCTTCCGGCCAAAAGCACAATGAGAGCGACAGGAGCCAGCGGACGAGCATGAGGCAGGCGGCCGTGAAGCTTGAGCATGTCGGCCTTGGCGACTCCGTACTTCATGAACTGCCTGAAGAGGGCCGTATACGAGGTCCGCGGATGGTATGTCGACCGGATCGAAGGGTGAAACTCCACGGTCCACCCTCGCTGTCTCCACCGGTAGTAGAAGTCGGCATCCTCGGCTGCACCGCTTGGCAACAGGCGATACCCGTCGAGTTCGAGAAAGTCTTCACGTCGGAACGTGCCAAGGTACACGGTGTCGACTTCTCCCGGCTGGGTTCGATGACGATACGGCGCCGGGCCAACCGCGAACCGCGAGGTCATGGCTGCTGCTATGGCGCGCGCTGCTCCACGCTCGGCTGAACCGACCTGAGATCCTCCGACTGCAACCCGGGATCTGCCACCGAGGGCGTTCATGCTCTCGGAGACATAGGTAGGGTCGAACGTCGTGTGTCCGTCAGCTCTCACCAGAACATCGGCATCGGTCGCCCGCGCCGCGAGTGTCAAACCGGCGGCCTGATGGCGGTGAGGGTTGGCAATGAGCTTGATCACGTCCGGGTGGTTGGCTTGCCAGTCGGCAATCCGGGACACGGTTTCGTCGGTCGATCCGCCGTCGGCAATGACGATCACATCGGGTGCCACGCTTTGTTCCAACAGGCTGGCGAGGCAGGCGTCGATGTGGCGCTCTTCGTTGAAGACGGCAAGGATGATCGCAACCGTCTGAGTTCCCGACATGGCGGCGGAGGCTACTCAAGAAATCGGCGGCTTCTTCCGATTGGCCCCGCATGACGTCGAAATATCTCACCAGCATCCACACCGTATTCGCGACACTCCTGGTAATGGTGGCCGCCACCCTGCCTGCTGTTGCTCCGACCGCTGCTGCCGCAGCGGAACCCATAGACGCCGAAGGATGGGTTTACAGCGGCATGTACAGCGAAGCGTGGGCGCCGGCAGCCGATCTTTCTGCCGTGTCCGCCGAGCTCGGCAAGTCGATGGCAATCGCCGGCACGTTTTACTCGCCATACAACGATGCCTACAACACGATCACCCCGCTCGAGTCGATGTGGTCTGCCGGCTCAACCCCGTTCGTCAACATCGAGATTCTCGATTCCGCTGCGAGTGTTGCAGCGGGCAATCATGACGCCGCTATCGACAATTGGGCCAATCACGTTTCGACGTGGCTTGCAAACGGCGGCGGCCGATCTCTGATTGTTGCACCGCTCCAGGAGATGAATGGTGATTGGGTCCCATACGGGCTCGATCCGGCCAACTTCAAGCTCGCGTATGCCAAGTTCGTAGATGCCATCCGGAGCAGAGGGTTGGACGAGACCAAAGTCCGGTTCGCCTTCGCGCCCAATGGCTGGACCGACCCTGCGGACCCTCCCATCTCGGAGTACTACCCGGGTCATGCGACAGTCGATTTCATAGGAATCTCGGCCTATAACTTCGGCACCGGGGCGCCGTACGACGGACCCTGGGCGCAATGGGAAGAGGCACCCCAGGCCATCGGGCAATATCTCGACGTTCTCCGCTCGTTTGCGCCAAACAAGCCGTACCTCATCGCTCAAACCGCTTCTGCGACGGTGGGTGGAGACCGCGAGGCCTGGTTGCCGAACACCTATCAGTACCTGGCTGACGATCCCAACGTGGTTGGCATCATTTACTTCAACAAGGACAAAGCCAATCAGGGCGAGATCGACTGGCGTGTTTGGGACGGCGCAAATGCCTCATCTGGATTCCATGCTGCCTCGGGATTGTCGTCCACCCGCTACGAGTGGCCACTCACGTCCTTTTTCGCCCCGGGGGAATTGACCGTCGTGGGGCCCGCGCCCCCGACGCCGCTGTGTCCTGACGGATACGACTGTGACACCCTCGCCCTCGTCGACGGCGGCTCACAGTACGCACTTCTCAACAACACGGTTTCGACAACGACCGACGGCCAGTTCTATTTTGGTCAGCCGGGCGATGTCGCGCTGTATGGAGATTGGGACGGCGACGGCACGGATACACCGGCGATGTTTCGACCATCCAACGGGTTCGTCTACCTGAGAAATGACAACCAGACCGGAGTAGCACATCAGGAGTTCTTCTTCGGGATTGAGGGCGACATTCCCATCGTGGGCGACTGGGACGGCGATGGCGACGACACGCTGGCCATTTACCGCAACGGAGAGGTCTTCGTGGCGAACCAGCTCGGCACCGTTACAGCTGAGTACAGCTTCTACTTCGGCAACCCGGGAGACCGCCCATTTGCGGGGGACTTCGACGGAAACGGCGTCGATAGTGTGGGCCTCTATCGGGAGTCGAGCGGCTTCGTGTACTTCCGAGACAGCCTGTCGTCGGGAACGGCAGACTTCGACTTCTACTACGGAGCTCCCGAAGACAAGATCGTGGCAGGAGATTGGGATGGTGACGGCGACGACACCGTGGCCGTCTACCGGCCTTCCACGGGAACCGTCTATTTCCGGTTGTCGAATACACAGGGAACGGCGGACGGCGAACTCCTGGTTGGAAGCCACTACCGATTCGCTCACCGCCGATCCTGATAGTGAGATTCTTTGCTGTCGGGCCCTGGTCATACGGGTAGGTCGTCCGACCCTAATTCGAACGTGATGTCGCCGAATTTCGAAGCACGGGGTTAAGAAAAACTCGCTGAGCGTCGATGCCCTCGTGGTTATCGACCGCACAGAGAGTGATACACATGCGACGAATGCTGGCTCCCGTGATTGCGCTGCTGCTCGTGCTCGGGGTTGTCCCGGTTGCGTTGGCCGAGCAGACCGCGTCCGAGCTCGGAGCAGAATCCGAGTTCTACGAACTCATCAACACGTCCCGGGCAGCCGAAGGTCTCGAGCCGTTGGCGGTGTACGGAGACCTGATCGACGATGCCCGTGCTCAAAGCGAGTTTCAGGCAGCTGATCTTTGTGAAGGCGGGGCCCGAATCTGTCACAACACAGATCTCGGGTCGGTGACCACCAACTGGACCAGGCTCGGGGAAAACGTCGGCGTCGGTGGCAACTATGCCGGCGGGGTCTCACAGTTGCACGACGCCTTCATGGCATCTCCCGGGCATCACGCCAACATCATGGGCGACTTCAACTATGCCGGTATTGGCGTCGTGATCCGTGAAGACGGCGCGCTCTACGTCACCGTGGTATTCATGCTGGGACCCGATGGCCTGTCGTCGGAACTTCCTGATGAGCCCGAGCAAGCCGGTCCGAACAGCCTCAGCGTCCCGGCGTTCCCCCCGGGAGCCGATCTCATGGGACAGCACAATCCCAATGCAGGCACGTGGGAGCTCGCAGGCGAAGATGCGCCTTTTTACTACGGCAACCCGGCAGATGTACCCATGGCCTGTGATTGGGATCAGGACGGGCGCACCACTGTTGGCCTCTATCGAGCCTCCTCCGGATTCCTCTACCTGCGGCAATCCAACACGTTCGGTGTCGCGGACATATCGATCTTCTACGGCATTCCCGAGGACCGTCCGCTGTGTGGTGACTGGGACGGCGACGGCCTCGAGACCGTCGGCATCTATCGGCCGTCCGAAGCTCGCTTCTATCTCCGCAACTCCAACACTCAGGGCGTCGCCGACATGGTTCTCGACTACGGCGATTTCGGTGACATACCGCTGGCGGGTGACTGGGATGGCGACGGCATAGCAACCATTGCGACGTTCCGGCCCGCCAGCAAGACGCTGTACATCAGCTCTGGTTCCGATGCCCCCTCGTACGATCGCCCCGATTACCAGGCGGGCGACAAACTCGTTGTCGGTGACTGGGATGCCGATGGCCGCGACACGATCGGCTACTTCCGTGCATCCACCGGTACCTTTCACTACTCGAACTGGCTCATCGACTCGGCCCCCGAGTACTTCTACCTGGGAAACGACCGGTATACGCCCGTGGTCGGCCGGTGGTAGGTCAGCGGTTCCTGTCGAGCCTGTTGACCAGGCTCGTAACCAGCCTCAGGTAAACACCCATCAACGGGTTGATCAGCTTCACAAGCGGACTCACCGGCATCTGATTGATGCCGGTAACGGCACTGTCCATCTGGCTCAAAATGGCGGCGTCCCCGACAACCCTGATGCGGCGGGTTGCCGTGGCGTCCAGTGAAATCTGCTTGCGAGTTTTCCAAAGGTGCTTCCAGGCTTCGCGCTTGTCGTCGAACCAACCGTGGCGGAATGCTGCGACGACGACCCCCAGCTCGGCTGCCATGAGGGCAGGCACCAGCATGCGTCTCGTTCGTGGTTCAAAGTTGGCGAGCACCATGTGAAACCGATTGCGCTCTAGATAAAACATCTTGCGAGCGTGACGGTTGAAGTCGTAATCGTGGCGCACCCGGGAGGAAGGGACCTGCATATTGCGAAGCCCGCGCAGGCGAACTCGCCACCCGAGATCCACATCTTCGAGGTAGAGGAAGTAGTGAGCGCGGAACCCATCGAGGAGCTCAAACAGCTCTTTGCGGATTGCAAACGCCGCTCCTGACGGGAAGGGCACCTCGTCTATCGGTAAGTCGGCCGGCACCGGCTCGCCCCAGTCGGTGCTCCATGCAAAGCCGAGGAACGTGAGCGCGCTGTGGGATGTGAAATAGTGGCCGGGTTTATAGGTCAGCTCCATGACCGGCATGGCGGTCCCGACGCCGGGTTTGTTGAGCTGCTCCATCAGCGGCGGAAGCCAGCCGGGCAGTGCAACGGCGTCGGGATTGAGGAACACGTAGGTGTCGTAAAACGCCTCGGCCGCCCCACGGTTGCAACCGTAGGGAAAGCCCTCGTTGTCGTCCAGGAACACACTATCGACCGCGAATTCTTTGACGATTGCGTGCGTGGTGTCGATGGAGCCGTTGTCTACAACCACGACCTGTTTGGGTCCGGCCGGGTCGTCGAGCAGCGACTCGAGACAGGCTCGAATGTGGGCTTCGCTGTTGTGGGTCACCACGATCACCGTGGCGTCGGTTTTGTTCAGTCCCAGGCTCCGGACACGGGGTTATATCGATCGAGCCCAAACTTAATCGTGTGGTTGGCTCCGGACTGGGTATAGGTGTCACGCAAATAGAAGGTTCCGTTCGACGGTCTGAAGACCCCGATCGAGTCAACCCCGTCGCCGTTCCAGTCTCCGGCGACGATGCGGTCGCCGGGATTGGACCCTTCGTAGTGGAACGCAATATCAATTGTCGGTGTCTGGAGGGAGTAGGTGAGATACAACATCTCGGTCGTGGGGTTGAACAATCCGACCGTGTCTTTGCCGTCGCCGTTCCAGTCTCCTGCCAGCGGCACGGTGCCGTCGGCGTCGAACACGAGATCCATGTCTGCGAAACCTTGCGTGTTGGAGTTGCGGAGATAGAAGCGCCGCTCGGAAGGCCGGTAGATGCCGATTGTCTCGTTGCCATCCCCGTTCCAGTCGCCACAGATGGGTTGGTCTTCCGGGATGCCGTAGAAGATGGAAATGTCGGCAACCCCAAAGGTGTTGGTCTGACGGAGGTACAAGAACCCGGTGTGCTGACGGTACAGGCCGACGGTGTCGGTGCCCGAGCCATCCCAGTCGCACGCCATCGGGCGGTCGCCTGGATCTCCGTAGTAGAAACTGTTGACGGAGCCGTCCGGCCTCAGCAGGTGCCATAGTCCAGTGACGGGATCGTGCCCGGCGATAGCATCTGCCGCACCACCTCCCACGACGCCACGTTTTTCAATGCTCACGATCTGCATTGACAACAAACCCAGTTTCGACCGCAGTTCCCTGGAGTCGAAGGATCGTGTAGCCGACGCGCCATTGATGAGCCCGACGAAACTGACCTGCTTGGCGGTCTGATACTGGGTGCCTGCCCGCCGATACGAATCAATGCGAATATCGGTGAGGGACTCAAGCCCCACCGCGTTGGCGATGGCGTCCTCGGAAAGGGTTTTCGTCCACCTGGCATTGCGGTTGTTCACGGTTGGCGCGATGGACCAGGGATCCGGAACCCCTTTGAGGTACTCGGGGGTGGAGCCGGAGCCGAAGGCGACCCCCGAGTCTTCGGTGTGTCCGAACGTCGAGGACGAATAGAACGTGGCAACGGCCAGCGGATCGTTGTTGAACACCTCGCTCTCGTGCGTCATCACCATCGACTCGGTGCTGGCGACCGCCTCTTTCCAGGACTCGACCCCTGCCCGGAAATTGGTGCCGATATACACCTGATCGCGGGTCGTGTTGTACACGTGACACCAGCAGAGGCTCTGTTGGATGGTCGACGTGTCAGGATGGCCCCTCAGCGTCATCTTGTTGACCGCGTATGACCTTCCTGCAACCGCCTGGGCCTCCAGTGTCGAGAATGCCCATGAGTAGGGGACCTCGGCCAGACCCCAGAGATAGCGCTCGAGGTCGACGACATGGGTGATGTGGAATCCAGTCGGAGCGGTGCCGATCGGTTTGTTCGGTCGGATCCGGAGGTCACCGTAGGTGTAGGTTCGATCTCCGTCGATGACTATCTGGGTCGTCGGGTCGATCGCCGTCCACCCATCCCAGGTGAAATCCAGAGCGCAGGAGCCCGGTCCCCACCAGGGATCAGGAGATAGGCCGCTGATGGTCAGCGCGCACCCACCGTCCCTGAAACTGACGACGATGCTGTTCTTGTTCAGAATCGTCACCTGCTCGGTGCCACCGTCGGCCGTCGGGCGGCTGATCACCACGTAGCCGGAGCCGTCAGGCGCTGTTGCATGTACGTCGAATACGGCAGACGAGCGATGCTGAGAGAGTCCGACCCAGAGAATGCCGGGATCGGGGACGTCGACCCCGAGCTGACCGGTGCCGATGTTTGTGAAATACCAGCCGAGGATCTCGGTCCAGCTACGGCCTTCGAGACCCATTCCGTAGGCGCCGAACTGGGACATACCGGTTCCGTGGCCCCACCCGCCGCCGTGAATGGCGTAGGTGATGCCTTCGGGCTCCGGGGGAGGTTGTTGTGCATGGGCGGGAGCTGGGGCGTCAGCGATCGTCCACCCCAATGCGACGACTGCGAGCCCGACCGCCAACCAAACCACTAAACGTTTCATAGGTCTGGGCTCAATGATAGGACGAGCTGTCGGGGGCTCAATGGGAAAATCACAATAGGCCCGCACGACCCATGGTCCCTGCTTCGGGTCACTGGAGCCGGTCGGTCATCGGTCGGCACAGGTGGTCGTATTCGACGAGTGCCGGTGGTTTGGACGGATCCGAACAGGCAATACAGTCAGGATTGCGCCGTATGCGGAACCGTTCCATGGTTTGTTCGAGGCTGTCGTAGTACAGAAGGGTGCCGACGAGCGATGTGCCGATTCGGAGCAGGAGCTTGATGGCCTCGGTTGCCTGCAGGGTTCCGATGATCCCCGGTAACACGCCAAGCACGCCTGCTTCGGCACAGTTCGGGGCTGCCTCCGGCGGCGGTGGATGGGGAAACAGGCACCGGTAGCAGGGTCCTTCGTAGGGCTGGAACACACTGGCCTGCCCCTCGAATCGAAAGACAGATCCGTGCACAACGGGAGTGCGGGTTATGAGGCTCGCGTCGTTGAGCAGGTAGCGAGTGGGAAAGTTGTCGGCACCATCTATGACGACGTCATAGATGGTGAGCAGATCGATCGCGTTCTCTGCGGAGAATCGCGTCTCGTGCGATTCGACGGCGATTTCCGGATTGAGGTCGTTCAACGTGCGCGCTCCTGATTGCACCTTCGGCTCACCGACCCGGGCGGTTGTATGCAGCACCTGGCGTTGAAGGTTGCTGAGATCTACCCGATCGGCATCCACGAGACCGATTCGCCCGACACCGGCTGCGGCAAGGTAGAGAGCGGCCGGCGAGCCGAGTCCTCCCGCCCCGAGAACGAGAACGCTCGAATCCAGCAGCTTCTGTTGCCCGGCCGATCCCACCTCTTGCAGTCGAAGGTGACGTTGATAGCGGGCCATCTCGGGTTGATGGTCGGGCGTGCTCCACGGGAGGCCATACCGTCGCCAGGCATCGACGCCACCCGCCAGCGAGACAGATTCGCCATAGCCGGCTTCTCGAAGCAGTTCTGCGGCTTTGAGCGACCGCAACCCGACCTGGCAATACACCAGCAACGGGTCGCCGGGCCTCGCGACATCGGCGATACGGCTCATGAGGTCATCGAGTGGCACCGAGACCGCTCCCGGGATCATTCCTTCGGTGGTCTCGTCTGGATTGCGCACGTCGATGATCGTGCGTCCGTCGGTCACGGACAGGCTCGGCTGAACTTCCATGGGGTCATTATCGCGAGCTGAGCGGTATATGCCTTCAACTCGCTTGCGACGGCCGCTGTTCGCCTCCGTTCGTGCGAAGATCCCGGCGGCGGCTCGATGTCTCTGAAAGGTCGATGTAGATGCGCGTCCGTTGGTGTTTGTCGCGATACAGGCGCCGGTCGGCTTCTGCCAATGCTCGCTCCAGAGTTTTACCGGCGACGTGAACCCATCCGACGGACACATGAGCGAACGCATTCCGGACGCGCTCGGCTAGATCACCCATTCCTCGATCATGGAGGCCGACGAACTCGTCGCCCCCGATCCGATACAAGCGGCATCCCCTTCCGGCGGCCTGTGTCAGCGCGTGCACGAACTCGAGGATGTATGCATCGCCTCTGGCATGGCCAAATTCGTCGTTGATCGCTTTCAAACCATCGAGGTCCCACAACGAAAGCAGGAATGCTCCATTCTCGTAGAAGTCGAGATCTAGCGCCCGACGGTTTCCAAACCCCGTCAAGGGATCAATCAAGGCCGCTCGAGCCAGCGCAGCTTCGGATGCTTCGAGCGCCGTGATCAGGCGGTTGAAGAAGAGGCCTCCCACCAGAGCGCTGACGGTGACCAGGAACAATCCGGTAGCGAGCTCTTCGGTCGACGGCCCGAGCAGCACAACTCCGAGAACGCCGAGCGCCGTGCTCAACACAGCGGCCTTCAGTCCATACAGGCTCACCAGGATGATGTTTGGAACAACGAGTATCGACGCAAACATCATCGGTGAGATCCCGAGTTGTTGCGGGATGGCACCGGGAGCAAGTGAGTACCACAGAATCAGCGTATAGATTCCGAGCAGGTGGATCTGCACGTACCGGTTGCTCTGGCGCCTATGAAGAAACGTTCCGATCAGGTTGAGTGCGAGGAATGCGGCGTCAGCCCGGAACTCGTCCGGGCCACCGATACCGAGGTGGATCACGAATGTGATCGCGAGCGAGGTCCAAGCGAGGGGGAGGTAGCGCTCTGCCAACCAGGATCGAGGATCGGCCGATCGGCTCCCCTCACTCCGGGACACAGCAAGTGGGTTGTGTTCCATGATGCTCGCTGTCTTTGCACAAGGTTTCGGCCTACGTTCGGGCCGGCGTGAGGATTTTTCTGGAAGAAGACTCCACTTTCTCTGTCACGGTCCTGTTGCACACATCTACTTATAGATAAAGGTATTGCATGTAACTATTGTTATATGGTATTACATGCTCCATGAGGAACGCAGCTGACAGCCAGCCCGCCGGCGGAGACCATGTTCGTCCTCCCATGGAAGATGCCGGAGTTCCTCGACCGACCGTTCGCCGTCGCAGAACCGTGCGGGCCGTGATCTGGGATGACCCCACACCGGGGTTCTCAGCCCAGGACGATTACGTCCGCCGGTTCTGGACGGCGGTCATCGGTCCGGGAGCCGTGGCAGATCTCCTGCGCCTGATGGCTGCTGCCGGCACCGACAGAGAACTCAAACGGCCGGTGTTCCTCGCCGAGCTTGCGAGGGTCGGCCTGGCTCGGGACGGATGTGTGGGTAGTGGACAGAGCAACGTCACGGACGGTCGCCCAGGAGGGGAAGATCGCAACGGAAATCTGGGGGAACACCGCGGGGACAATCGCGGGGACAATCGCGGGGACAATCGCGGGGGCAATATCGTGGCCGTTCGATCCGTCGTTCCGCCGATACCCGAAGACTGGGTACGCAAGCTCCCGACGGCAATCCGCCAGGCACACGCCGAGCGAACTCGTTAGCGGCCCTGCTTGGCGGGCAGTATCCGCCGAGCGGTGTCCCTAACCGCCCTCTTCCGGTGGAGGAGGCGGCGGCTTTCCGATGATGGCGGTGACCGTGTCGCCCGTGGCGACTTTGGTTCCCGCGCCCGGTTGCGTCTGAATGATCTTGTTCCATGCATTCTCGTCCGGGGTCTCGACAAAGGTCGGCTGCAGGTTGACCGAGATCCCGGTTGTCTCGGCGGTCGTGATGAGGAGCTGGTTGGCCTGGGTCAGCGTCAGGCCGACCACGTCCGGCATGTTGATTTCGGGCGGTAGGCCGGTCGAGACTTCGATCGTCACGGCGTTGCCCTGTGTCATCTTGGCCCCGGCGGCCGGAACCTGGTTGACGACGATGCCTTGAGCCTCGTACGAATTGACCTCGACGATTGCGACATTGAGATGAGCGAGGTAGATCTGCGAGGTCGCCTCGGATTGAGAGAGGCTGATGACGGACGGAACGGTGGTCGATGGAACGACTTTGTACTTGCTCGTGCCGTCTGGCAGGGGAGCGAAGTTCTCCTCGGGAACGCCTTCCAGCAAGATCGTCATGAACTCTTTCCACATCGGAGCCGGAACGTCCCCGCCGAATACACGGCTGTAGGTGCGGCCGTTGATTTCGACATTACGCATCGCAATCTGCTCGTCGGCATAGCCGACCCACACAGACGAGGTGTACTGGGGAACGAACCCGACAAACCAGGCGTCACGGAAGCTCTGCGTGGTGCCCGTCTTTCCCGCCATCGGCCGTCCGATGTTGGCCTTTGGAGCAGTACCCCTCGTGACGTTTCGCATCGCTTCGACCACCGTCGCTGCGAGCGCCGGATCGGTGACCTGCTCGCTGACGATCTCGTACTCGTAGAGCACCTCACCTTCCTCGGTTTCGATTCGTTCGATCAGATGCGGGCGAAGCCGGTTTCCGTACCGAGCCAGGGTGGAGTAGGCCGCCGCCATGTCGAGTGGTGTCACTTCGCCCGCACCGAGGGCGAGCGAATACACGAGCGGCAGCTCGGAGTTGATGCCCAGGCGGTTGGCCATGTCGGCCATGTTCTCCGGCCCGGTGGCGAGTGCCACCTGGGCATAGACCGTGTTGATGGATCGGTACGTTGCCTCGAACAGCCGGGTGAGTCCACCGCCTCCTCCGCGGACCGTCCAGGTAAAGCTTCCTCCCGGGCCACAGGGAACGCTGCATTGCAGCTTCAGTGGGCTTTCAGAACTCCAATAGCTGTTGATCGATCCCCCATTTTCGAGATAGGCCATGAGCGCGAAAGGCTTGAACGATGATCCGGGCTGGCGCAGTCCTTCGGTTGCGAGGTCGTAGTCGCGCTGGCCCGCCGCAAAGTCGGTTCCGAAATCCAGACCGCTCGCCATTACCTTGATCGCACCGGTGTTGTTATCGATGGTGGTGATGGCTCCGGTTGGCGCCTTGGCGCCGTCTTCCGGCACCGGCAGCCACGTGCGCAGCAAGCTGTTGGCGGCGCGTTGGAGGCCCATGTCGACCGTGGTCGTGATGATCAACCCTCCTTTGAGGCCCGGCTGTTCTTCGCACTCATTGCTCTCGGCCGGACACCCGAAGATGGCCACCTCTCGATCCTCAGGGGTGAGCCCGAGAACGTTGAATTCAGGATTGTTCAGGAGTTGTCGGATCGCCTCGATGCGCACCTGCGGTGCTTCTTCGATCAACGTCTCGTGCGGAATCGGGGCGACCGGTTTGGCGATGGCCGCGTCCGCCTCTTCCTTCGTGATGAAGCCGTCGCTCACCATCAACCTGATGACGATGTCGCGTCGATCCTTGACGAGGTCGGGATTGCGGCGCATATCGAACTCGGTCGGGTTGCGCAACGCCACCGCGATGGCGGCCGCCTCTTCGATCGTCAGATCGGAAACGTCTTTGCCGAAGTATTCGCGGCCCGCCGCAGCCATGCCGTAGGAGTTCCAGCCAAAATATTGTGAATTGAGATAGAACTCGAGCAGCTGATCCTTGGTGTAGATCTTCTCCATCTCGGTGGCGTACTTGATCTCTGCGATCTTGCGCTGGAACGTCACCTCTCGTCCGACGTAACCCTGGGCCCGGACTATCTGCTGGGTGATGGTCGATGCGCCCTGGGTGCTGTCGTTCTTCAGGTTCTCGAGGAAGGCTCGTACGACGGCCTGAGTATCGACGCCCCGGTGTTCGTAGAAATCGCCGTCTTCCGCTGACAGGACGGCTTGTACAACGTGATCTGGAAAATCTTCGAGCGGGGTCGGGTCGCTCAGCCGCAACGACAGCTCGGCTAGCCGCTCGCCATCGGCGGAGTAGAGGGTCGAGAGTTCTGAGAGGTTGGGAAGGATGCCGATATCGTCCGGGCTGATGGCAGGGACGTTTCGCTCCTCGAACGCCTCAAACACATTCGAAGCCTTGTTTGTCCCCATGAACGAGAACAAGCCAACCCAGGTGGCAGTCAGGATCCCGAGGATGAGGAGAATCAGAAAGGCGGGGAAGCCCCGTCGTATACGTTCTTGCCGTTCGGCGAGGTGGATGGAGTTGTCCATGGAACCTTTGACGAAGGGATACCTGTGAGGGTTCCCCGGTAGCATTGGGTCGGTTCGATCAGGAGCGAAGCCTACCCACGTGTCTGTATCTCAAAGCGCGAATTCCGAACCTAAGGTCGAGCGAGCCGACCCCGGGCAGGATCCCGAGACAGATGGTCCTCGGCGGACGCTGGCATCGGGAATCGTGCTTCCGGTCGTGAGCGAGCCTACGACCGGTGTAGACGAAAAGATAGGCCGTCCGGGAGAATATCCGTACACCAGAGGTGCCTACCCCACCATGTACCGCGGACGGCCCTGGACGATGCGCCAATACGCAGGCTTCGGATCTGCCGCCGCAACCAATCGTCGGTTTCTCACACTGCTCGAGGCGGGGCAAACCGGTCTGTCGGTCGCCTTCGATCTGCCCACGCAGATGGGACTCGACAGCGATGACCCGAGGGCAGGAGGGGAGGTCGGCAAAGTGGGCGTGGCCATCGACACGATTCACGACATGCGAACGCTGTTCGCAGACATTCCTCTGGGTGAGGTCACGACCTCGATGACCATCAACGCCACCGCCCCCATGCTGCTGCTTCTCTACCAGCTCGTCGCCGAGGAGCAGGGAGCTGACCTGGCCACCCTGGGGGGGACCATTCAGAACGACATTCTCAAGGAGTACATCGCCCGCGGTACCTACATCTACCCGCCCGCGCCCTCGATGCGGCTCGTGACGGATGTGTTTGCCTACTGCGGAGAAGTATTGCCGAGCTGGAACACGATCTCGATCAGCGGATACCACATTCGCGAAGCCGGATCCACCGCAACCCAGGAAATCGCATTCACGCTCTCCAATGCTCTTGCCTATGTGGAGGCAGCTCGATCGGTCGGCCTGGATGTCGACGAATTCGCACCCCGCCTTTCGTTCTTCTGGAATAGCCACAACCATTTCCTCGAAGAGATAGCCAAGTTCAGGGCGGCCAGACGCATGTGGGCCGACCTCATGCGCAACCGCATCGGGGCGCGTAATCCCGAGAGTTGGAGGATGCGGTTCCACACTCAGACAGCTGGAAGCTCACTCACGGCCCAACAACCGCACAACAACGTGGTGCGAACGACGGTGCAGGCAATGGCCGCCGTCCTCGGCGGTACCCAGTCACTGCACACCAATTCGTTCGATGAAGCGCTCGGTCTTCCAACCGAGGCTGCTGCCCGATTGGCGCTGCGCACCCAACAGATTCTTGCAAACGAGTCCGGTCTCACGGACACGGTTGATCCGTTGGCGGGTTCCTATTTCATCGAATGGCTCACCGATGAGATGGAACAAGCGGCTCGAGCGATCATGGCCGACATCGATGGATTGGGTGGAGCCGTCGGTGCCATCGAGGCCGGCTTCATGCAAGCGGGAATTGAGGAGGCGGCGTACGCGCAGGCCCGAGGCCTCGACGACGGCGAGGTGGTTGTAGTGGGCGTGAACGCATACGCCGATGACAACTCGACGCCGGTCGAACTGCTCACACCGGATCCGACCATCGAACGCGAGCAAGTGGATCGCCTTGGTCAGGTGCGAGCGCGGCGGCTCGACGTGACCCCGTATCTCGACGCTGTCGAGGATGCGGCTCGATCCGGGGCAAACGTCATGGAACCGATCAAGGCTGCCCTGGCTGCCGAGGCGAGCGTAGGCGAAGTTGCAGGATCGCTGCGTTCAGTCTTCGGTTCCTACTGACGGCTCCGACTCCGGGCTGATCACTGCGATCAGAAAGCCCGCCGGCACGGACTGGCTCCTGGAAACCTCGATCCGCTGGACGACGCCGGTGATGGGGCTCGCGATCTCGTTCTCCATCTTCATGGCCTCCAGCACACAGACGATGTCGCCTGCTTCGACGCTCTCTCCGACCTCAACCTCGATCTCGACGATCGTTCCCTGCATCGGTGCTGTGATGGATCCGTCGCTGTGTCGGGAGATCGTCCCAATGGTCGGCATCGGTGGCGGTCTGCGCGAACCGGGTCGGCCATCGGGTATCCACACGTCGACGGAGTGGTGGCGGCCGTCGAGCTCGACGTCAAACGTTCGACGTTCGAGGAAAGGATGGACTTCACCGGCAGCGGCGATGAATTGGTCGGCGGCCGGTTTGTCGAACGTCATGGTGGTCTCGACGAATTGGGTATGCACGGCGCCCGCTTGAAAGGTCGGGTGTTGAACGATCGCCTCGTGTGCCGGAATGGTTGTTGGAATGCCTCGAATGAGAAACTCTGAAAGGGACCGTTTGCCGCGTGCGATGGCGATTTCACGATCAGGCCCGAACACGACGAGCTTGGCGATCAGGTTGTCGTAGGCGTCCGGTACGGTGCTTCCTTCATCGAAACCAGAATCCACTCGAACTCCCGGACCGCCAGGCTCTCGATAGGCCGTTATCGTCCCGGGTGTTGGCCGGAAGCTGTCATAGGGGTTCTCGGCGTTTATTCGGAACTCGATCGCGTGGCCCCTGATGGGGCGATGCCCGGGTTCGATCGCCTCACCGCGGGCGATGTGTAGCTGTTCGGCGACCAGATCGATGCCGGTCACGAGTTCGGTGACCGGATGCTCCACTTGCAGCCTGGTGTTCATTTCGAGGAAGTAGACGTCTTCGCCGTCGACCAGAAACTCGACCGTACCGAGCGAGTGGTAGTCGCAAGCGTCAGCGATCCCGAGGGCGCGTTCAGCCACCACTTCCCTCACGCCAACGGGGAGGCCGATCGCGGGCGCTTCCTCGATGAGTTTCTGGTTTCGTCGTTGCGTGCTGCAGTCGCGTTCTCCATAAAACACGCCGTTTCCGAACATGTCGCGCCCAATCTGAGCTTCGATGTGGCGCGGCTCCTCGAGGAACCTCTCCAGGTATAGATCGCCGTTCGAGAAGGCGGCATGGGCTTCGCGGGCGGCGGACTCAAAGGCTCCATCTATGTCCGCTGCCTGGTCTATGACCCTCATTCCACGTCCGCCGCCGCCGCCGGCCGCCTTGATGACTACCGGCAACCCGTGCTGATTTGCGAAGTCGTGAACTTCGTGCGGTCCTGTCAGCGGGACGGACGTGCCCGGGATCGGATTGGCACGAGCTATCTCTGCTGCCCGTCTGGCCGCGATCTTGTCGCCCATGATTTCAATCGCTTCTGCCGGGGGACCGATCCATGTGAATCCGGCCCCGGCGACCGAGCGGGCAAAGACAGCATTCTCGGACAGGAAGCCGTATCCCGGATGAATGGCATCAACACCGGCTCTCCGTGCTACCGCGAGGATCGAGTCGTGGTTGAGATATGAGCCCGCGGCCGCCGCCGGACCGATGAAGTAGGCCTCGTCTGCGTATGTGGTGTGGAGGGCGTGTCGGTCTGCCTCCGAATACACCGCGACGGTTCTGATATCGAGCTCTCGCGCCGAGCGCATGATGCGAATCGCGATTTCGCCACGGTTGGCGACGAGCAGGGAGGTGATCTCGGGCACGGCTACAGCGGCATATTGCTGTGCTTTTTCGCAGGCAGCGTCTCTCGTTTGGACTCCAACATCGCCAGTCCGCGTATCAGCCGGTCGCGAGTGTCGCTCGGGAGGATCACCTCATCGACGAGACCATGTTCGGCAGCGACGTAGGGGTTGGAGAATTTCTCGACATAGTCGTCGGTGAGCCGCTTGCGTTCGGCGTCGGGATCGGGTGCCTCGGCGATCGACCGGCGGTGGATGATGTTCACGGCTCCGGCGGCGCCGATCACCGCGATCTCTGCTGTGGGCCACGCAAACACGAGATCCGCCCGGACCCCGCGTGAGTTCATGACAACGTACGCACCACCGTATGCCTTGCGGGTGATGACCGTTATCTTCGGCACCGTGGCTTCGGCGTATGCATAGAGGAGTTTTGCTCCGCGTCGAATGATGCCGCCGTGCTCTTGCTCGACACCCGGTAGGAATCCAGGAACATCGACAAAGGTGACCAGGGGAATATTGAACGAGTCGCAGAAGCGCACGAATCTGGCACCCTTTTCTGCGGCGTCGATGTCGAGGGTGCCCGCGAAATGGGCGGGCTGGTTGCCAACGAGTCCAACCGTACGTCCGGCGATGCGGCCGAAACCGACCACGATATTCGTAGCGAAGTTGCGGTGCACCTCGTAGAACTCGGCGGCGTCGACTATGGCGCGGATGGCTTCGGCCATGTCGTATGGCTGATTGGCGGAATCGGGAATCAGGGTGTCCAGGGCCTCGCCCGATTGCTCGTCAGCAAACTCGAACACGGGAGGCTTGCTCATGTTGTTTGAGGGGAGAAAGGACAACAGATAACGCACCTCGGCGAGGGCGCCGGTTTCGTCGGCTGCGACGAAGTGGGTGACGCCCGAGCGGGTGCTGTGCGTAGCGGAACCTCCCAGGTCCTCCATCGAGACATCTTCTCCCGTGACCGCCTTGATGACGTCGGGTCCCGTGATGAACAGGTGGCTCGTGCCCTCCACCTGATACACGAAATCGGTGAGCGCCGGTGAATACACAGCACCGCCGGCGCACGGTCCCATGATCACCGAAATCTGAGGGATTACGCCAGAGGCCCGCACATTCCGTTCGAAGATCTGGCCATATCCGTCGAGAGATAGCACACCCTCCTGAATTCGTGCCCCGCCGGAATCCTTCAGTCCGATGATTGGCGCTCCTGATGCCATGGCAAGGTCGTAGACCTTGCAAATCTTTTGCGCCGTTGCCTCACCAACGGAACCCCCGAACCTCGTGAAGTCCTCGGCGTATACAAACGTTGTCCGACCGTTGACCGATCCCCACCCGGTGACGACTGCGTCTCCGGGTGGGCGATGATTCTCGGTGCCGAAGCCGGATGCTCGGTGTTTGACGAGAGCATCCAGCTCGTTGAATGTGCCGGTGTCCATGAGAGCGTCAATGCGTTCTCGAGCTGTGAGCTTGCCCCGCTTGTGCTGGCTGGCTAGCGACTTCTCGTCGTAGGTGGTTGCGGCCTTCGACAGTGCTTGAAAGTCTTCCTGGCGCTTCTTCGTGCTCATTCCGTGCCGCCTAAGGTCGTTGCTGTCGTTCCGGATGTTGTGCAGGGCTTGTTATGGAGAGAGAATACGAATTCGTCGAACTCGATTCGGTTGCTTCCACGCAAGACGAGGTTAGACATCGCCTGCAGTCGAAGCCCGTGGCTGTGGTTGCCCGGAACCAGACGGCCGGGCGCGGACGTCGTGGCAACGTCTGGGAGAACGCCGAACAATCTCTGGCACTCTCTGTCGGGTTGACGTTGCCATGGTCCCCGAATGAGCTGACCGTTCTGCCGCTCACCGCCGGAGTGATCGTCGCCGAAGCGCTCGACAACCGGTGCACTACGTTGTTGAAGTGGCCCAACGATCTCTTGGACACCGCGGGTGGCAAGCTGGGCGGGATACTCGTTGAATCGGAACAGACGCAACCTGCTCGAGTCATCATCGGTATCGGTCTGAATCTCGTCTGGGAATCACCGCCGCCCGGCCGGGCGGCGATCGGTGGATCGTGGGACGAAGCCGATCGCGGCGAGCTTGCACATCGACTGACCGAGGACCTCATAGGCGCGATCGACAAACCCGGACGCTGGCCGCGGCAGGAATACCTTCGACGTTGCGCCACCATCGGGTCCGATGTCATTTGGGAACCTGATGGTGCGGGACGAGCGATCGACATCGCGCCCGACGGTGGCCTGGTTGTTGAAACAATTTCTGGCGAAGTCACACTCCGGTCAGGAGCCGTATGGTCTGTGAGTGGCGCTACTCTTCCGAGACCCCGAGCTGGAAGTGAAGGTGACGGTTCTTAAGGGTGAGGGAACCCACAACATTTTGTACGGCTCGACCACCATCAACATGGGTACGCGGTCGACTCCCGGATATCTGGCGCGCCCCGATGAGGGCGGCCAGTTCCCGACGGTCGTCATTGCTCATGATCGTCTCGGCCTCAAGAGCTATCTCAAGGATCTTGCTCGCAAGTTCGCCCGGCACGGGATTTCGGTCATCATCCCGGATCTTTTCCGTGGGGCGCCGTTGCCGGGGTGGCGCAACGACAAGCCGCTACCGGAGTGGCCAACTGTTGAACGTGCGATGCGGAGCCTGGAGGATGCACACCATTTCGCCTCCTCAGACGACACTCCCTGGGCGTCGGGAGATCCGGTCGTGGTTCTGGGACTCGGTGCAGGGGCCGAACCCGCGGTGGCGTTCGCCAGGGAGGTCCCCGAAGTTGCCGGACTGATTCTCATCGGGGGTGCTCTCGCCGAAAGCGATTCACCGTTGCCCTTTCCGATCCTCGGACTCTATGGCGGACAAGATCCTGCCCTCGAAGCGACCCATCGGGTTCCTCACATGGAGCTCGTGACGTACCGTGATGTCGCCGAGCGTTTTCTGGATGACGACGGCGACGACTTCGATGGTCCCGCAGCTGCGGACGCGCTTGACCGGCTGGTCACCTTCATCCGGGAGGTTGGCGCCCTTGGCGGTTGAAACCTCTCCGATCGCTGTCAGAACCTGGCTGAAGCGTTCGCTCGTGTTCACCCTCGTGATCGCAAACGTTGTTGTCATCGCTGCGCTGTATTGGGTGTGGCAAATTCGCGAAACAGTGGATGAATCGATCCCCACGATTCCGGCCGAGGAATTGACGGCGTTGGTGGGCGATCAGAAGAAGGACGACGAACCTCTCGTGATCTTGCTGGTCGGCAGCGATACGCGAGAGGGTCTCACGGACGACATCGAAGGCGAGTTTGGCGATTTCCCCGGCGAACGCGCCGATGTGATCATGATGCTTCGATTCGATCGAGAACGGGAGATCATGCAGTTGGTGAGCTTGCCGCGAGATCTCAAGGTGCCGAAATCCGACGGCACCGGGTTCGAGAAGATCAACGCGACATATGCGCGCGGGGCGAATGCCATCGTCGAGGCCGTCGCCGATGTGTCCGGAATCGATATCGATCATTACATCGAAATCGATTTCGTCAGCTTCGTGTCGATCGTCGACGCCCTCGGTGGCGTAGAGCTGTATTTTCCACTGCCGGCGCGCGATCTCAAATCAGGGTTGTCTGTCGGGGTCGGGAATCAGAAGTTGAACGGCGCGCAGGCCCTCGCCTTTGCCAGGAGCCGTAGTTATCAACAGCTCATCGATGGTCAATGGTCGAGTCTTTCGGGGTCGGATCTCGAACGCACCAGCCGCCAGCAACAGCTGATTTTTGCAATCCTCAATCAGGTCAGCAAACCGGACAATCTGCTCGGGATGCAAGGCCTCATCGCCGAGCTCGGATCGGACCTGACGACCGATAGCGCGTTGGATTTCGATCTGCTCGTAGATCTGGCATGGACGTTTCGTGAATTCTCGACCGAGAATCTCGAGGCGGTGACGCTGCCGGTCGAGTTCGAAGGTACCCGCTACCTGGTTGCCAAGGAACCGGAGGCAAGTGCAGTCTTTGCCGCGTTCGCAAGCGGCCAACCACTGACACCACCAAATACGACGCCACCCCGCATCCTCGTGTTGAACGCGAACGGTCGGGAAGGCGCCGCCGCTGCGGCCGGTGACCTTCTCGCGGCCCATGGATTCGTGGCCGAAACCGACAACTCGCCCGAATCGGTTGCAGATACGCTCGTCGTCGCAAATCCGGGATGGTTCGGCGAAGCCCAGGATATCGTCGAGGTACTGGGTGTGGGTTCCGCGGCCGACGGAGTCGTGCCTCCCGGCTCGGATATTGTCGTGTATCTTGGCAGGGACGCCACGGTCTTCGGTACCGATGCATAGCGTGTCGAGCAGAGGCACATCTGGCGTCGATTTCATGTCCGCCGACAATTTGGGCAAACTACCGGGCCGCTTGAGCCGGTTATAAAGCCGTCAACCGGCGGTGCCGAAAGATGTATTGGCAAGACGTATTGGTAAGAAGTGTTGGCTTTGAGGCCAACAGCACATAGCGCAGAGAGCGCGTTGGTGGTGCAGAAAGTGATCACATGAATATCGCGGTAATTGGGGCGGGATATGTAGGCCTGGTACAGGCTGCCGGGCTCACATCGCTCGGTCACCGGGTCAGGGTCGGAGAGGCGGATGCCGGCAAGCTCGAGACCCTTCGTGCTGGGAAAGTTCCCTTCTACGAGTCGGGGCTGGAGCAGCTCCTGTCTGACGGGCTCGCCAGCGGACTCCTGAGCTTCCACCACGACAATCTCGAGGCGGTGGCGGATGCCAAGGTCGTGTTCATCGCGCTCCCCACACCTCAGGATGAAGACGGAAGTGCCGACACCTCCTATATCGAAAGCGCTCTGCTGGAGTTCGGTGCATCTCTCGGACACAGAACGCTTGTCGTGCTGAAGTCCACCGTGCCCGTCGGTTCGGTCGCCAGATTTCAAAAGCAGCTCGACGACATGGGCGTCGAGGTAGTGGTTCTCTCAAACCCGGAGTTCCTGCGGGAAGGGTCTGCCGTCGGCGACTTCAAGCACCCCGACCGCATCGTCGTGGGTACCCGAGACCAGCAGGCTGCCGAAACCATGATCGAGCTGTATCAGGGTCTGCAAGCCCCGACCATTGTCACCGATCCTGCTTCTTCGGAGATGATCAAATACGCCTCGAACGCATATCTGGCCGCACGCATCACCTACGCAAACGCCATCGCCAACCTCTGCGAAGCCGTGGGAGCCGATGTCAAAGACGTCCTCAGAGGTATGGGCTACGATCGCCGAATCGGGTTTCACTTTCTCAACCCCGGACCGGGCTATGGCGGAAGCTGTTTTCCGAAGGACACCCGGGCGCTCGTCGCGATTGCAGATTCGGCCGGATACGACTTCTCGCTTCTCAAGGGCGTGATCGAGGTCAACCGCCAACAGCACGAGAGAATGCTTGACAAAGTGACCGGCATGCTTGGTGGCAACGTCGACGGAAAACTGGTTGGCATGTGGGGTCTGGCGTTCAAAGCCGGCACCGATGATCTGCGCGATTCGCCGGCCATGTATCTCGCAACGGCCCTCAAGGACCGGGGCGCCTTTGTCACGGCCTACGACCCGCAGGCATCGAGCACCGAGGTCAAGCAGGTTGATAGCGCGCTCGAAGCAGCCCGCGACGCCCATCTCCTGTTGATCGCAACCGAGTGGCCAGAATTCCAGGGCATCGACATGCGCAAGGTCCACGGTGTCATGGCGTCCGCCAACATCGTCGACGCTCGTAACATGCTCGACCCGCGGGACATGCATCGTCTGCAGTTCAACTACGTCGGCGTTGGCAGATGACCCGAGCGCTCGTAACGGGCGGCGCCGGTTTTCTCGGTCGGGGTCTGTCCGAGCGGCTCCTTCGGGACGGCTACGAAGTCGTGGTGCTCGACAATCTCTCGAGTGCCAGTCCTCTCGGAGTTGCTGAAGGCACCGAGTTCATCGAAGGCGACGTCATCGATCCGCCCGACATCGGCGGCACCTTCACGCACATCTACCATTTCGCATCGCCTGCTTCGCCTCCCCGATACCTCAAAGATCCGATCGGGACGATGCGCACGGGCGCGGAGGGAACGCTGCACATGCTCGAGCGAGCCGAACGGGATGATGCGGTCATCACGTTTGCTTCGACGAGCGAGATCTACGGAGATCCCCTCGAACACCCGCAACGGGAGTCGTACTTCGGCAACGTGGATATCTCCTCCCCCCGCGCCTGCTACGACGAGGCGAAGCGATACGCAGAAGCGCTGGTGCATGCCTTCCATCGCACTGGCAGGCACACGAAGACACGGATCGTTCGCGTATTCAACACGTACGGCCCGGGAATGTCGCCAGATGACGGCAGGGTCGTTTCGAACTTCCTCGTACAAGCTATTACCGGCCAACCGATGACGATCCAGGGCGATGGGAGCCAGACCCGGTCTTTTTGCTATGTCGACGACCTGATCGAGGGCATCATCCGACTGTCGCGTAGCGATGTCACGCTCCCGGTGAATCTCGGTAACCCGAACGAAATCACGATGCTCGAGCTGGCTGATCGCGTCGCAGAGATCGCGGGTGATCCGGGCCGGATGTTCACCGAGCTCCCCCAGTCGGACCCCAAAGTGAGGAAGCCCGACATCTCCCGCGCGGTCGAGTTGCTCGACTGGAAGCCGGTGGTCGATCTGGCCGATGGGCTCGTGGAGACCCATCAATACTTCAAGCAGGTGCTGGCAGGGTGATACGCCAGGCGGTATTGCTGGTTGGCGGCCGGGGCACCCGTGTGTGGCCCTTGACGGACACCGTACCCAAAGGCCTGCTGCCTGTGGCCGGAGTTCCGTTCATCGAGCTTCAGTTCAGGTTGCTTGCCGAAGTCGGGGTTGAGGAAGTGATCCTCGCCATCGGGACCAGTCACGAATCGGCATGGCGAAGCTATGCCGAAGGAACCACGAGTCCGGTGGTACATCTAGCGGTCGAGCAAACGAAGCTCGATACGGCAGGTCCCCTGGTAGCAATTCGCCATCAGCTCGACGACCGTTTCCTGGTACTGAACGGCGACGTCGTGTTGGAGGGAAGTCTCGGTCAGTTCGTGGCCGACGCTCCGGACCTGCCCGCGATCCTGTCTCTCGTCGGGGTAGAAGACACCAGCGCATACGGCGTTGTCGTGACCAACGATCACGGCAAGGTGGAGCGTTTCATCGAAAAGCCACCCCCGGGCACCGCACCCACCAACGCGGTGAATGCCGGGATGTATCTCCTGTCCAGGTCGGTTTTTGACGCGTACGAGGAAGGTCCCCTTTCGTTTGAACAAACTGTCTTTCCATCGCTCGTGGAACAAGGCCTACTCGGCGGTGTCGAGATCGATGGTGTCTGGTTGGACATTGGAACACCTCGGCTGTATCTGCAAACGCATCGCGACGTGGCGGCCGGTGAATCTCGTCTTGTGAACATGGACCCTGCCCACCACAGTATCGAGGCGGATGTTGCAGGCGATCTCGACGGCAATTGGAACTTCATAGGATCGGGAGCCGTGGTCGAAGCGGGTGCCCGGGTGAGCGAATCGATCGTCCTGCCGGGCGCGACCATCAGGTCCGGTTCCTTCGTGGAGGATTCAATCGTTGGATGGAACGCCGTAATCGAGAATGCCAGGGTTTCCGATAGCACGGTGATAGGCGCAGGCGCGGTCATCGGAGAAGGATGTGAATTGAGCGCAGGCGTGCGGATTGCTCCAGGATCGAAACTAGGTGCCGGTGCCGTGACCTTCGAGCCACCGGCATGACCACCTCACTCGTCACGGGCGGCGCCGGATTCATCGGATCTCACCTGTCCGATCGTCTCATGGCAGACGGGCACGAGGTGGTCATCGTCGACAATCTGTCAAAAGGTCGCATCGAACGGCTGCAAGGCGCTCTCGACGCCGGAGCCACGTTGGTTGATCTCGATATCACGTCCGCTGAAATCGAGGGCCTGTTCGCCGACGTCAAGCCTGACCTGCTCTTTCACCTTGCGGCCCAGAGTGCGGTGCGACCATCGGTTGAGGATCCGGTGTTCGATGCGACGGTCAATGTCGTTGGAACGGTCAATCTGCTCGAAGCCGCTCGCAAGGTCGGTACGAAAAGGATCGTGTTTGCTTCATCCGGAGGCGCCATCTACGGCGAGGTGACGGATCCCGCCACCGAGCTTCAGCCAAAGCATCCGGACAGCCCGTACGGCATCTCCAAAAAGATCGTGGAGGACTATTTCCGGTTTTACCGGGATCAATACGATCTCGACTACGTGGCGATGGCTCTCGGCAACGTCTATGGCCCGAGACAGGATCCCCACGGCGAGGCCGGTGTGATCGCGATCTTTGCCCGTCTCATGCTGGACGGAAAAACACCCACGATCAACGGCGATGGTTCACAACAGCGCGATTATGTCTACGTGGATGACGTCGTCGATGCCTTCGTCCGGGCATCAGACATCGGCGGAGGGAGGCTGCTCAACATTGGAACCGGCCACGCAACTTCCGTGTCTGAGCTCTACGCAGCTCTCGCCAACGCAACCGGATTCGACGCCGACCCCATTCACGGGCCGAGCAAAGCAGGCGACCTGGCGAGGAGCGTCATCGACGCCTCCGCCGCGAGGCAGCACCTGGGTTGGGAGCCGGGTGAGAGTCTGGAGTCAGGGCTCGAGAAAACGGTCGCGTGGTTTCGGGACTTCGGCTAGAGAAACAGGTCTTCTGAAGCCGATCGAACCAGGTCCGTAGCTTTCGAGTTCCCGGACGATGCAGGTCCGATGTCGAGGCCTCGTAACACCGCAACAGGGATTGATGCCGCTTTGCCCATCACCAGATCGGCCGCGGCGGCGATCTCATCGATGACGGCCACTTCGGTGACTTCCATGATGCGGCCGGTGTGATCTGGCTTGCCCCTGTGGTCCATCAGCGCGGGCAAGCCCGCAATGCCGATGGCAACGTCAACCAGGCCACGCCGCCACGCCCGCCCAAATGTGTCTGTGACGACGACGGCGATATCTTCGCCAAATCGTTTCATCAACCCGTTGCGGATTGTTGCTGCGGACCGATCCGGACGGAGAGGAAGCAGCACGACCTCTTCGCCAGGCACATTCGACCGGTCGACTCCTGCATTCGCGCAGATGAAACCGTGCCTGGTGCGGGTGATCGTCAGGTCGCCGCGTCGCCTGAGGACCGCCGATGCTTCGTTCCGTACGATCTCCGCGACTGATCCGCCGACCGGTGTGGCGAACCGCCCTTCTGCCTTCGATACCACCTTGTGGGTCACGACGACGATGTCGTGCAGAACGAGCGTCGTGAGGTGACTGGCGATGGCATCGCCGATGATGTCGGTCAAAGGCGCTCCCGATTCGATCTCGCCGATCCCCGGTATACCGAAAACCGCCAGGTCAGGCATCACGTCCACAGATCACCAAACCAGGCTCCGAAATTGGCGCCGCGTTCTGTCGTATCGATCATGGTGTCATGGATGATGCACTCGATATCGGTCTCGGGTGGATCCCGGTCGACGACGAGATGAGAGAGCAAGCTGTCGTAGCCGGAAACGATCCCGGCATGCGACGGGTCGTATCCGAGTGAAGCCATCACACGGTCGGTGGGGCCTTTGACCGGTTTGCCTCCGACAAATGGACTGATTGCGACCACGGTTTTGGCTGCCGCGACAGCTCCGCGGATCGGGGGAATGGCAAGCATCGGCCAGATCGAAAGGGGGGGATTGCTGGGAGCGATGACCACCACGTCGGCGCACTCGATCGCCTCAATCACCCCTGGGGCGGGCTTGGCGTCGGCCGCGTCTTCGAACCTGAGATCCGTAACGGTCGGTTGCGCACCGTTGAGCACGAAGTATTCCTGGAAACTGAGCTCACCCAGCTCGGCGGTCTGAACTCTGGTTGGAACCCGGTCGTCGGAGGCCGGAAGGATCGTCGATCCGACATCAAAACTCCTTGCAATGTGGCCCGTGACCGAAGACAGGCTCTCGCCCTCGGCAAGGCGTTGTGTGCGCATCAGGTTGAGTCCGAGGTCCAGGTCACCGAGGCGGAATGTCGTGTCGACTCCGAGAGCTGCGAGGCTCTCCATCGCTTGGAACGTGTCATGTTTGCGTCCCCAGCCGGCATCGCCTTCGACCCCGGCGAGGGTGTAGATGACCGAGTCGAGATCCGGAGATACTGCAAGACCATAGATCGAGTCGTCGTCGCCGACATTGACGACGATCGAGAGGTTTTCGGGCGCAATGGCGCTTACCAATGCACGTGCCATCCGAGCGCCTCCAACGCCCCCACCGAGCATGCAGATGTGAAGGTCGTTGCGTCTCATGGTGTTTGTCTCAAGAATTAGCCGATGCCCACTGTTTCTCTCGCGCCTCCGATGGCGACTTCGATCGCCGCCGTCGTGATGATATCCGGCGACGAGAACACCGTCGCGTTGGAGGGAATTGCACATCAGACGGTGGCAGCCGACGTTGTGTCGACCGTCGACCCGGGGGCGCTCGACGACATACCAACTCAACTCGACCCTTCTGTGACCCATATCTGGCTTCTCGATGCAACGACCTACGCGCGTCCGGACGCGCTCGAGGCCCTGTTGCGGGAGATGGCGAGGCTCGACGCAGACGTGGTTGGTAGTAAAGGTTTGAGTGCGTTTGCGTCGGGCCAGCTCGACTCGGTTGGTTTCTCGACCGATGTGCTTGGAGAGACCCATCGCGGGTTCGATACCGGTGAGCTCGATCAGGAGCAGTACGACGTCGTCCGCGATATCGGCTATGTGTCGGCGGCGTCGATGTTGATCCGTCGCGAGGTTCTGGAGAAATCGGGAGGCTTTGACGGAAAGCTCGATCCCGAAAGCGCGTCTCTGGATCTCTGCCAGCGCATCAGGTTGGCAGGCGGAAGAATCATCGTGGCGCCGTCTTCGGAGGTGGAAGTCTCCGACGACTTTCGACGCGGAACTCCGTTCTGGCAACGGGAGGCGGGACGGCTCAGATCGATTCTCAAGGCGTACAGCGCTGTCACCCTCTGGTGGGTGCTGCCGGTGGCGTTCGTTGTCGGGATCGTCGACGGGTTCCTCAGTCCTCTTCGCAGGCGATTTACGCTTCCCGGCTTCTTCCTGGCAGTGGGCTGGAACATCATCCATCTCCCCGAAACGCTCCGGCAGAGACGATCCGTCGCCCGGGTCGTTGGGGACGAAGAGCTGTTTCGATATCAACGGCGCGGATCGCTTCGTCTCAGCCAGGTCGGGGCATCGATCGCCAGTCTCTTCAGCTCGACGCCGCTCGCTCGCAACGTGGTCACGCTCGTTGACACCGGTGAAGAAGCGCTACTGCGACCGAACTGGGTATGGCCGACGAGCATCGTCGGGATAGTCCTCCTCGGGACCCGAACCCTGTTCGGTCAGGGTCTACCTACGACGGGCTATTCGATGCCGCTCGCGGAATCTGCGTGGGGCATGCTCCGGGCCTATGCCGGCGGCTGGAACGCGGCGGGCCTTGGAAGCCCGGAGCCGTATCGCCCGGGTGTTGCGCTGTCGGCACTGGCACAGCTTCTCGTGTTCGGGAATCCCGCGATCGGTGGATGGCTTTTGACGTTCGGAGCGGCCCTGGCGGGTGCCGCCGGAATGGCACGACTCCTGGAACGTCTGGGGGCGGGTCTTGGAGGCCGGTATTCCGGCGCCCTCCTCTACATCGTTGGTCCGGCAGCCTGGGCGATTTCGCAGGCGGGCGCGTGGCCGACCCTCATGGCAGCAGCGGTCGTGCCGTGGGTCGTGTATCTCGGACTTCGAAAACACACCGGTTTTCTCGAGAATCTTTCCGGTATCGCAATCATGGCGTTGCTCACCGCGGTCGGGGCCGGGTTCTCCATCCCGATTCTGGCCGTACCAACGATCATCCTCATTCTTCTCACCGTCACTGATCCGCAACGGGGTGGCTTCCCGATGGCCATGGGATCGTTGAGTGCAATCGCAGCAATTCCGTTGCTGCTGCCATGGATCGGCCTCGTCGGTTCGTATGACATCCTTTCCCGTTCTGGCTACAACTTCTACTGGTCACCCAACACCTGGGTGGTCGTAGCGGTCGGCACCGGGTTCATGGTGGTTCTGATCGCAGGGACCCGCCAGGCGGCGAAACTGGCAGGCTGGGGAGGCCTGCTCGCAGCGCTGGGAGCCGTGGTTTCGAGGAACTCTCATCGCGAGGTGCTCGGCAGCGAAATCGGCCTCGAAGCGTCCTTTGCCGCGATTCTCGTCGCCTCCTTTGGAATTGCAGTCATCGCGGGGGCGACGCTGATGGAGCAGCCGCGGGGATTGCAGTGGACGAGGTGGTTGGGCGGCCTCATGGTCATCGTGCTCTCGGTGGCGGTGTTTCCATACGTCTTTCTGGGGCGCGGCGGGTTACCCGGGTATGACTTCGAACGGCTCGTGCGGTTCACCGTGACCGATGCGGCCGATCCCGATCAGGGCAGCTCGCGCATTCTGCTCATCGGGGCGCCGGGCTCGCTACCTGGTGACAGCCGTCCGCTCACGGACGAGATGAGTTTTCGCGTTGTGGCAGCTCCGAAACCTGACATTTCGGAGCTGTGGCTTCCAGCCGAAAGGATTGGAGACACCGAACTGGAGGCAACGCTCAAACGCGTGCTCGACGGCGACACGATCCGCGGAGGGTCCGAGCTGGCTCCGTTCGGCATTCGCTGGATCATCGCGACCAGCCCGAACGCCCTCACTCCGCGTTTGCGAGGTCAGCTCGACCTCGGTGAGCTGGGACAGGCACCGGACGGAGCCTTCGAGGTGGAACCCTGGATGTCGAGAGCCGTCGACGATGTCGGCACGAGGTGGCTGTTCTCGTTGCCCGATTACCAATCTCCGGGCAATGGAGGATCGACGGTGAGGATCGCCGAGAACGCAGATGACCGATGGGGCCCCGGCGAATTCGTTCAGGACGTTTGGGCCGGGGTCGTTTCGCCCGGTGACGCGCAGACGATCGTCTATGCGGGATCGACGGTCCTGAGAAACCTGGCCTGGCTGTCGCTGGTGGTTGCGATGCTTTATCTGGCGATAGGCATCCTCGGTGCCAGGCTCCCTGCCGTGCGGGACCGCGGCCTCTGATGATCTATCGTGCTGTCGTCATCGCCGCAGTCATCATCGTTTCCGGTGTCGCCTGGATTTCGTTGCCGCCGGTCGCCCCTGCTGAGGAAGACCCTCCTCCCGAACCTCTCTCGGGTATCCAATCCGGGGTTTTCTACTGCGTCGGATCCGGCGCTGGGGCCGAAACGACCTTCCAGGCGGTCGCGGGATCGGCGTCGACCTCGAGGATCTCAATTCTCGATTCGAACATCGTCGTCGACACGGTGGAGACGACAACCGAGCGTCCCGCCACTGCGATGTTCAAACCGCCCGGCCAATTGTTCACGGGTGGGGCAGTGGTCGAGGTGGAAGCAGAAGACGCCGGAGCATCATGGATCACGGAGGGACCGACCCGGGCGGCGGCCACAACCTGTTACGCCGAACCTCGCAACGCCTGGACCATATATGGCGGTCCGATCGGATCAGCCGATCGACTCGTGCTGCGTCTGATGAACCCGTTGTTGTCCAGCGGCAAGGCCGACATTCGGCTCACCACCGAATTCGGCCCGGAGCCCATCACCGAACTCGAGTCGGTCGGCGTTGCCCCGAGAGATGTTGTAGAGATTCCGCTCAGCGAGATTCTCGGGCAACGGACGATGGTCAAAGTTGCCGTGGATGTCACAGATGGTCGGTTGCTACCCGCGATGGTTTCGACAACGCCGAACGGGATTGCGACATGGAGAGCCGAGCGCGCGGCAACGGATTGGTACCTGCCAACGGTTCGTGTCGGTGATGTCGTCGGCGACATTGCTGTGACCAATCCCCGCCAGGAGCAGGTCGAAGTCGAGTACACGGGAATCGACTCCAGCGGCGTTTCAGGCCAGGATACGCTGATCCTCGAACCGCTCGGTCACGTCGTTCTGCCTGCCACTTCTTTGGGGCCGGTCGTACTCGGTTCGCGGATATCAGCCACCGGGCCGGTAGTCGTGACCCTCGTCGGAGACAGCGAATCCGGCCGATACGGAGAATCAGCCATTAGTGAGCTTTCGAGGCGCTGGATGGTCGCAGGACCGTCACGGGGCGGTGCTATCGACATATGGATTCTCAATCCGAGCCCAACCGAGGCGAACGTGACGGTAGGCGAGGAAACCTCGGCGCGAACGATTCAGGTTCGTTCCGGGACGTCTGCCCATATCACCGTGGAATCGCCGGAAGGTTCTCTGGTGACCTCCGATCAGCCTGTGGCAGTTTCCTGGTCAACCCAGGGCAGGTTGGCCTTGTCGAACGCATCGCCGCTCGAACTCGATTGAGATGGACGATGTGCCGACATTCTCGAGGCGAGCAGGCCTACCTTGGTGGTCATGGAACTCTGTGATCGATGCGGTTATCCAGCGACCGCTCTGATGACGTTTTCATATAGCGAGAGGATCGTGACGCTGACACAGCTCGTTGGATTGGCCGCGCGGCCGCCTGGATCGATCAGGCTCTGTGCCGGACACGCACTGACGAAGACGGCGCCCGTGGGCTGGGGCCTGGCTGATGAGCTAGGTTCGGAGCTGTCGCTATTCACGGTTGAGGAGGCAGACCATGGCTCTTGACGTCGACATGCTCGATTGGGTGCGCGACCTGGACGAGGCTGATCTGCGGCGCCTTGCGATGATCGTGTCAGCTCGTCTCGGTACCGCAGGACCTGGAGTCGACCCATCGATCAAAGTTGGATTTCGTCCGCAATCTGTGCGATGTGGGAAGCCCGATTGCACGTCCTGTCCTCATGGTCCCTACTGGTATGCGTATTGGCGCGAGCAGGGGAAGCCGAGGTCGCTGTATCTCGGCAAACTCGACGAAGCCGAGCTGGAATCCGTTGCGCGACAAAAACAGCTCCCCGGGTATGCTGACGCCCCATGACTACCAAGCAACCGTGCCAGGATTGTGGCAATACCAAGACCACTGAGATCGATCTGAGTCTTGCCGACGGAACCGAGGTCACGTTCGTGTCGTGCGCCAACTGCGAGGCACGGTGGTGGGACAAGGATGGTCGGCGGGTCAAGCTCGAGAAAGTGTTGGATCTGGCACGCAAAGCCACGACCTAGCTCGGTCCAGTCACTTCTCACGTCAGTCAAAACGTCAGCCAGGATCTTTCAGAAGGACATCCGATGTCGGCATTGTCCGAGTCTTCAACCGTTCGTACCCGCTGGTGGCCTGATTTTCGTCGGCCGCGGAACATGGCTGCGTTCGTCGTCGGGTTGTTGACCATCGTCATTTTTGTGGTGATGCAGCCGTGGGAGATATTCAAAGACACAACGCCTACGGGTGGCGACATGGGAGCGCATGTGCTCGTGCCGGCCTACCTGCGCGACGTTTTGCTGCCGGAGGGTCGCATCGCGGGTTGGAGCAACGATTGGTTCGCGGGATTCCCGATCCTGTACTTCTACTTCCCTCTTCCGGCCTTTCTCATCGTTGCCCTCGATGTCATCATGCCCTACGGAGTTGCGTTCAAGCTCGTGGCGGTGGGTGGTTTGCTGTTGATGCCGATCGGCTCATATGTGCTCGCAAAAGGAATAGGCGCCTCTCGACCGATCGCCACGGTCGCCGCGGCTGCAGGAGCCGGGTTTGTGTTTCTCGAGAGCTACGCCATCTTCGGAGGAAATATCAAATCGACGATGGCAGGTGAATATTCGTTCTCGTGGTCCATGGCGTTCTCGCTCATCTATCTCGGTTTCGTGATCGATGACGCCCGCCGTGGCAACGGATTTCGCGCACGCTCCGCTCTCGCTCTCGCAGCCATGGCGCTGAGCCACATCATCACGACGATGTTGGTGGCGCCGGCCTCGCTGTTGCTGTTGCGATATCCAAATCGAACCGGCCGGATCGTCACCTGGCTGGCAGGCTTTGCCCTATCGGCATTCTGGACGATTCCGCTTCTGACGAACATTGGATATACGACCGACATGAACTGGGTTCCGCTGCGCTTCTTCGGCTCTCCCGAGGCGGGCGGACCCCTTCCGACCGAGCTCTGGCTCATATTGCCTCTCGCCGTGGCCGGAGTAGCGGTGGCGGTGTGGAAGCGTTACACGATCGCCCCGCTCCTCGTCATCGGGCTGGTTCCAGTCATTGTTTTTCCGTTTCTGGAAGGCAAGCTCTGGAACGGACGGTGGCTTCCCTACTTCTTCTTCATGATCACCTTTTTCACCGGTATTGCCGTTGGCGCAGCCGCGGTGTCGGTCGCCAGACGCTGGTTCGGAGCTCCGAGATCGTGGGCCTGGATCACTCTGGCTGCTGCCGCCACCACGTTTCTCCCGTTCATCATTGGCTCGCAGAGCGCGCCGGGATGGGCGAACTGGAACTTCTCCGGCTATGAAGCCAAACCGGCTTATGCCGAATACGACGCCTTGATGAATACGATCGATGGTTTGCCTCCTGGCCGTGTCATGTGGGAGGCGAATAGCGAACTCAATCGGTACGGAACGCCCATGGCGCTCATGCTCACCCCCTTCTGGAGCGAGGGTCATCCTTCGATGGAAGGACTCCTGTTTGAGTCTTCGTTGACCACGCCGTTTCATTTCCTGAATGCTGCTGAAATGAGCATCGCACCTTCCAACCCGATTCCCGGATTGCCATACAACGGTTTCGATCTCGACCGTGCACTCAGCCGAATGGACCTCTTCAATGTTTCGTATTACGTCACCTTCACCGAGGAGGCCACCACGGCTGCTCTCAATCATCCGGAATACGAGTTGCTCGCCACCTCCGATCCCTTCTCGATCTTTGGATTGCCGCAAAGCGAACTCGTTGAGGTCGCCGAATTCGAGCCGGTTGTGTTCGAGGCACAGGACATCGGAATCGTCGACCGGGCGCGAACGCTCATCGCAGATCCGCACCTGGTCGACTTCGAGCAGGTGGCTGTCCAGTGGTACGCCGATCCGGAAAATGCGCAGTACTGGGTGGCCGAAGATGGGCCTCCGGCATGGCGACGCATTGATGAAAATCTGGCGGGCCTCAGAGACGCGCCACCCCTTGCGGCCGACGGTCTTGTCTCGAACATCGTGTTGGAGGATCATCGCGTTTCGTTCTCGACCACGGCGATCGGCGTTCCTCACCTCGTCAAGGTGTCGTACTTCCCCAATTGGGACGCCAGCGGCGCGTCCGGGCCTTACCGGGTTGCTCCCGCCTTCATGGTTGTCATCCCGACGCAGGAGCAGGTCGAGTTGAGTTTCAGGAGGACAGATGCCGAGACCGGTGGCGCAGCCCTGACGCTGGCGGCTCTGGTGGTGGTGCTCGTCGGAGCGGTATGGGAAGACCGCCGTCAGAAGTCGTCCGTGTGAAGGCCTATCTAACGACCTTCCGAAACCGGGAGTCGGCAGTCCAGCTTTTCAAGCTCGTCTTCATCGGCGGCTTCAACACAATCCTCACGTTCGCGATTTTCAACGTGTTCCTGTTCCTGGGGGTGCGGGCGAGCATTTCCTCAGCCATCGCCTGGACTCTGACGATCTTCACCGCTTACTACCTGAACCGACGATGGACGTTCGGACTGCAGTCGGGCGCTTCTTCTATGGAGACCGGCCGATTTTTCATGGTGAATGCAGCCGCCTTCGTGATCACTGCGGGAGCTCTGGAGCTGGGAGAATGGCTTCTGAACGGGTTGTCGACCCTCGAGGCCAACCTCATTCAGCTTGCGATGGCCGGTGTGCTCGTGTTTCCGAAATTGGCAGCGTATCGCGACGCCGTATTTCGGATCAACGCGACAGATTCCGCTTGAGGCGAACCAGGCCTGCGAGAGTTCTCGGGATGCGTTTGACAAACGAAGATCTGGCAGGTCGCAACTCGACAACCACAGCCGGTACCTCGACGATCCTGGCTCCGTTACGTTCGGCCCGCAGAATGAGTTCGGTGTCGAACAAATCCTGTGTAGATATCACCGACGGCGTGATCTCGACGATGACCGAGCGTCGGATGGCTTTCATGCCGTGGGTATCAGTGACGCCAGAACGAAATCCCGAACGCAGGATCAGGTTGAAGAAGCGAGTACCCAATCTTCTCAAGAGTGTTCGATGATCCTCTGCGTCCGGGTCTCGTTTCGAAGCGAGGACGATGTCAGCTCGCCCCGAGTTCTCAACAACCTGATCGATGAAGGTACGCGAGAAGTAGTCGATGTCGAAGGCAACCACCCAGTCGCCGTCCGTCTCCAGGAACCCTCTGCGCAAGGCAGCGCCATAGTCGGCTCGCCGATTGTGGAGCACCCGTAGCCGGGGGTTGTCGGCGGCCAGGCGCTCGGCGACGAGCCGTGTGTCGTCCCGCCCACCATTTTCGATCAGGGTCACGTCGTAGGGAGTATCGAGGTCTGCCAACTCTTCCCACAACCGATCGAGGGCTTCGCCCAGAAACGTTGCTTCGTTGTGGATCGGTATGACTATCGAGAAGTGTTCAACGGCCATTGCTATCAGCCCTCAAGTTCGGCTGACTTCGCCGGACGATCCAGGTGAAGGAAGTCGGGGCGATCACAGCATTGCACGGGCGCCACGCTAGCGGGCCTTCCGTGGCCGCGACCTGAGAGATCCATCTGAGGAGGAAGACCGGAAGCGTGACGCATAGGATGTCGCCAGTGGATATCGAAGAAATTTTCAAGGCATATGACATCCGGGGCCTCACCGACGGGCAGTTGACCGAGGAGGCGGCCCGTTTGATCGGATCGGCGTTCGCCGCGTTTGTGGGAGCCGACGCCGTGGCAGTCGGATACGACATCAGGCACAGCTCGCCGGGTTTGGCTGCCGCATTCCGGGAGGGGGTCAATCGGCAGGGCGTCGATGTCGTTGGTCTCGGCTTGATGGCAACCGACATGATTTACTACGCCGCCGGCGCGTTCGACATGCCCGGGGCGATGATCACCGCATCGCACAATCCGAAGGAGTACAACGGCATCAAGCTGTGTCGGGAGGGCGCTCAGCCGATCGGAGTCGATTCGGGTCTGACCGAGATCAAAGCTCTCGTGTACGATCCTCCACGGCCTGCTGATGTTCCGGGCACTCAATCCGAAAAGGATGTTCGGGCCGAGTACGTCAACCACCTGTTCGAGATCGTCGATGCGTCGGTGTTCACGGACATGCGTGTAGCGGTTGACGCAGGAAACGGCATGGCCGGCGTCGTGATCGAGAGCGTTTTTGATCGAATCCCGAGCCGTCTCCACGGTCTGTATCTCGATCCCGATGGCGACTTCCCCAATCACCATCCTGATCCGCTGCGACCCGAAAACCTCGAAGATTTGCTGCGTGAGATGGACCGCGGTGAATTCGACCTGGGCGTTGCCTTCGACGGAGACGCCGATCGGGCTTTCTTCATCGATGACAAGGGAGTCGCTCTGCCAGGCAGCACCACCACTGCGATAGCTGCCCGCTGGTTCCTGGCAAGAGAGCCGGGCGCGACGATCGTGCACAACCTGATCTGTTCCAAAGCAGTTCCCGAGACCGTCGAGGCTTTGGGCGGCACAGCGATTCGAACCCGGGTTGGGCATAGCTACATAAAGGAAGTCATGAAGGACAGCGGTGCCGTCTTTGGTGGCGAACACTCTGGCCATTATTACTTCCGGGACAACTTCCGGGCCGATTCCGGCATGCTCGCCATGCTGGTCCTGATGCAGGTCATGGCCGAGGACGGCAGAAAGCTCTCCGAGATCCGCACCGAAGTGGAGCCGTATGAGCAGTCCGGCGAGATCAACTTCCGGGTCGAGGACAAAGAAGGCATGATGAACGAGATCGCTGAAAGGCTGGGGGGTGAGGCCGATTATCTGGATGGTCTGACGCTCACGTTCGACGACAGCTGGCTCAATCTGCGCGCTTCAAATACCGAGCCCGTCCTTCGTCTCAACGTGGAGGGGCCTGACCAGGGAGCGGTCGACGAAATCGTCGAGAAGGTCTCCTCGGTCATTTCGGCTGCCGGTGGGCACCGGGTGTGAGTTAGGGTTCGCCGCCACTCACCTGGAGGAACCTTGAGCGACATCACCGATCCAGTACTTGCCGCGGGCGGCCACCTTCGCCTCGAATGGGCCTACCGACGAATGCCGGTGCTCCAGAATCTGCGCGAGCGATTCGTCGCTGAGCAACCGCTTGAAGGTCACACCGTGGCCGCCTGTCTCCACGTGACTGCCGAAACCGCCAACCTCATGGAAGTCTTGAGAGACGGCGGCGCCGAAGTTTCGCTATGTGCATCCAACCCGCTTTCGACCCAGGATGACATCGCCGCCGCCCTCGTCGAACGGGGAATACCTGTCTTCGCCCGCCGGGGTGAAGACACCGAAACCTATTACGAACATCTCAACGCCGTCCTCGACACCAACCCATCGGTGACGATGGACGACGGTGCCGATCTGGTCACGTTGCTCCACACCTCGCGCACGGACATAACGCCGTTGGGTTCGACCGAGGAAACCACAACGGGTGTCATCCGCCTCAAAGCCATGGCGGCCGAAGGCGAGTTGCGGATACCGGTGGTTGCCGTGAACGACTCTGCGACGAAGCACCTTTTCGACAACAAACACGGGACGGGCCAGTCAGCCATCGATGGCGTGCTGCGCGCCACCAATATCCTGATCGCCGGGCGCACCGTGGTCGTGATCGGATACGGCGACTGTGGTCAGGGAGTTGCCCAGCGGGCCGACGGTCTCGGCGCCAGAGTTATCGTCGTCGAGGTCGACCCGATTCGCGCATTGTCGGCGGCGATGGACGGTTTCGAGGTCCGGACGGGAGATCAGGCGGCTGCGGTAGGAGATCTCTTCATCACGGTGACCGGAGACATCCACGTTCTCAGAGAACAGCATTTCGCAGCGATGAAAGATGGTGCGATTCTCGCCAACGCCGGCCATTTCGACGTGGAACTCGATCTCGCCCACTTGCGCGAAGCCGCGGCTGAGCGGCGCCAGATTCGAGAGGAACTGGAGGAGTTCGAAATGCCCGATGGGCGGAGGATCATCGTTATTTCCGAGGGAAGGCTCGTGAACCTGAGCGCGGCCGAAGGACACCCCGCGGACGTCATGGATATGTCATTCGCCAACCAGGCCATGGCGGCCGAGTGGATCATCGAGCATCATGCCGAACTCGAGCCCCGGGTGTATCGGCTTCCCGATCACGTCGATCGGGATGTTGCCTCCATCAAGCTCGCCTCGATGGGGTTTGACCTCGATCAGTTGACCTCGGAGCAGTCCGACTACCTGTCTAGCTGGAGACACGGGACCTGAACCTTGATCGGGGCTCCCGTAGAGGAGCCCCGATCGATGAGCAGACCGCTGTGCCACGGGTAGCTGTCTGCTGACTATGGGAGGTTGGCCCCTTCCGATTCGATCAGAACCTCGGGGAGCGCCCGGGTCGCTTCGGCGGCCTTGATGACATCTTCGATCTCGTCGTCGATCAATTCTTCGCGCTCGAGAAGGGCGTCCCTCAAGGCTTCGACAATGTGGAGATTGGCAGACATCAGCCGCGTTACCTCGAGCTTTTGTTCATGGAGAATGGTGTCGACCGCCTCCCTGGAAGACTTGTCACCGAGCACCTTCGCTGCCAGGTTGCCGCTGAAGGGATTGTTCGACAACGCCCGAAAGGAAACGAGCGAATCTCCGAGGCCGAGGCTTCCCACCATTTCGACGGCCGAATTGGTGGCAGCGAGCAGGTCGCCGGCCGGACCGGTTCCCGATTCGCCGAAAAACAGCTCCTCGGCAACCATGCCGCCAAGCGATATCTGGATGCGAGACAGGATTTCGCTCTTGGAACGAACGTACCGTTCCTCCTGGTCGCTGTGCGCCAGCAGACCCAGGGCATCTTTGCGTTTGATGATCGTGAGGATGTCCAGGTGGATGTCCTCTCCGACGAGCCATGCGATGGTTGCATGCCCTGCTTCGTGGGTCGCGATGGCGATGCGCTCATGCTGGGGGTACTCGGTCGGTTGGCCGAGGCCGATTTCCACCTCGAGTCGGGCGATGCGCAGGTCCGGCATCGTCAGAGCATCGCGTCCAGCTTTGAGGGCGACCAGCAGCGCTTCATCGAACATGCGCTCCAAATAGGCGGGTGTGTAACCCATGGTCGACGAAGCCAGATCCTGGCGGGGCTTTGGGTCGTCGAGCGACGGATCGTGCGCTTTTCTTTCGAGGAAATAGTCGATGAGATCGAGGCGTCCCGACCGGCTCGGAAGCCCGAAATGCAGGATCCGGTCGAACCGCCCTGGTCGAAGAAGCGCAGGATCGAGATGGTCGGCGCGGTTGGTTGCGGCGATCAGCAAGATGTTCACCGGCGGCGCAGGTCGCGTTTTCAGGTGGCTGGCGTCGGGCAAAAAGCGGTTGGCCCGGCCGATGAGCCAGTTGATGAGGCGGGTTGGGCGGTCCGGTTCGTCGAAGCTCTGCATTTGAATCAGCAGCTCGTTCACGACGCCCCCGACACCTTCGGAAATGTTGGGATGGACGTCCATGCCTTCCACCGTCATCGGCGAAGATCCATCCATCCCACCGCGCTTTGCACCGATCGCATCGATCTCCTCGATGAAACCAATGGCGCCACCTTCACGTCTCGCAGCCTTGCGTAGCGCCCGAAAATAGGAACGTATCTTGCGGCCAGTCATGCCGTACCACATCGACTGAAAGGACGTCGAACTCACAAACAGGAACGGAACGCCGGCTTCCCGGGCCATGGCTTTGGCCACGTGCGTTTTACCTGTCCCCGGTGGTCCCTCGAAGAGAACACCGCGGCGAGGACGACCCCCCATCCGGTCCGAGAACTTGCGGTGGTCCAGAAAAACCTGCAGGGTGTGCCGTACCTCGGCAACTACCGGTCCGATGCCTTTGACATCGTCAAAACTGACGTCTATCTGGTCGGGGGCGTAGAGCACATGAGGCGATCGGCCGTTTCCGAGCATCGGTCCGATCAGGACCACTCCGATCAGGGCTACGAGGATGAGCCCTGGCATCCAGATGGCGAGATCCTCGGAGATGGGCGGCAGTCCAAACTCGATCGGATTGCCGGTCAGGTATCGGAACCACCACCAGATGACAATCGGAGACAGCGCAATCAGCATGCGCTTCAGACGCCGTTGACGATGGCGTTCTCTCGTCTCGGCGACGTCTACACCCTTGGCCATGTGTGGGCTCCCTCTTTTTACAGCTGTTAGCTACCCGTGAATATCAACTTACAACGCACCGGCTCCGCTGTCTCTCGGTTGGGTGTCGTATTTGGCTGATACAAGTAACCCATGTGTGAGGGTTGTTTCGCCGTGACCGTTGGAACGCCGGACGGTTCGCCAGGGATCAACCGGCGTCATCGAGCGTTGTGTGAGCAGTGCTGGTCGAGATTCCGGAGGGCGCCCGTCCGCTGGCTGCGTGACGTACCTGTTCATTCCGTGTATCTGCACGAGGGTCCAGCCGCATCCGTAGTCCATCAGCTCAAATACCGGGGTCACGTCGGGCTGCTCGATCTGTTCTTGCCTTCCATGCTCGATGCGATTCCCCCGACCGCCAGAGTTCTCGTCCCGGTACCGCGGGTTTGGTCGCGTCGCGTCCGCTACGGAATCGACCCGGCGCTCGCGCTGGCCAATGCCCTCGGCGAGCTGTCGGGGCTTCCTGTAGCGCACGCTCTCACGGTTCCACTCATCGGATCTCCACGTGCGGGAAGACGGCGTCAGCACCGTAGCGACATCCGTTTCGGTACCCGGCTCACGGTGTCTGAAGCGGTGGTGATTGACGACGTCGTGACGACCGGTGCGACACTGCTGGCCGCCGTGTCTGCGCTCGATCGAGCAGCTGTGATCGCCGGGCTCACGGCAACCGGCGCGGCTTAGGATCAATGGTGGCGCAGTCAGCTCAAGGAAGTAGCCAACGACAGAAGTAGCCAACAACGAAAAGGAGACAAGCATGGATGTCAACATCCACGGACGACATCTGAACCTCTCGGACGGTTTGCGGGAGATGGCGGAAGGAAAGATCGAAGCCGCCACGAGATTCTTCGAAGGCAAGGTCGTCAAGGTGGACGTGGAGTTCTCCGAGGAGCCAAATCCGCGACAAGCAGACAGCCGCCATCAATGTGAGATAACGGCGAATGTCGCCCAGCATCTGGTTCGGGTTGAGTCGCAATCAGCCGACCGCTCCGCCGCCTTCGACGATGCCGTCGATCGATTTGAACGTCAACTGCGAAAACTGAAGGAACGCCTCATTCAGCGACACCGTACAGACGACCACAAACGACTCAATGCCGAGGGATTTGAGGACGATGATTCAGAAGACACAGATGATGTGCAAATTGAACGGGTCAAACAGTTCATCTTGAAACCAATGACCCCTCAAGAGGCGGTACTGCAAATGGAGTTGCTAGGACATGCGTTCTTCTTCTTCCTGAACGCGGAGACCGACCAGCACGCAGTCGTGTACTGGAGAAAGAACAAATCGGTAGGACTGATAGAGGCTTCATGACCAGAGTGCTGGTTGTCGACGATGCGCCAATCTTTCGAGCGGGACTACGAGCCGCTCTCACGGACGCGGGTTTCGACGTGGTCGGAGAAGCCGAAGACGCCAGTTCCGCCATCGTCGAAACCGAAGTGTTGCAGCCAGAACTCGTCGTACTCGACGTGCTCATGCCAGGCCAATCCGGGCTGGAGGTGGTTCCCAAACTTCTCACAGCTGCTCCCAAGACCAAGATCGTTTTGCTCACGACCAGCGAATCCGAAGAGGACATGCTGGCCGGAATCAAGTCGGGGATCCGCGGATATGTGATCAAGGACACGCCGTTCGAAGAACTGGTGAGCTCGATTTCGGCAGTCATGGCCGAGGGGGCCGTCGTGTCCCCCAAGATGGCAGCGAAACTTTTTGAAACAGTCCGCAACCTGCTCAAGCATCGGGACCTCGTGTCCAGCCGCAGGCCGACGTTGACCGGCCGTGAGATCGAGGTTTTACAGCTGGTCGCCCAGGGTTATACGAGCCGGGAAATCGGTGAGAAGCTCTACATTTCGGAAAACACGGTCAAGAATCACGTTCGCAACATCCTTGACAAGCTGGGCCTGCATTCTCGGAACGAAGCAGTGCTCTATGCGTTGAGGGAGAACTTGATCGACCTCGGCTGATGAACGAAGCGAGGGAGATCGCCACTGAGATTCTGATGGCTCTCAGCATGGCCTGGAATACGGTCAATCTCTACGACCACGAGCCGGAGAAGCAGCCCGCCTTCCAAAAGAGTCTGGCCCGGCTTCAGGAGCAGGCCACGCACGCCATCGCAATCACGGTCCGGCTCGACGGCTTCGCACTCGACGAGACCGAGCTCGATATCCCACACGCCGCGGCCGAAAAGATGGCCGCCAGATTGTTCGTGTTCAACGTCGGAAGCTTTGCGCTCGTCCGTCCTCCAGACGAACAAGAACTGCTCAGATTTCTCGAAGAGGTCGGCCGTGAAGACGAGGAAGCCTCCATCAACTTCAAGATCAGGCTCGACACCGCCGACGTCACATCGTTCCGGGTCAAACCTCGCGCCAAGCTGGTCGACCGTGGTCGCAAATTCGGCAAGGACGACGACGAGGACGTCGAGCGGGCACCCGAGATCAAGGCCCTGCTTGAGCTGGGTGATCGTCCCAAACTCATTGCACAAGAGATCCTCGCCCTCAGCGACCCGGCCGCAGCCGCCGTCGAGTTCACCGAGAGGTACGAGCGCTTGTTCCACAAGGTCGGCGACGACGACTGGGTGGCACGCGATCGGATCGTCCAAACGTATGTCGAGGCGTTCTTCTTCCTATCGGAAAGCCATCAGGTCGCCGTTGTGGAAATGATGCTCGAGGAAAAGGAGCAACTTCCCTTCGCCATGTTCCTCGACCAGTTTGCTTCCTACGAGCTGGCCGGACTGGCGACTCATCTCAAGGAAGCCTCCCTCACTCTGCTTCTCGATTATGCGCGGGTCGTCGCCGAAGAAGAGAACAGGACGACCGAGCTCCTCGACCTCATGCGGGCAGATCCCGACCTCGAAGGTGCACGCAGCGCCATTGGGCTTCGCGTGGGCCAGCGTCTCCGCGAGGTACAGGACGGGAATGAGGGGATACCGCCGCTCGAAGCGCTCAAGGCCGAGGGCGCCCGGGTTGGTGATGGAGCCGAAGACGGGGTAGCCGTGGTGAGAGGTCTGTTTCAGGTTGAAGAGCGTGAGTTCCGATCGCGCAGACTGGTGCGGATCTGGTCCGGCCGCGTTGCGCAGGCAGTGGAGGATCGGGATTACCTGACCGCCGTGCGTTGGGTCGAACAGGCGGCCGACGATCTCGATGCGATGGGTGCCAACGCTCCCATTGTCGAGGATGCGATCCGCAACATAGCAACCCCCGACCTCATCGAGACCCTGAAGCGTCAGATCTTCGGCACTCATCGACCCGAAGCTCAGGTGCGACTGCTGGACCTGTTCGGCAGTGGCGCAGGAGATTCGCTCGTCGAGGAGCTGGCGGAGGAAGAAGATCCAGCACGCAGGAGGGCACTCATCGACACCCTTATCGAGCTGACCCGGAAAAACCATCGGGCGGTCACCGAAAACCTCGATGACGGTCGGTGGTACGTCGTGCGAAACCTCGCCACCATTCTCGCCAGGTCGGGCAACAAGGACGCAGCTCCGGCGATGATCTCGCTCCTCCAGCATCGGGACGATCGGGTCAGAGTCGAAGCGGTCCGTGGTTGCGTACCACTGCTGGGGCCCGATGTTGCGGTCGGTTATCTCGAGAATGCTCTGTTGGATCCGAGTGCCAGAGTGCGGGAAGCCGCAATGAACCTCCTCCTGGCAGTGCGAGGCCCGAATACCCATCACGCAGTGTCCAAGGCCATCGACTCGGGGCCCGCAAGCCCGCAGGAAAAGGTTCGTTTGATCGAGGTGCTTTCGAGGGATCCGTCTGAGAATGCCGGAGCGATCCTGGCGGAGCTGGCTGAACGTCGGCTTGTGCTCACCGGAGGCGGCCGGGCTTTGCGCGATGCCGCCCGGGCCGGATTGAAACGGAGGAAGCGCCTTGCTTGATGACAACGTTTCGATGTTCTTGTCGAGCCTTCGCAGAGCTTCGAGCTCTGTCCAGCTCTACCCCCACGACCATCCGCTGGTAGCCGAAGCCGCCCACGGAGCGGTAACGGGCGCCGCCGCCCTCACCGAAGACGAGGGAGAGATTGTGCTTTCGGTCGTCAACGATGCCTTCTATCTCAACAAGCGTCTTCTTCCGCAGGCTTCACTCGAACATCGGGCCATGCTGGTTCGTTTCCAGGATCGCGGCATCTCCTCGCTGACGATGAAACACCCGGTGACCGCCGCGGACGTGATCGATCTCGGTGAGTTCCTCAATGGATCAACCGGTGACGTTCCGGCAGACGCCTCCATAACTCTCAACGAACGACCCTTTACCGAGGCGGACCTTCGCCAGGCCGCGAACATGAGCAAGCTCAAACGCAGCTATGCATCTTCTATCGACATCTTGCGGGGTGTCGCCGCTGCGGCCGGTGAGAAGTCGTTCGACCTCAATCCCGCGGTCTGGGCCGTCGAAGAGCTGCTCGAATCCGTGCTCAAGGAGCCGGGGGCGAGCCTCTTGTTGGCGACGCTGAAGGGTCACGACGAGTACACGTTTTTTCACAGCGTCAACACAGCAATCCTGGCCCTGGCGGTTGGACGCACCATCGATCTCGACAGCGACAAGCTCACGATGCTCGGTCTGGGAGCGCTGCTGCACGACATCGGAAAGGTACGAGTCTCGCCGTCGGTGATTCAATATCCGGGACGGCTCACCAATTCACACTGGCAGGAAATCAAGCTGCATCCGCAGGAAGGTGCCCAGGCGATTCTCGCCGCTTCGGGCAACGGGCGTGAGGTGGCGGCCCGCGTGGCTTTCGAACACCACGCTCGTTACGACCTTTCTGGATACCCGCAGGTGAGGGGACGCAACAACCTCCATCTCTTCAGCCGCATCGTTTCGGTGTGCGACGTGTACGACGCCATGACAACCCGGCGCTCTTATAAGCGAGCCGAGCCTCCGACGAGGGCTCTGCAGCTACTCCTCAACGGGGCGGGAACGCAGTTCGATCCAAACGTTGTGTACGCATTCATTCACATGATGGGCATTTATCCAACCGGTTCTCTGCTGAAACTGAAAACCGGCCAGATCGTGATCGTGCTCGACAACGGGGAAGACAGCCGAACGCCGATTGCGGCCGTGGTGCGCGACAGTCGAAACATGCTGCTCGATCAGTACGAAGCATTTCAGCTCGATCCGACGCTCGTCGCCGACCAGGTTCTGCCGGAAGTGGTCGGGATCAACCCGGCCGCGCTCCTCGAAGACATTCACCTTCCGGACAAGCTCGCAAGCTGACTCCCAAGGCCGTGCTTGGTCGGGCTTGCAAGTAATCTCGTGCTTCTATGTCTGTACTCGACAAGATCCTCCGTGTCGGCTCTGGAAAAAGCCTCAAAGAACTTGAAGTAATCGCGTCACGCGTCACGGATCTCGAACCCTCTGTCAAGCCCCTGTCGGACGAGCAGCTCGTCGCCCGGACAACCGAGTTTCGCGATCGGCTCGCAAACGGTGCCTCCCTGGCCGACATCGAGACCGAGGCCTTCGCTGTGGTTCGCGAAGCGGCGTGGCGAGTGCTGGGCCAACGGCCCTATGACGTGCAGGTGGTCGGAGCTGCTGCCCTCGCCCGTGGCATGATCGCCGAAATGAAGACCGGTGAGGGCAAAACGCTCGTTTCGACGATGCCCGCTTACCTCAATGCTCTCAGCGGCGACGGAATTCACATTGTCACCGTGAACGACTATCTCGCCAGGCGTGACGCCGAGTGGATGGGCCGGCTTCACCGCTTCCTAGGCCTCTCGGTGGGGTTGATCCAAAACGACATGACTCCTGAGCAGCGTCGGCCTGCATATGAATCCGACATCACGTACGGAACCAACAACGAGTTCGGATTCGACTATCTGCGCGACAACATGGCTCTCGAGGCGTCTTCGATGGTGCAGCGTGGCCATCATTACGCGATCGTGGATGAGGTGGACTCGATTCTCGTTGACGAGGCTCGTACCCCGCTGATCATCAGCGGTCGGGTTGCGGATACAGCCAAATGGTACCGGGAGTTTTCACGGTTGGTCGAGCGCCTGCGCGAGGGCGACGACTATGAGATCGACGAACGGCGACGCCAGGTGATGACCACCGAAAGCGGCGTCAGCAAGGTCGAACAGCTGCTCGGTGTCGAAAACATGTACGACCACGCTGCCGTCGACTTCGTTCATCATCTCGACGCTGCGTTACGGGCCAAGACGCTCTTTGAAAAAGATGTTGACTACATCCTCGACAACGGCGAGGTCAAGATCGTGGACGAGTTCACCGGACGCGTTCTCGACGGCCGCCGCTATTCAGAAGGTCTCCACCAGGCAATCGAGGCCAAAGAGGGCGTCGCCATCAAAGAAGAGAACCAGACGCTCGCCACGATCACCCTGCAGAACTACTTCCGCATGTACGACAAATTGTCCGGTATGACGGGAACGGCGGAAACCGAGGAGGCTGAGTTTCAACAGATCTACGGGCTCGAGGTCGTTGTCGTGCCAACCAATCGGCCAATCGCCCGTCTCGATCAGCCCGACCTCGTGTATCGATCCGAGCCGGCAAAGTTCAACGCCGTAGTCGAAGACATCGCCCAGCGTCATGAGCGCGGTCAGCCCGTGCTCGTCGGCACGGTGTCGATCGAAAAGTCCGAGCGCCTTTCTGCACTGTTGACGAGGCGCGGGATAAAGCACGAGGTCTTGAACGCCAAGCACCACGCCCGGGAAGCTCAGATCGTTGCCCAGGCCGGACGACTCGGTGCCGTAACCGTCGCCACCAACATGGCTGGACGGGGGGTCGACATCCGTTTGGGTGGTGATCCCGAGTCGATGGCCGAAAACGCCATGGTGCGCTACGAACTCGACCCCGCATCAGACGAATACCAGGTCAAGTACGCAGACCAGCTCGAAACGTTCAAACTCGAGACCGAGGCCCAGGCCGAGCAGGTGATCGGCGCCGGCGGTCTTTACGTGCTGGGAACGGGGAGGCACGATTCGAGGAGGATTGACAACCAGTTGCGTGGTCGCTCCGGCAGGCAAGGAGACCCGGGGGAGTCTCGCTTTTACCTTTCACTCGAAGACGACCTGATGCGCCGGTTTGCCCGGGATCGGGTGGCTGCCATCATCGAACGCCTCAACATGCCCGAGGACATGCCGATCGAGGCCAAGATCGTGAGCAAGGCGATTGAGCGTGCGCAGGGCCAGGTCGAGCAACAGAACTTCGAGATTCGCAAGAACGTTCTCAAGTACGACGAGGTGATGAACAAGCAACGCGAAGTGATCTATGCCTGGCGCTCAGGCATTCTCGAAGGAGGCCGGGCCAGTGAGCTGGTCTCCGAGTGGATCGAGGAAGCCGTCGACGCAACGGTACGCAGTGTGCTGCTGCCAGATATCCCTCCTCAGGAGTGGGAGTGGGATGATTTGCTCACACAGCTCACCGTGCTGTATCCCCATGAATTGACCAAGGAGAGCTTCGATCTCATCGACGCCGGCGGCGATGTTGAAGCGATTTCGGCGGCGGCGGTGGAAGACGCGAGAGCAACCTACGAGGCGCGCGAAGACGAGATCGGTGTCGAGAAGCTACGGGCGCTCGAACAACGGGTGGTTCTGACCGTCATCGACAATAAATGGCGAGAGCACCTGGCCGAGATGGACTATCTCCGGTCGGGCATCGGGCTCCGGGCGATGGGCCAGAAGGATCCACTCGTCGAATATCAGCGCGAAGGATACGACATGTTCGCCGGGCTGGTTGAGTCGGTGAAACAAGACGCTGTCCGCTATCTGTTCCATGTGCAGGTGGTTCAAGAACCGGTGAAACCCGTCGTCAAACCGATCGGCCAGTTCACCACCAACAAGGGTGGTCAAACCGCCCCCGCACGGAAAGCACCCGTCAAGGTGGATGAAAAGGTCGGCCGCAACGAGGCATGCCCTTGCGGGAGTGGCAAAAAGTACAAGCGTTGCCACGGAGCCGCGTAGCATCCAGCCCCACATGGAAGAAGATCCTCGCTCGCTCATCAAAGAACTTCGAGACCGGCTCGACGACGCCAGGAGGTTCCTTTGACGTCGACCGCAAGCGCCTGGATCTAGAAGAACTACGGGGGCAGGCTTCTGACCCTGATCTCTGGTCCAATCCGGAAGCAGCCAAACAGGTGACCCGCACCATCGCTCGCTACGAGTCGACCATCGACCTGGTGGACGGTATCGCATCGGATCTCGACGACGCTCAGACCTTGCTCGATCTCGCCAAGGAAGAAGGAGCTTCCGAGCTGCTCGCCGAGGCGACCCAGCTGCTCACGCCGGTCTCCACTTCCCTGTCGACCCTCGAACGAGAGACGCTCTTCTTTGACGAATACGACGACAGCACCGCGCTCATGAGCATTCACGCAGGCGCCGGGGGAGTCGATGCCCAGGATTGGGCCGAGATGTTGCTCCGCATGTACACGAGGTATTTCGATCAGACGGGTTTCGATTACAGAATCGAAGAAATTCAACCCGGAGACGAAGCCGGCATAAAGTCGGCGAGCCTCACGGTGGAGGGCGATTACGCCTATGGCTCTCTGGTTGGCGAAAAGGGAGTACACCGGCTGGTGAGGATCAGCCCCTTCGACAGCAACGCTCGTCGCCATACGTCGTTTGCCGGGGTCGACGTGGTTCCGGAGGTCGAAGAGGATCTGTTCGAGATCAGTCCCGACGATCTCCGCATCGAAACGTTCCGTGCGCAGGGAGCCGGTGGCCAGCACGTCAACACAACCGACTCGGCCGTCCGGATAACGCACGTGCCGACCAACACCGTGGTTGCATGCCAGGCCGAGAGGTCGCAGCTGCAAAACCGCAATCGCGCCATGATCATGCTTCAGGCGAGGTTGGCGGAGCTGGCTCGCAAACAACACGCGGAGCGCATCGATGAGATTCGTGGCGAACAGGGTGAGGCCGCCTGGGGCAACCAGATCCGCTCCTATGTTCTACAGCCGTATCAGATGGTCAAGGATCTTCGCACGGACTTCGAAACGTCGAACGTTCAGGCGGTCCTGGACGGGGATCTCAGTTCGCTGACAGACTCGTTTCTCGGCTGGCGGAGACGGGAATCAAAGGACTGAATGTGTAGAACGCGAAATCCAACATACCGTTCCCTTTTTCGAGACCAGGAGTAACCTTGACGAAACAATCTCCGACTCAGGCAACCTATGTCTGACCTACAAACCCTTCGCCACGCGCTTGCGGGAACCAAGCAGCGCGTAGCGACCATGTCACCAGGCACCCGATACCACCCGTTGTAAGGCCCCCATGATCGAAGTCAAAGGCGCAACAAAGATCTACGACAAGACGACTGTCGCGGTGCGCGACATCAATCTCAAGATCAACAAGGGGGACTTCGTATTTCTGGTCGGACCTTCCGGGTCGGGCAAATCGACGCTGATCCGACTGCTGATGCGCGAGGAGCGTCCAACCGAAGGCGAGATCTACGTCGCAGGCAAGGAGATCGGTGGCATGCCCGACTCCAAGGTGCCGTTCCATCGCCGGGTCGTCGGGACCGTCTTCCAGGACTTCAAGCTGCTGCCGAACAAGACCGTGTTCGAGAACATCGCTTTTGCCCTCGAGGTGATCGGACATCCCCGCCACGTGGTCGAATCTCAGGTTCCCAAGGTTTTGAAACTCGTCGGGCTGGCGTCGAAGGGCGATCGCTATCCCCGTCAGCTCTCGGGTGGAGAACAGCAACGGGTTTCTGTTGCGAGAGCGTTCGTCAACCGCCCCCTGATCCTGCTGGCCGATGAGCCGACCGGAAACCTCGATCCGGCAACATCTGTTGGCATCATGCGACTGCTCGATCGCATCAATCGCACCGGCACCACGGTCGTCATGGCCACGCACGATCACGCCATCGTCGACGCGATGAGACGCCGGGTTGTCGAATTGGAGCGCGGTCGCATTGTTCGTGACGACAGCCGCGGTGTATACGAAGGTTTGAGGACCATGGAGGTTCCAGCTGTCCCTGCCAACGGACAGACCGAGGCAAGGGCATCAGAGCTATCGGCCGAGGAATCGGCATCAAACGAGCAAGCGATGACGCTCGAGTCTGACATCGGCATGGGTAACGCGTAGACATGAGAGCCGAGTACCTCATAGGCGAAGCCGCTGCCAACCTGAGGCGCAATCTCCTGCTGGCCATCGGGGCGGTGCTCGCCGTGTTCATTTCGCTGCTCATGACCTACGCCGCGCTGATCGTGGGCGAGATCACCCGTACGACCACCCTTCAGTGGCAAGAGGGTGTCACCATCATCGGCTACCTCCACGAGGCAGACCTGGCGGATCACACAGCTGTGATCGAGAAGGCCGAGGGCTGGCCGGAGGTCGAAAGCGCCACCTATTTCTCAAAGGCGCAGGCATACGAAGAATTCAAGGAACTCTTCGCAAACCGCGACCGCTGGATCGAACTGGTGGAACCAGCCAAGATTCCCGCATCCGTCCGGATCGTGCTCGCCGACACCGAAGCCCACCGGGCCGTGGTGGATCAGCTTGCCAAGGAACCGACTGTTCGCAAGGTCGTGTCTCCCGAGGACAACCTCAACGACGTTTTGACAGTTTCGAAGTTCCTCAACTTTGGAGCCATTCTGCTCGGTGCCACGCTGGGAGTCTCCGCTCTCGTCTTGATTGCGAACACCGTTCGGATGGCGATCTATGCCAGGCGGGAGGAGATCGGGATCATGAAGCTGGTTGGTGCCAGCAACTGGTTTGTCCGGACCCCGTTTCTCCTGGAGGGTTTGATCGAGGGTTTGCTGGGTGCCGGTCTGGCAGTGGCGGTGGGCTGGGTCGGATATCAGTGGCTGCTTGGCTCGTTTGACATCGGCGTCATCGAGACCGATCTGCCCACGTCGTTTTTGCTATCACGCGGGATGCTGGTCCTCTTATTTGGCGGAGTAGTCGGGGTGTTGGGAAGCGCCGTCGGTCTGCGACGCTGGCTCAAGGAGAGTTAGTCGTGCAGCGGCCGTGGGCGCGCATCATGGCGGTCTTCATGGGGCTGCTGCTGCTCGCCAGCTTCATGCCTGCGGTAGGCGCCCAGACAGCCAACATTCTCGAAGAGCAGATCGAAGAGAACCAGCGCAAGATCGATGCCATTGAGCAGGCGATTCTCGACGCAAACGCTCAGGCATCTGCGGCCGGATCTCAAATCGCCGCCACCCAGGCTCGCATCGCCGGGATTCAAGAGGCGTTGGCCGAATCGGAGACCGAACTCAACGCTCTCCAGTTCGACATCGAAACGGCCAAGGTCAATATCGAGCAAGCAACCGCCGACGTGTTTCAGCAGGAGCTGACGCTCGACGAGACCAGAACCGCAATGGCCGACACCCGGCTCACGATCGACGATCAGGCCGTCGAGCTCTACATGCTCGGCGGGCCTCGCATCGGCTTCGCCCTGAATTTCGACGACATCCAATCGCGTGCGCTCGGCGAAGAGTATGCACGAGGCGTCCTCGTGAGTCTCGAGGAGCTGCTTTCTGGTCTCGCAGACCTCGAAGAAACCGAACGCGAGATTCTCGGTTCTCTCGAGTCACGGCGGGCAGAGCTCGAAGCCGAGAAGAAGCAACTGGAACTCGACCAGGTTGAAGCCGAAGCCGCCAGGAAACTGGTAGTTGATCAGCAGGCCCGCCTCGAAGCCGAGCTCGCCAACCAGCGCGCGGTGCTGCAGAGCATCGAACACGAGATCGCGCATTTCTCGGATGAACTGGACGCCTTCGCGGCCGAGGAAGATCGTTTGCAGCAGCTGCTGGTCGAGGCCCAGCAGGTCGGAGGCAATGCGCCGTCGATTCTGCTGTTCCCAACCCAGGGTCGCATCACATCATCCTTCGGCTATCGGCTCCACCCCATACTGGGATACGAACGTCTGCACGCCGGGGTAGACATTTCGGCGCCGTCTGGGACGGAGATTTTCGCGGCCGGCAGCGGCAAGGTGATCGGGGCGGGGGTCGCAGGCGGATACGGCAACCGGATCATCATCGACCATGGCGGCGGCCTTGCCACCCTCTACGCCCACCTATCGCGTATGTCTGTCGCCGTGGGTGACTCCGTGGTCGCGGGCGACCTCATCGGCTACGTCGGCAGTACAGGCTTGTCGACCGGTCCCCACCTGCATTTCGAGACCAGGGAGAACGGCACGCCCGTCGACCCGCTCAACTACATTCCGCCATCGTTCTAGGGCTCGCGGATGTCGAGCATCGTCAAGAACCGGCAGGCTCGTTTCAACTACGAGATTCTCGATACGTATGAGGCGGGCATCGAGCTGACCGGATCCGAAGTCAAGAGCCTCCGCGGCGGCAACGTTCAACTGTCGGATGCGTATGGAATCGTCAAGGACGGTGAAGCCTTTCTCGTCGGCGTGCACATCTCGCCATACACCTTTGCCCGGGCCGGTGGTCACGAGCCCGATCGGACCCGTCGGCTTCTCCTTCACAAAAAGGAGATCGAGCGCATAGGAGCCAGGCTCGGTAAAGAGCGGCTGACGATGGTGCCGCTTGCGCTGTACTTCAAGAACGGCAAGGTCAAAGTCGAGCTCGGTATCGGAAAAGGTAAAACCCGGTACGACAAACGAGAAACGATCAAAAAGCGAGATCAAAAGCGCGAGATCGACCGCGCCATCCGAGACCGGCGATAGCCGCTTTCAACCAATTGTCCGGTGCGGAGACGTGAGTGTCTTTGCCCGCAGACCCACTCTTTTCGGCGTTCGGCTTCTTTGTGCGACGTTGCGTATCGGTAGCCCCGCTTTGCGGGGCTGCGTGTTTTCCTGGGTGCGGGGAGTTGAGCGTATTTTGCCCACAGACCCACCCTTTTCGGCGTTCAACTCCCCGCACCCATTGCATGTGAAAGAGCCCCACCAGCGGTGGGGCTCTTTCACATGGGTGGAGGTGCGGGGAGTTGAACCCCGGTCCTTCGAAGCCGCCGTTACGGCATCTCCGAGCGCAGCCAACAGCAAGCTTGTCGGGCCTTGGGACTCTGTCGGCTAGGTTCCCTCGGCCTTATCCGGTAAGTCTTAGCCGCCAGATCCCGGCGATCTGAGCGGAGCGTCCTGCATTTACGGCGCCCATTGCTGTCGGGGCAGGTTCCCTACAGGTGGACGAGCTGCGGTTTTAGGCAGCTAGTGCGAAGGTGTCTTCGTCACTTAGTTTTGTTTCCGGCGTTTTTAACGAGGTCTCCGGTACCTCGGCTCGCTTCCGAAACTACGGTCCTTCGAAGTCGAAACCAGTTCACCCCCATGGGTTTGTGGCTTCACCATGGTACTTCGTCATCCAGACAGACGGCACGAGATTTGCTCGTATCATTGCAGTCCGGAGGCCTCGAGAACGGCTCGTGAACATGTCGACCAGCCCCCATCCCGTGAATCGCAATGTGCATCGCCACATCGAATCCGGCGTCGCGTTGACGTTCGACGACGGCCCGGATCGGCAGTTCACGTTGAGCATTCTCGACCATCTGGCGAACACCGGGACGGTTGCAACGTTCTTCGTCGTCGGCGAACTCATCGCCTCTAATGAAGATGTGGTACGTCGCATCGTTGATGATGGGCACGAGGTTGCCGCGCACGGCTGGCACCACGTTCGTCACAGCAAGCTCTCGGATCAAGAAATCCAAACCAGTCTCGATCAGACCGCGGATGCATTGCACGCGGTGACGGGGGTGTTCCCGAGGTTGTTCCGTCCACCGTACGGCGACCACGATGCGAGGCTCGTAGAGATGGCAGCAAACCTCGGACAGGCTGTTTGGCTCTGGAGCGTCGACGCTCGTGATTGGGAGCGACCTGGCAGCGAAGAAATCGTGCGTCGGGTGGTTGAAAACGTAGAAAACGGATCCGTGGTGTTGCTGCACGACGGCAGGGGCAACCGGTGGCAGACGGTCGAGGCAGTGCCGTCTGTGATCGCTCTGGTCGGCGATCTCGGCTACAGCTTCGCCCGTATTCCACATTTGGCTTGATTACCCAATCTTTTCGCGATTAAATGGGCCGGTCACAGGGACCGGGGAGCGGGACTGGCTTCTCAGAAAACGAGGGACTCAATGTGCGCGGCACCGGCCGACTCGCGGCCGATTCACGGGTGGGAGACCTCTTCTGTTCGTCTCGAACAAGCGATCGAAGGGATCTTTATTCCGGTGCGAGAGCGGCGAGCGCCGGTCAAACTACGCGGCCGCCGCATCCCCGTGCGATGTACCGTGATGTGTGTATCGGTAACCCGCCTCCCGGACAACTATGTCGGCGACGCGGTGCTGGCCGAGATCGAGGAAGAGATTCACGCCCATCACCCCGACCACACCGAGCTGGGGAGCGACCGGGTCTGGGCCGTTTTCAACTTGACGGATCGCGACTACGACGCCCCCTTCCACGTAGCCGCCCGCATCCATTCGCTCACCAGAATCTTGACCCGAACGCTCGAACAGAACGGATATGCGGGGGCCAGGGCAGCAATCGGCCTCGCATATGGCGCCGGCACCCGGATTGCAGTGGGTGCCGACGAGGTCACGTTCACAGGTCCCGTCGTCGAGGAGGCCCGGCGGCTGGCCGATCTCGGTGGACGCAATACTGGAGTCGACGGTGGCTCGAGCGTGCGGGTCTCGCGGAGCCTCAACCAGATGCTTAGCCCGCGGAACCGGGCCCTTCTGCAGTACCGCCCACCGTTCGGTATGTTTCACGGAAACCCGGTCAATCACGCCATGGAAGCCTGGTTATCCGTACATATGCCGTAGCCTGGCAGGGTCGGCTCGATGCCTCCGGGCGTTCGGCCGATGAAATAGTTTCACTCCTCAACCCGTTGGAATACCTGATGTTCAATCGCCGGACCAAACCACACAAAGTCGCAAGCCTCGACGAGCTCACGGCTCTAGCCGAAGAGGGAAAGCCACTGTTCATCGATTTCATGCAGAAGTCGTGCGGACCGTGCCAGACCATGGACGGGATTGTCAACGAGCTCGCTCACGACTATCGAGACACTGCCAACGTCGCCAAGGTGGACGTTCAGGCGGTACCGGGAGCGGCCCAGATGTTCAACGTTCGATCCACGCCCACGTTCGTGCTCATTGCCCCGCCAGTCACCAAGAAGCAAGAAGCCCGTGCGGGCCGACCGGCCGAGCGGTGGCGAGCCATGGGGCTCGTCAAGAAGAGCCAACTGGCCCAGGCTCTCGAATCCAGTGGGGCCCAACTCGCTGACTGACCTGCCGGAGCCGGCTCTCGAGGCGATGATCGCGCACAGCCGGTTTTGTCTTCCAGCCGAAGCGTGCGGCCTGATCGCCGGCGAGCGAACCGACAGCGGCCTACAGGTCCGCATGGTCTACAGCCTCACCAACGCCGACGACTCGCCGGTGGCATACACGATCGATCCAATGGAACATTTTCGGGCTCTACAGCATGCCGAGCACAATGGCTGGGAATTGATCGGTGCTTTTCACAGTCATCCGACAGGCTCGGGCTATCCGTCACATACCGACGTCGGCAAAGCCGCCGAACCGGATTGGGCCTGGTGCGTCATCGGCATGGCTGATCCCGA
>JBFGAX010000011.1:0-59349 GCA_041567895.1 Acidimicrobiia bacterium
GACACGTTGTGGCAGAGGGAGATTATCTGAGCACCATCGCCCGTGACTACGGCGTATCGACAATTGCCCTTGCCGACGCGAACAGTCTCCTGAATCCCGACAGACTCTTCGTCGGACAAACGCTTGTCATCCCGACGGGTGTGGTTGCATCTGACGCCGCAATGGACGCTGGATCGAGTTCCGAGATTCGGGTCGAGAGCTCCCCCGAAAGGCCCGCATTCCATGTCGTGGCCGCCGGGGAGTACCTGAGTACGATCGCACGCACGTACGGCATGGCGACCGAAGATCTCGTCCGCCGGAATGGGATATTGGATCCCCACCAACTACTCCCGGGGCGACGGCTGTTGATCGGGTGGTCGGGGCAGCGCCAGGTCACGGTTTCGCCGGGTCAGACGATTTCGGAAATCGCGGCGGAGCACTTGTCCACCGTCGAGGCGATCGTAGATGCCAATCAGATTGCCGACGTCCTCACCATCCGACCAGGGGACGTCCTGAAGGTTCCGTTGCCGTTCGTCAGCGACACGGCTCAATCGGTCTCCTGTGAGGCGTCCTGGTACGGCGACTTCTTTGCCGGTCGGCCCACGGCTTCCGGAGAGATCTACGACACGACGGGTATGACGGCCGCCAGCCACTTCGTCCCGATGCACACCTGGGTGGATGTGGTTCGCCCCGACACGGGAGTCGCAGTTCGTGTAAAGATCAACGACCGCGGACCATATCACCTCGTGGACGACATGTGGCGGCCGCATCCGGTCCGTTGTATCGATCTTTCTGAAGCCGCCGCCGTTGCGCTCGGTTCACGGGAGCGGGGAGTTGTCCCGGTGGTCGTGACGTTTCCGGCAGGCGTTCCCGAAGTCGATCGGCTCCAAGCTTTCTACGGCTCCTGAGTCGCAGCGGTCTGGCGCTCAAGAATCAGCTTTTTGCCCTTTCTTCGTGGAAGCGTTGTCGTCTAAGCCCGTGAAGAAAAAGTCCGGTATCCCGGGGGTGTTCGGAGGATCCTTCATGCAGACGTAGTCATTTCCGTTCTTGTCAATCTGAGCCCACTGGTGCACGCGCACGAACGTTTCGAGTGCTTCTCCGTTTTCGAATTCGAATGTGGTTGCGAAGGCATCGAAGTCGGGCGTGAAATTCCCAGAACTGTCGTATACATCGATTCCCTCGAACTCAAATCCCTGCACAGTGCGATCCCACCAGCCGTCCCGGTTGACAATGACGAATCCGGACTGCTCAGCCGGGCATGTGGTCGATGGCTTGGTAGCTAGTGCTGCCGTTGAAGAGAATGTCGCGAGCAGCACCGAAAGCATCAGACAGAGAAACAGTGCTTTCTTCATAACCCCTCCTATAGCGACCCCCGAATGGGGTCTGATAACCGAAATGCTACGGACCACAGGCGCGACTGCGGCGACGTCATTTTGATGAGTCAGGAGGCGTTCAGATTGCCCGTTGCGTAGGCAGAGATCGATCGTATGCAAACAGCTCTCTTGCAAAGTCAACGGCGCTGATCTGGTCGGGTAGGCGATATCCGACAGGTGTCAATATCCAATGCGATAGCTCCGAGTGCTCGACGCCATCTTCTTGCACCAACAGCTTGGCCAGGTCATCTGACCAGACAAACTCCAAACAGGTCTCCCAAGTCGTTCTCGTGTTATCCCGCGCGGACATATCCATGCCCTACCCCCCACCTTAGAAGACGTGTCAAGTTGGGCTCCAGGTTCCCGAAAACGAGCTCGAGAAGGTTCGGCATCCCGGATCGGTCTACCTCGTCCTTTCGGCTGCGCCGGCCAGGCGACGACCGCAACGCCATTCCCTTAGCATTCCGCCATGACCGACACGAGATACGGGACGTTCGCCGAGTTGCTCGCCGACACGAATCTCGAGATGCGCCCCGTGGCGACTGCGTTGCGGGAGTTGATCCTCGATGTGCATCCCGGGGCCGTCGAGGTCGTTCGGCTTGGCGATCGAGCGGCGACCTACGGTGTCGGGCCGAAAAAGATGAGCGAGGCTCATACGTATGTTCTTCCTCACGACAATTGGGTCAACCTCGGCTTCTTTTGGGGCGTCAACCTCCGTGACGCCGATTCTCGCCTCGAGGGCACCGGAGCCAACATGCGACACGTCAAGGTGCGCACTCTCGACGAGGTTGCAGATCCCACCCTGCGGACACTCATCCAGGAGGCGCTCACCGAGCGGCAGGCAGCTGTGGGCTCCACCAACACCGAATGAGCGACGAAGCTCCGGTGGTGGGTGGCATTGAAGCGGGAGGTACCAAGTTCCGCGTTGCGATCGGAAGATCGCAACACCTCCTGGCTGACACCACCATCCCAACCACGAGTCCGGCCGAGACCGTCGGTGCGTCCATCGAGTTTTTTCGCAAGAGCGATTATCGCCTCGAGGCCATCGGGGTCGCTTCGTTTGGCCCTCTCGACCTCGATCCTCACTCCCGGGCGTATGGATCGATCACAACGACGCCCAAACCGGGCTGGAGTTACACGCCGTTGCTGAAGATGGTGCGCGACAGCATCGGTGTGCCTGTGGCGATCGACACCGATGTTGGCGGTGCTGCCCTCGGTGAGCGAACGTGGGGCGCTGCGATGGGGCTCGAGTCGTTCGTCTATCTGACGGTCGGAACCGGTATAGGCGGTGCGCTGGACGTCGGCGGTCGCACACATCATGGACCAGGCCACCCGGAGATGGGACATGTGGTGGTGGCGCAAGAGCAGGACGATTCATTTGAGGGGATATGCCCGTTTCACGGCTCGTGTATCGAGGGGATGGCGTCCGGACCCGCTATTCGTGCCCGGTGGAACCACCCGGTTGCAGACCTGCTCGACCGGCCGGAGGTTTGGGATTTGGAGGCTCGATATCTCGCTCAGGCGCTCCGCACGATCACCTACATCACCGCCCCTGAACGGATCATCGTTGGCGGCGGTGTGATGCGCAAGGAGGGACTTCTGGAACTGATTCGGACGAAGCTCGCCGCCCAGCTCTCCGGGTACGGACCGTCCGAGCTCCTCAACTCGGATCTGGCGGACTACGTCGTGGCGCCCGGGTTGGGTCAGGACGCCGGTCTCTTCGGTGCCCTGGCTCTCGCTCGGCAATCCCTGGCTAGCTGAGACGGCGCTGACGTAGACGTTGAAGCGGTGTTCTGGATGGCCTCAATGACGGCAGAGGCGTCTCGATTGCCGTCAGTTGAGGCTGATTCCCAGCGAGATGGCCTGGTCGGCGATTTTCCAGGGTGTTTCACCAAACGAAGGGAGATCGGCGCACGTTGGAATCACGCAGCTTCCGATAGGGAGGTCGTGGCGGCAGCACATCAACGTCCATGTATCGGGTAGATCTGTGTGCATCCCGGCGAGAACCTCGAACACATCGTCGAGCATCTCCGGGCCGAGAACCGCGGCGAGCCGTGCCTCCAGTTCCCCGAACCAATCTCCCCGCAGAGCTAATTCATGGAATTGGCAAGGTATGGTCGGAGCCATGAGTTTGCAGTCGGTGCAGCTTTCCATGACAGATGCATCGACGACCCACCGAATTGATCGAGACACATCGCCGCCAGTTCCCAAGGGACTAGTTCCCTTCTTCAGGGGATCGTCCGAGTAGCTGGAGAGCCCGCGCCTCTGTCAAGATTGATTTGTGGAGGTCGTTGAGGCTGACCGATTCGTTAGGTCCATGGATCGACGACGTCGGGTCTGCAACGCCGGTCAACAAAATCTCGGCGTCCGGGTATCGAGAAGCAAAGGCAGCAACGAACGGAATCGAGCCACCCGCACCCATGTGCACAGCCGGTGTGCCGAACGAATCTTCCATCGCCGAGGCCATGGCGATGGCGGCGGCGCCTGATGGAGTGAGTTCGAACGGTCTGCCGACCGAGCCTCTCGTGATCTCGACGGTTGCCCCCCACGGAGTGTTGATGCGGATGTGTCTCTCGAGGATGTCGAGCGCATCGTCTGGATCCTGTCCTGGCGCGATTCGCAGAGAGACTTTGGCGGATGCAGATGCGACGAGTGCGTTGACAGCTGTGTCGAGGCGCGGGGCGTTGATGGCCAGCACCGCAATCGCCGGCTGTCCCCACAGTCGGCCAGTCAGCGAGCCCCTCCCGATGAAATCAACGCCGTCGATCATTCCGGCTTGTGCGCGCAGCTCGCTCTCCGGGAGGTCCAGATCCTCGACCTGGCTCTCCACGAGCCCATCCACCGCTACCGATCCATCAGGGTTGTGAAACGTGGCAATGAGGCGACTCAAGACCGTGAGGGCGTCCGGCACGGCGCCTCCGAACATGCCGCTATGCACTTCGGCCTCGAGAACACGGACGGTCACTGTGCAATCAACGAGGCCGCGGAGCGAGGTGGTCAACGCCGGCTCACCCTCTCTCCAGTTTCCGGAATCGCCGATGATGATCACGTCCGCACGGAATTCTTCGATGTGGCGGTCCAGAAACTCGGTGAGATGAATGGAGCCGATCTCTTCCTCGCCTTCCACGAGCACCTTCACCCCGACAGGCAGCTGGTTGGCCAGAGCTGAGATCGCGCCGAGGTGCATGGCCAATCCCGCCTTGTCGTCTGCCGAACCCCGTCCGTAAAGCCGACCGGATCTTTCGGTGGGTTCGAACGGATCGGAGGTCCATGCGTCTGCAGGTCCGATGGGTTGGACATCGTGGTGGGCATAAAGCAACACAGTTGGAGCTCCGTAAGGAGCCTCCCACGAGGCGAACACCGCAGGGTGGGCACCTTCGATACGCAGGATGTCGGTCGTTGGAAAGCCAACCTCCGACAAGTGATCCTGCGTGAAGACGGCCGATTCTTCGACCGCGTCGTCGTGCATGGGGTCTGCTGAGACCGATGGGATCCGAACGTGGCGCTCGAGAATCTCTCGAGTACGCGGCATGCCCTTTTCGACGGTTGTCTGGAGTGTGTCAGCCATGAGGGCGGGAGACTACCGCGTAGGCTCCCAGGATGGCCCCGGTTGAGCGCAACTTCGTGACGTTCCTGCGATGGGTAGCGCCCGCTCTGATCGTCGCCACAGTTCTCGGTTTCGGCTTCGCTCCCGATACTGCCACGCCCGCCGCGTTCGTGGTCCAACTCGGATGTATCGCGCTGTGGGGAGTCGGGTTGAGTGCGCACCTCGCGCGCGGCATCGGGTCGCCAGAAAAACTCTGGTTCTCCACGCTGTCCGTGCCAACCAGGCGGTTGAGCACCGCCGTTGGATTGATCGGACTTTCTACGTTCGGAACCATGCTGTTGACACTCGCGTCCTCGGCTGCGCTCCGGTGGCATCCTTCAACGCAGTTCCTCCAGTTGATTTCCGCCGCCGATATCGCCTGGGTGGTGGCCGGGACAATTGTCGGACTTGCGATGCGCACGAACGCTGGCGTGTGGCTTCCGGCGGGGTTCGCGATTGCCGCGATGTGCACATGGTCCATGTATCGCTACTTGTCTTCAGTTGGATTTGGTTCCGAAGGCGAATGGATCGTTCAGGCTTCTGAGCTATGGCGGCTGGTCATACCGTTCGACATCGGCGCAGCGGCCATGGCGCTGATCGCCGTCTGGTTCGGAGTTCGAGCGCCCAGGGCTTCGGTGCAACCGGCCGATGGTGGTTCGTTTGAAGCATCGGAGGCCCGTCTGCCACCTGAGTACCGGGATCGGCAGATGTCAGGCTGATAGCGGCGATCGTTTGGTCCGTCGTGCATGTCCGACCCATGCGACAAGAACATCCCTAGGCGATGGAACAGCCGAGCGACCAGTCATACGGCTGGAAATCGACGCGTAGTTCACCTCCCATAACTGCCTCTGCCAGATCGGGCTCCATCCATCCGGCCAGGCCCACCGCAACTTTTTCGGGACGGGCCGGTAGGAACGTCGGCATGCGATGCGGTCGTACGACATCACCACCAAACCACCGAAAGATGCGACTCAGCAGCAATGTGTTGTCGGTGAGTACGGCGCCGCCCCCCGCTAAAAATGCTCGCATTTGATTCTCCAGCTGGACCTCGATGTTCGGCCCATCGAATGGTTCGTAACGCAATGTCGGACAGGACGCCGACCCGCACACCAGAGAGCCGTGAACCCGGGGATCCTGGAAGCGTCTGATCTTGGCGTGTTCGACTGCGTCGAGCGAGAGGGATCGTCCGGCCACCTCGGCGAACGATTTCGAGAATCCTCCTGGAATCCGAAGGACGGTGGCGAGATTCTGGTCGTACGCCGCAGCGGCCAACCGGAGTACGCCGGCGTTGTAGAGGTTGAGCCAATAGGCAAGTGAATCCTCACGGGATAGCTCGTCCGGATCGACCTCCTCGAGCATTCGGAGGTACGAGGCGAGAGGATCGGGGTTGGTTGACAGCCCTGCCAGCCCTTCGGTTCTGAGCTGATCGAGTACAGGTTGCAGTGGCGAGTGATCGACGGTACCTGTCCCGGCTGGAGCCGGCGCCGGATTCCTCAACGCCCACAGCACCGAGAGCCCAACGGTGAGGGGGTTTGGGGGGTCGCTGGTCACGTTGAATCCATTCAAAGCGGTCGGGACCACCAACGGCCGCCACACTCGCTTTGTTCCCGTAGCATGCCGTCGATGATGACGGTCGCCGATCTTCTCGCATACCTCGATCGATCAGCGCCGTTCGCCGCGGCCGCTGACTGGGATGCGGTCGGTCTTCAGATCGGCGACCCGTCTGCCCAGATCACAAAGGCGGCCGTCTGTCACGAGGTGACGAGAGCTGTAGTTGAGCATGTGAGAGCCGAACCCTGTGACGTCCTGGTTTCGTACCACAGCCTGCTGTTTCAACCGACCCGCACCCTGGTCGCAGGCGAATCTCCCGAAGGTCTGGCTCTCGATCTTGCCCGTCTCGGCCTGGCCCTCGTGGTCGTGCACACGGCCTTCGATTGCGCCGAAGGCGGGGTTGCCGACGCTCTCGCCTCTGCCCTCGAATTGCGTGACATCAGACATCTGACACAACCAGGCGAAGAGCGAGCGATGCCGATTGGTCGGATCGGCACGAGTCCCGACAGCGTGCAACAACTCGGGAAGAGAGCGTCGTCGGTCCTCGGCGTCCGTGCCCGGGTCGCTCATGCAGCGGGTTCAGGTGACGCCGACGCCGGCCAGGAACAGCGAGTCGCGGTGGTTCCCGGGAGCGGGTCGGGCTTCATCGAGGCCGCAACCGCTGAAGGGGCAACCATTCTGGTGACCGGCGACGTGTCACATCATCGGGCTCAACAGGCACGGGCTCAGGGATTGGCGCTCATCGACGCCGGACATATTCCAACGGAGCGACCGGGGATGGCCAAGCTGGTTGAGCTTGTCGCAGGCGCCCTTGATGTAGTTGACTTGTCGCACCTCGATCCACATCCCTGGGAGTAGACCGATGGATGATCTCAGAAGTCTCGAAGATGTGCTGGAACTCCAGCTACTGGACAGCGCCATAGATCACATCCTCGAGGAACGGCAGAACCTTCCTCAACTCGAGAAATACAAGGCTGTATCCAAAACAATCGAGGCGCTCAAACGGCAGTTGTCCGAACAACAGGCGGCTGCAGACGAAACAAGGCTCGAAGTCCAGAGAGCGCAGGGCGAGATGAATCTCGTCGAGGAGAAGAAGGCATTCGAGGAACGGCGTCTCTATGCCGGCGGAATGAATGCGCGGTTGACCCAGAATCTCCAAATGGAAATTGAGATGCTTGGTCGACAGATCGAAACCTTTGAAGAAGAGATTCTGGCCACCCTCGACGTGCGGGAACAACAGGACAAAGACATCGAAGCTACAACGGCACTTCTCAGCGAGGCCGAAACTGACTTCGCACGCCTCGAGTCGGAAATCTCGCTCGCATGGAGAACCATCGACGAAGAGGTCGCAAAGGACGAAGCCAAGAAATCTCAAGTCATCCCGAGGATCGATCCCGAGATCCTCGAAATCTACGAGGACATGCGATCACGCCCTCGTGAGCTTCCCAGCGTTGGCAGGCTCGAGGACGACATCTGCGGAGCCTGTCATCTGCGGCTCTCGAAGGCCGAACAGAACAAAGCTCGCAGCAGCTTTCCGCCCCGATGCGTGCATTGTCGGGCGATTCTCGTTTTCTGATGGCGTGATCTTCTGGCATACCGCTGGGGCGATATGGGGTGCCCGGTATATCTTCCGTGACCCGGGTATGGACCTGAGGTGGCTCGTTCTGGGTGGCTTGTTGCCAGATCTGATAGACAAACCTCTGGCGTGGTTTGTCGTGCCTGGCTACCAGACTTCGCGTTTATGGGCGCATTCGCTGCTCTTTGCTGCTCTGTTGCTGGCGTTCATCGTGATAGCCACTCGAAGGGGCACAGCGCAACGCAAGAGATTCATCCCCGTGGCGATTGGTGTGTTCATGCACCTCGTCCTCGATGTTCCCTTCGAGTCCGAGACCCTCTGGTGGCCATTCCTGGGGACAGAATTTCCCCCCTTCGAGTTCTTCGGAATCGACAACCTTGGGACGTATTTGCTCCGTTCGCCATGGATCCTGGTGCAGGAGGCGTTGGGGATCGGTTACCTCCTCTATCTTTGGCGGCGGTACGAGCTATCCATTCCCGCCAATTTCACCCGGCTCCGGCGTACCGGACAACTCGGTCTTTCGGTACAGCCGCACGGCGGCAACAACGAGTAACGCAGCAAAGAGGCGTCTGAGAATCATCGGATCGAGACCGATGGCCACCTGAGCTCCGAAAAAGCCTCCGACCAGAGCGCCGAGAAACAGTCCCGACACCAGCCGCCGATCTATGCGTCCCAGCCGATAGTTGGTCGCTGTGCCGACGATGGCCGTCGGAAGAATGACGGCTAACGACGTGGCCTGGGCGGGAAGTTGCTCGAAGCCGAAGAGCGCAACGAGGGCCGGCACCATGACGATCCCGCCGCCGATCCCGAGCAGCGAGGCCAACAGCCCGGTCAACAGTCCAATGAGGATCAATCCGATTTCACTCATCCAAAGGCCATCCGCACAGCCGCAAGCAACAAAACCACGATGAACATACGGCTCAGGGCCTTGACGGGTAGGCGGTCAAGCGATCGGGCCCCGAGGTACGCCCCGAGGCCTGCCCCCACGAACAAGAGCGCCGCCGCGGGCCAATCGATGAGGGTTTCGGACGCATTCTTGAGCGTTGCAGATCCTGCAGCCGCAACGATGGCAGCAAGCGATGAAGCTGCAGCCTGGCGCTGGTCGAGCGCAACCCATAACACGAGCCCGGGCACCATGATGACGCCGCCACCGACACCGAGGAGTCCCCCGACGAATCCGGCGACCACACCAAGGACCATTGCTTTCGTTGCAGACGTCATCGAAGAACGATAGAGATCGGCCGACCCATTGGTAACGTTCCGGAGTGGCTGGCGAGGATACAAGCGGTTTGGTGGTGCTGAGCGCCGTACTCGACGAAACCCGTGGAGTCGCATCGCTAGAGGCGAACCGCTACGTGACCCGGAGGAGGCGACGCTCTCATCAGGGGCTGTTTGTCGCTCTCGCCTTTTCTGTCGCCGTCGTCTCAGCGGCCGTGCAGGGTTGCTCCCGTGCCGGTGGACCGGAGGTTTTGCCGGAAGCCGAAACGTCGCTGCAGCAAACGGCGAGCCCGGTGGGAGCGGCCACCGGTCAAATGGCCGTTCAGAGTTTCTTGTCGGCAGTCGAGGCAGGTTCCGTCGAGCGAGTCGCTCCTGTCGTGTCCGAATCTCAGCTGGCGCTGTTGGTCGGAGTGGAGGACCCGACCGGGGACCTCATGGCCGATCTCGTTTACGAGGGTGTCCCGGTTGGAGTTGCCCGAAATTTCTGGGTCGCTCTAGCCGACTCGTTCGAGCCGTTTGCCGGAGCCGATCTCACAGGTTGGCAGATCGGGAGCGACCGGGCGGTCATCGTTGATGGCGTGACATACGTTTTCGTTGAGGTCACGCATGAACTCGGATCAACCGAGCTTGTTGCCGTCGAGACCGCAAACGGATGGATTGTGGACCTGTTTGCTTCCTTCGGCCACGCTTTCGCTCCGGTATTCATTCATTGGCTCGAGGCAGGGCCGGCGCACGACAACATCTGGGGGCCGGTCTTGTCCGATCAGGAGACAAGCATCGAGATGTCAATTGACAGAACGGATGCAGACAGCATCTATCAACAAGACCTGGAAACCTTGTCGGCCCTGGTCAGCCGGCTGCAGCCCGTAAGGCAGGAATGACCTCCCGGCCCAGCATCGCGATGGTGGCGGCCTGGTCGCTTCCCGCAATTTGAATCGTCACGACGTCGGCGCCGATCTCGTCGACGAGCGGAAGATAGGTCTCGATGATTTCGGCAGGAGTGGAGGCGATGCTATAGCGGCTCAGAATGTCTTCGCGGGGAAGGTCATCTGCGGCATGCCTCAGCTCGGCAGGATCAACAGCTTGCAGTCTGCCTGGAGCTCGCAGCCCTCGCCAGGGACGGAGCACATCCCATGCCTCATCGTGATCTTTGGCATATATGGTCCAGCGGCTGGCGGCGATGGTCGGTGCTGGATTGCCGGCGGCTTCCGCAGCCTCCCGGGCTGGAATGATGACCTTTTCGAACGTCTCGTCTGGATCCTTGACGCTCACAATCACACCCTGTGCCTTGGTTCCGGCGAGCGTTGCAGATTTCGGGCCGCCGGCCGCCATCCAAATGGGGACGGGGCCCATTGGTGGGCTATAGAGCTTGGCCTTGTCGGTCCGGTAATACTCGCCGTTGTAGTTGAGCTTTTCGCCATCCAGCAGTCGCCGCATGATGTCGAGGGCTTCGCTCATGCGAGCTGCTCGCTCTGCGTATGCGGGAAACGGAAGGCCCAGAGGTCCCTCGTTGATGTTCTCTCCGGTGCCAACGCCGAGGTGAAATCTTCCTCCCGACAATCGATCGAGGGTCGCAGCCGCCTGCGCCACAAGGCCGGGATGATATCGAAAAAGAGGGGTCGTGACTCCGGTTGCGAATGCCATCGATGAGGTGGCCTGGGCCATGGCGCCAATCGTGGAATACGCAAAGCCGGATGCGCTGTGGTCGTCTACCCACGGATGGAAGTGTTCAGAAACGATGCACATGTCGAATCCTGCTCGTTCTGCCAATTGAGCGTGAAATACGAGCTCTTCGGGATGCCATTGTTCGTGTCCGCAGAAATAAGCGAATCGCATGTGTTCCTCAGCGTGTGTCGACCGGTTGCTTTCGGGAAGAAGCGTACAACCATGCTCCTCCGACGAGAACTCCCAGCACCGTCAGCCAGATGAGGGGGTTGTCGCCGATGATGCCCGTGAGGTCGGCAGAGATCTCTTCGACCCGGAGCGTGATCGGGTTGTTAGCGAGTGCCTCCGGACCGAGGCGAAGGACCAGCGTCCAGTAGAACACGATGAAGGCGCCTGCCACCACCATGAGCGCGCCGGCGATGGTGTTGGCTCTCTGTGAAACTCGCCGGGCAAACGTGACGAGACTGTCCTGCCCGACAGCCAGCGCAATGGTGACAGCTGTGATGACGAGCGACATACCGATCGCGTAAGCGATGAAGGATCCCAGTGCACCCACGAACGTGTCTGCCGTCACCGATTGGCTGACGACGATCAGGAATACCGGAAAGGCACATGAAAGCGAGGCAAGGGCATAGGAGGCGCCAAAGAGGAAGACGCTGCGCGCCGATCGCTCGGACGTGCCGCGCCCACCTGTTCGAAGATTGATCTTCAGCTCGTATCCGAACAGCATCATCACACCGAGGAAAACGAGCCCGGCTCCTATCGCCACCGCGGTCCACGGAATGACGCTCGTGAGTTGGTTTTGCACCGCGGTTCCGCCTACTGCGATAGCAAGGCCCGTGGCGCCGAAAACCGCGAGGAATCCCAGCGTCATGATTCCGCCTACCCCCAAGGCTCGTGCGATGGCCGCTCTGCGCGACGTCTCCGCATCAATTCCGAGAAAGAAACCTGCGTACGCAGGCAGCATGGCAAACCCGCACGGATTGACTGAAGCGATGAGTCCCGCGGCGAAGGCAGTCAGCATTTACAGCAAACCCTCGATTTTGGCAGAGAGACCATCGATCAAGATGATGCCTCGATGCCGCTCGACGATCGATCCGTCAGCCGCAACGAAGATCGTGGTTGGCATCGCAGGCAATCCTGAGAGCTCGTCGAGGATCGCACCCGTTGGGTCTTCGGCGATTGGATACCGGACCCCGGCCTCGATGAGCAATGCAATCGCCGCATCACGGTCGGGGTCCTGGTAGTCGACGCCTACAAATCCCACTCGATCTCCGTACTCGGCGTGCGCGTCGGCGAAGTGGGGAAGTTCCGCCCGACACGGAGCGCACCACGACGCAAAGAAGTTCACCACCAGCGGCCTTCCCGCAAAATCCGCCAGAAGATCATCGGTCGTCTCGTAAGACCTGTATTCGATGTCGGTCGGGCTGGCGGGTACGGCGCCACCCGCTGGTTCCGGGGAATCCGGTAAGAAGGCCAAGCCGATCGTCCCTGCAATGATGGCCAAACTGATGATGGCCGCGATCCCGGCACGCTTTCGTGAGCGTCGTGCAGCGTTCGCCGGTTTCGGGGTCGCCGGACCAGAGTCAGGGTCGGTTTCGCGCTTCATACCCGATACAACGACCACTGCCAACGCAAGATTCCCTCGTGAATTCCTGTTGAGAGTCCCAGGCTCCATGCTGAGGGGGTGTAGCTCGGCACATGCGGCGTAAAAGAAGCTTCGAGATAGCTGGCCGCCCGTACCATCCTCCTGCATATGCAGTTGATCAATGGAGTTTTTGAGGGCGGTGGCGTCAAGGGGATCGCCGCGGCCGGGGCAGCGGCCGCAGCGCTCGATGCAGGGTACAGATTCAATACGCTTGCAGGAACGTCGGCCGGGGCGATGGTTGCTGCCTTCGTTGCCGCCGGTTACAACTCATCGGAATTGCGCCACGAGGTGACCACGGCCGATTGGCCTTCCATGATGGATGCGACCGTCGAGGCGTGGCGGCCGGTAGGTCAGCAGGCGGGACTCTTCATGCATCATGGTCTGCATCACGGCGATGTTCTGCACGACACCGTTGACGCGCTGCTCAGACGCAAGGGCGTGAGAGTGTTCGGCGACCTTCCGGAGGGGTATCTCAAAATGGTGGCAACGGACATAACGCATGGACGGGGGGTATTGATGCCGGCGGGGCTGGCGTACTACGGATACGATCCCGCCAGATTTCCCGTGGCTCTCGCTGTTCGTATTTCGGCGTCCGTGCCGTTCTTCTTCAAGCCTGTCACCCTTCAGCACCTCACTCGCAAACAGGACGTACTTTTCGCAGACGGCGCGCTGGCGTCACGATTTCCCCTCGAGGTGGTCAAGTCGCAGCCCGAAATCCCTACCGTGGGCTTCCGTTTTGTCGAAGGCCCCCATGAGCACAACGAGATCGTCGGGCCGCTTTCGCTCGCCACGGCCGTCATCCAGGCCGGCATGTCGGCCCGGGAGACGCTCCCCAGGCCTGTGGTGGCTTTCGACTACATCGTCGATGTTCCGGCCAATATCATTCCGCTCCAGTTCGACTTGACCCCCGATCAGGCGGCGGATTTGTATGACAAGGGCTATAAGGCATCAGCCAGGTGGTTCGCCGAGAACAACGTCACATCGAAGCCGCTCAATCGTCGGGCGACGGATCGCATGCCCGACTCCGAAAACCGGGTCGACGCACTCCTCGAATCTCCCGCCCATGCCTCAGTGGATCGTCCGGACGCCGTGCAGCCCCGAAACCACGAGTCCGACTCCGATGAGTAGCAGTCTCATTTCCGCACGATTCCTCAAGCGCTAGCCCAGTCGTGCAATGATCGCGAACGCGAGTTTCCCCCGCATCAGCGCACCGCCCTCGGTACGTGGCAGGACGAGAGCTCGCAACGAATCCACGATCCTACGATAGAGAGCAGATGACACGAATTTCCGTAGGCATGGCCGGGATCACCAATCCGCCTTTTCGTAGGGTCCGCCAGACAGTCACGTTTGCCCGCAGGGTGCTGAAACTCGATTCGATCTGGGCAGTCGACCACTTCCTCGGCTTCTTTCCAAAAGTGCTGTGGGACAAAGATTTTTCCTGGGTAGCCGATCCCGACGATTCGCCGCATCACTATTTTGATTACCAGGTCTTGCTCGGTGCTCTGGCGAGACCGGCCGGGAACATGCAGCTGGCCGTAGGTGTCACAGAACCGATTCGTCGCCATCCGGTGTTGATCGCCCAGGCATTCATGACGCTGTCGCATATGACGGCAGAGCCGCCGATCCTCGGTATTGGCGCAGGCGAACGAGAGAACACCGAGCCTTACGGTTTGGAATTTTCACGGCCGGTTGCCGTGCTGGAGGAGGCATTGCAGATCATCCGGCAATGCTTCGACAGCTACGGTCCGTTCGACTTTTCGGGGAAATATTTCAACCTGGATCGCGCTGTCATGGACCTGCGGCCTGCGCCGGGTAAACGTCCCGAGTTGTGGATTGCAGCCCACGGACCACGCATGCTGCGACTCACAGGCGAGTACGGCGATGGCTGGTATCCCGTGTTTCCGTACACGCCTGGGCGGTATGAAACAGCTCTCAGGGTCATCGGTGAAGCCGCCGAGACGGCGGGACGTGACCTTGCGGGGTTCACTCCGGGTGCCCAGCTGTTGGCGGTGATTGGGCGAACGAGGGCTGCGGCTCGAGCACTGCTGGACCACAGGTCGATCCGTTTCACGGCCCTCCTGGCAAGCGACGACGTTTGGCAGCGAGGTGGCCGTATCCACCCTCTCGGCGAAGGGTTTCGCGGCATGATTGATTTCGTACCCCAGGATTACGAGAGGGCGGAGCTCGAACATGCCATCGATCAGGTGCCGATTGATCTTCTGGCCGAGACCGTGACATGGGGAACCGTCGACGACGTTGAGCGTTCAATTCGAGATCTGGGCGACGCCGGGTTGCGTCATGTGGTGATCGCTCCCGGCGGGGGTCTGGTGTCGCGACGGGACGCCCTTTTCAACTTGCGAGCCATAGGCACCCTCGTGAGGAGGCTGCATGCAGGATGATGGCATGAACGCAAAGAGAGGGCGCGTAGTTCACCTGTAAGCCGGATTCTGTCGCGAGCGACCATCTATCTCGGGCCGACGTTGCCGCCTGCCTCGTGCGATCTACCTGGAACGTAGCGGACGGGCCGTCCTGTTCCTGCTTGATCTTGCTCCGGGTGGGGTTTGCCTAGCTGCGGCAGTCACCTGCAGCACTGGTGGTCTCTTACACCACCGTTTCACCCTTACCTGTTCCGGCGGTTTCCCGCACGGCCATCGGCGGTGTGCTTTCTGTGGCACTATCCGTCAGGTCACCCTGCCTGGACGTTATCCAGCACCCTGCCCTTTGGAGTCCGGACTTTCCTCAGCGCTCCTTGAGGCGTCGGTCTTTCGACCTCGGTCTCAGGGTTGCTGCGGTCGCCCGGTGAACTACGCAGCTCAAAGTGTATCGGTTATCGATCTTTCGTCAGCAAACCGCCCGCGTATCCGAAGCCCATCGCGAGAATCGCTCCACCTAACACGTTCAGCAGCGGGACAGATAGTTGTGCAATCGAACTGAGAAGCACAGGCACGGCAAGCGTGCCAAGGCCGGCAACGGCTCCGTTGAACCCGTGAGAGCTGATCGAGAACCGGCCTGCGATGTAGCCCGCCAGCAGTTGCATGGAGAAGAACAGGAACAAGAGGGCGATTTCGGCTCCGCGGCTGCCGGCGAGAGGCGTGAAGTTGATTCCTATCCCGAGTAAGGATCCGGTACCGATCGCAATTGCGATGCCGAGGACCACCGCACCCCACGAGACTTCGACGGTCCTGTCTTTCACCCTTCAACCGCGAACGAGCAGTGGCGAACACAGCATTGCCCCGTCGCGCTCATTTCTCCGATGGGTGCACTGCCCGCTTCGTGACAACCAGGAGTTGGCGACGTGGTGCCTCCAAAGTTGAGGGTCGGGGCGGTAGGGGCGGCTAGAAGCCAGGCGTCGTGACGCTACGAACGCCGCAAGCACCGGCTCAGACGACGTACTCTTCGAGTCCCGCGATCCAGCCAGCCGGCAACGACCAGTGGCGGCCGCCCTTGACGACGACCGACATGTATTGCGACGACGGCTTGTACTTCTTGTTGCCATTCGGCTCGAAGGCGTGCGTAACCACGTCGTGGCGTTTGCCGGCCCGATCCATGGCGGAGCGCTTCACGCGAACCCGGCCTTCGGCGGCTTCGACTTCGTCAAGCGCCTTGAGTTCTTTGGTCGGAACCTCGAATATGGCGCCCCAGACCGTGTTTCCGGATTCGGGCAAGACCGACGGTAACCCGCCCTTCCACTGTCCATCCTTCACCGGAAATATCAGCTTGGTCTCGGGCAGGTGCGCCACGAATTCAAAGCTGGCATTCGGTGCCGCCTTTTCCATATGACGGGGATCGATCAATGTTGTGTAAGCAAAATACAGCACGTGCACTACCTGTTGATATCTGACTTGTTGCTAGAGGTTGAAGACCACAGCAGTTGTAACACAGGCGATTGTAGTCCCGATTTCGCGCTAGACCGAAGGTGATATTCGGTGCACGTTGATGATCGTGGCCCGGCGGCGAACCGGTCAGGTGTCACCGATACGGCTCACGGTTCTACCGGTCGAGAGCGGAACATTCCCTGGTCGGATGTCGTTACTAACCGTATGAACTTGATCAATCGGCCGCTGCTTCTCGTACTCGGAGCCACAATCGGCCTCGCCGCTTGTGGCGGTGCCGGCGCCGTTGACGAGCCGACAGTCGTCAGCAGTACAGCAAGGGGGGAGGATGAGACGGCCGAGCCCGGAGAGCCGAACTCCGGTTCCGTCAACCAGCTTGGCGATCTCGATCCCGACGCCAGTACCGATGAGGTTGTGAGGGTTGACGTGCCATCCGCATTGGACGATCGACATTCCGAGACTTTTCCCGATCCCTTGATCGATCCGGCCGAGATTCTCAGAGGCGGTCCGCCACCGGACGGCATTCCACCGATAGACGAGCCGATGTTCGTGGACATTTCCACTGCTGACGCTTACCTGATAGACCGGGAACCGGTCGTCGAACTGGAGATAGACGGCGACGCCCGGGCATATCCCGTTCAAATTCTGATGTGGCACGAAATCGTCAACGATGTCGTTGGGGGCGAACCTGTCGCTGTCACGTATTGCCCGTTGTGCAACTCAGCGGTGAGCTTCAAGCGAACCGTGCAGGGCCGACTCAATAGTTTTGGGACATCTGGCTCGCTCTACAACTCGGCGCTCGTGATGTATGACAGGGCGACCGAGACTCTCTGGACTCATTTCGACGGTAAGGCGGTGGTTGGCTATCTGACGGGAGAAGAACTCGAGCCGATCGCTTCGTCTCTTGTGTCATGGGCAGAATTCAAGGAAGCCCATCCCGAGGGACGGGTGCTTGACCGCGAACGCACCGGGCATCGACGAAATTACGGCACCAATCCCTATCGCGGATACGACGATCCTGACTCGGGTACGTATTTCCCCGTGTCTGGTGACGAACGAGCACGGGCCAAGCAGCGAGTCGTTGGCGTAACTATCGATGAAACCAGCAAAGCCTGGTCGCTCGATATCGTCGGTGGTTCCGAGCCGGCCGTGACCGCGGACTCGGTGGGTGATACCAACGTCGTAATCTTCTTCAATCCGGGACAGGCGTCTGGCGTTGATACCGGAGCCATCGGTGAGGGAAGGGACGTAGGGACGGTCAAGGTGTTTTCGCCGTTGTTGGGAGACAGGGAGCTCACGTTCGAGGCGTCGGCAGAGGGTTTCCGCGATGCCGAAACCGGCTCGACCTGGAGCATCTTCGGTGTGGCGACCGAAGGCGAGCTCGCCGGATCCGAACTCGATGAAATCCCGCACCTCGACACGTTCTGGTTTGCCTGGTCCAGCTACCGTCCCGGCTCGGAGGCGGTGTTGTAGCTCGGCCGCTTTGACGGTCGGACCGAAATTTCGACTCAGATCCGGAAGCAGAAGAAACTGTTCGGGAGGAGTGGACATGGCACCGGTGAGGGGGACCCCACCTGCCAATCAGGCGCTACGGCGAATGATCCGTCTGCGTTGACGTTCGCTGGTGGCCCCCCAGATTCCGAAGCGCTCTTTGGTCTCGATCGCCCAGTCGAGGCAATCATCTCGCACAACGCAACGGTTACATATCTTTATGGCGGCCTGAGGATCATCATCAGGTCCGGGAAAGAACACGGAGGTGTCCTCGCCGATGCAGTTGGCCTTGACGGTCCAGGCACCTTCGTCTATTAACAGCGGGTCGGCCATGAGTTCCTTACTCCGTTCATCCTGACTACTCCTATCGGCGGTCGCCGAAATTCCCTTAGCCCCTACACTCGCCCACCATGTCTGCTGAATTTGCCTGGCCGCCGCTGTTGCGCCGGGTCGTTGCGGGAGAAGATCTCGATTTCGACGAAGCCGCGGCTGCTATGAGCAACATCATGGCGGGGGAAGCGACTCCACCCCAGATCGCCGGTTTCCTTGTCGCGATGAGAGCCAAGGGGGAAACGGTTGAGGAAATGGCAGGCCTCGTATCGGCCATGCGCCGGGTTGCGGTGACGGTTGACGTCGGAGACGATGTGGTTGATCTGGTTGGCACGGGTGGTGACGGGCTGTCGACCTTCAATATCTCCACAACAGCCGCGATCATTGCGGCCGGCGCCGGTGCCCGGCTTGCCAAACACGGAAATCGGGCGGCGTCGTCGCGATGTGGTGCGGCTGACGTCCTCGAAGCTCTCGGGATGAATCTCGATGCCGAGCCCGATGTCGTAGCGCGGATGGTCACTGAGACGGGTTTCGGTTTCTTCTTCGCGCCCCGGTACCACCCATCCATGCGTCATGCGGGTCCCATTCGCCGGGATCTCGGAATTCCGACGGTATTCAACTTTCTCGGTCCTCTCGCCAACCCGGCACAAGCAACGCGACAGGCAACGGGGGTGGGGGTTGCTGACATGGCAGCAAAAATGGTTCAGGTCCTGGATCGGCTCGGTAGTGATCGGGCGATGGTGTTCGTCGGTCATCGCGGTATGGACGAGTTGACTCTGTCCGGTCCATCACAGGTCTGGGAGCTCGAAGGCGGAGTGATAACCAGAAGACAGGTCGCACCTGCCGATGTGGGTCTCGATGACGCACCCATAGAAGCTGTGCTCGGCGGCTCTCCGGAAGAGAACAAGAACACGGTGCTCGGCATTTTGGCGGGTGAGGAAGGACCGCGACGCGACATCGCAGTTCTCAATGCGGCGGCGGCCCTCTGGGTGGCAGGCGTCGTTCCGGATCTGGCCGCCGGAGTGCGAGCCGCGCAGGTCTCGATCGATTCACAACGTGCCGCGAATGTCCTCGCCGAATCGATCGATATTTCCAACAGCTGAGTCCGGGAGCCGTGGGAGTTGGATTCCGCAGTTGGCGGTTATTCGGCCAGTTGCACGGTTCCCGCCGATCTCGTGCCCGGTTGCTGTCCAAGCAAAACCGCGTTCAGAGTTTCTTCGAGGATCGATAGTGTCAGTGGGCCTTGCACTTTGGCGACGATGATTCCGTTCGAGTCGATGAAGAATGTCTCGGGTACACCGAAAACTCCCAGATCGATGGCGGCCCTGGCGTCAGGATCCATGACGTTCGGATATTCGGCACCGTACGTGTCGAGAAAACGTTGAGCATTCGACACGCTGTCCTGATATACGATGCCGACGAAATCCACTCCCTGATACGCCTCGGCTCCCGTCTGGAGAATCGCGTGCTCGGCGCGGCACGGCAGACACCAGGAAGCCCACACGTTTATGACGGTGGGAGAGCCTGACAGGTCAGCGAACCTGTAGGGCTCGCCGTCGATGGTTTCCAAAGTCAGTGGAGGCAACGGTTGTCCGATGAGCGGGGACTCAACGTCCAGGGGGTCGTTTCCGAACCTGCTTCCAAAGACGATGCCGAGGACGATGAGTGCGAGCACGGTGAGCGATGCAGCTATTTGAATCGGCCTATTCATCTGAGTCTGTGAGGCGATCGGCCTCGGCGAGGAGTTCGTCGATCAGGGGCCGATCCTGTTCTCCAACCGCACCTGTGGCAAGCAGTTGGTCGAGGAGTTCTCTCGCAGCGTTTCCGTTGCCTTCTGCGAGCCGGATGTTTGCCAGGAAGAACAGAGCATCAGGGTTGCCTGGCAATGCGTCGAGTGATCGTTTCAGCAAGTTCTCTGCGGCTGCATCGGCCTCCGGTCCTCCATTCGATGTGAACGTGATCCAGCCGAGGTTGGCGAGCGCCTCGGGGTGGTTCGGGTTTCGATCGAGAATTTCCAGGTAATGGCCGGTGGCTGCTGGAAAATCGCCGCCCTCGAAATAGCGCCGCGCGAGGGCAGCACGCATGCCGATGATGTCGGGAAACTGAGCTATGGTCGCCTCCATCTCCTCATTCGAAACCGTATCGAGATCGCGGCCTGTCTCGAGATTGCCCGTGACGAAACCTCCCTCGGGTCGATCGGTGATGGACTGTGTGACGAGGAACCCGATCGCGACCAGCGCCACGATTGTGATCCCGGTGAGCCACCAGACCCTTGGTGACAATCCTGGCGCTCCGGTCGACGATCCTTCGATCGTGGCTAGAGCTTGTTCCAGTCGCTCCTTCTCGGCCTGATATTGGACGATCAGCTTTGCTCCGTCTTCGTCGACAAGATCGCCTTTCGCCAGCTGATCCGTGACGTCGTCGAGGTCTCTGGTCGCCTGGGCGAGCTGTTCGGAAAGACGCTCTCGACCGTTCACGATGTCACCTTGCGCAAGCGCACGATTGCCCATAACCCGGCTCCGACCCCAATGATCGGAAGCAGCCAGAGCAGCAATGTGCTCCCGCTTCTGCGCGGTTTCGTCAGAACCCATTCTCCGTAGCGGTCGACGAAATACTGGAGGATCTCGTCGTCGGAGCGTCCGGCCTCCACCTGCTCCGCGATGATCACCCGCATGGTTTGGGCGACGGCGGCATTGCTGTCTGCCACCGAGACCTGACATTGCGGGCACCTGATCTGGCCCGCCAATTCGAGAACCCTGTCATACGGGACCGCCGATGGTGGGCCCTGTATGAGCCCGACGACGACGATCATCGCCAGAATCGCGGTCACCGCCAGAGACATCATGCGTTTCATGCCGAGATCTATGAGACTGCAACGGGGGCGACGGCCCGGCGTGACCTTCGGCGTACGAACGTGGAAAAGGTCCCGCCGACGACAATGACGAATCCGCCGACCCACATCACGAAGAGGTACGGATAATGCCAGACGTCGAGGCCCACAGATCCATCCGTGCCGTCGAGCGCGTTGATGCTTGCGTATACGTCTCCGGTGACGTCGACGTGAATGCCAGGCGTGCCCACGACCGGCCCCTGGTTATTGAATCGGGAGAGATGTGGTTCGAGGAGATCGACGGCTTCGCCGTTTCGACGAAGCTCCAGTGTCACGCCCTGGCTGGCTTTGCCCGGGGTGATGCGTTCGAACACCCCTACGTTGGTCAAGGTGAATTCGTCGATGGCGATGGTGTCGCCCACCTCGAGTACGCCCGAAGCCTGAATCCCCAGTGCCGACGACACCGTGAGCCCGAGGGCCAGTATGGCCACGCCGATATGGCTGATTTGACCGCCCCAGAAGCCAGGATCGCCTGCCAGGACGTGAGAAGCCGCTTGCAAGCCTGGCTCGGGCCGGGCAATGGCGAGCTCTGTGAACCGCTTGATTATCACCGCCACGATGAAGGTGGCGAGCATGATGACGACAACAACAGAAAACTCTTTCCGGCCGGCAAGAACCGAAACCGCTCCCGCAGCTAGAGCGATCTGCGCAGGGATCAGAAGACGTCGTTTCATGATGGCTGCGCCGGCGATTCGGTAGGGCGTCACGGGACCGATGCCTATGGCGAGCAGCAGCACGTAAGAGATCGGACTCGCGACCGCGTCGAAGAAGGGGCGTCCCACCGAAACCTGATCGCCGGTGAACGCCTCCAGCAGCATCGGGTACATCGTGCCGGCGAGTACTGCGAACGCAAACACGGTCAGGAGCAGATTGTTGAGAAGAAACACGCCTTCCCTGCTGGCCAGCGATTCAATGCGGGGAGACTGAACGATCAAGTGTGCCCGTGCTGCAAAAAGGCCGAAAGCGGCAAGCGAGGATCCGATCAAAAACATCAGGATGGCGGGCCCTACCGCAGATTGTGTGAAGCTGTGGACGGAAGCCACAACGCCCGATCGAGTGAGGAACGTGCCGAGGATGGTCAGCTCAAACGTGGCGATCACGAGCGCGACATTCCAGGTGCGCAGCATTCCTCGTTTACGTTCGACGACGGACGAATGCAAGAACGCCGTACCGGCCAACCAGGGGAGAAATGACGCGTTTTCGACAGGGTCCCATGCCCAGTATCCGCCCCAATTCAAGACGGCATAGGACCAGAGGGCCCCGAGCACGATGCCCAGTGTGAGGAACGTCCAGGCGGCCAATGTCCAGCGTCTTGTCCTCTCGAGCCAGGCGGTGCCATTGCCGCCCGCCATCAGTGTTCCTATCGCGTACGCAAACGGGACTGCGAAGCCGACGTATCCCAGATACAACACGGGGGGATGGACGGCCATCAAAATGTGATTCTGAAGCAGGGGGTTCGGTCCTGGTCCGTCGCGCAGGGCAACACTCGATGCGAAGACGTTCGCCGTTGTCTCGATGCACCTGCCTTCGAAGACCGCCGTGCACACCTCGAACGGGTTGGCGATCGTGGCCATCATGCCGAAGAAGAACAGGCTGATGACGCCCATCGTCGCAAGCGCGAATCGCCACACCGTGTCGTTGAGTCGATCCCTTTGATACATGGCAAACGTGAAGATGGCCAGCACGAGACCCCACAGCACAATGGAGCCCTCCAGCGCAGCCCAGGCGGTGGCAACCGCATAGATCAGCGGTGTGCTGCGAGCGTGATGCGCAGCAACATACGAAACCGAAAAGTCGTTTGTCAGCAACGCCAGCTCGAGAGCTCCCATGGCCACGATCGAACCGGCCACGAGCCCCAGAACCGGAAGACGCAGACCTGCCTTGTCTGCCTTGAGAAACCCACGCACGGCAAGCGCGCCCGATGAAATCAGAGCGAGAAGTATCCCCGAGAACCCGAGAAAGGCGCTCATGGGCCGTCTTCCTGGTAGTTCCCTTCTTCCGGAACCCGGTACTCCTCGTCATGCTTGACCAGCATCACGTCCGAGACGAAGACATCGCCGTCCCAGGTTCCTTCGACGACCACTTCTATCCCCTCCTGAAACAGTTGCGGTGGATCACCCTCGTGGCGTACCGTCACGCTGGTGATGCCATCGCTCGCGATGAAAGAAGTTCCAATCGAAAGGCTCTCGATGCTTCCGGGAACGACCTCTCCTGCGAGCCGAAATCGCCTGCCGTCGGGAAAGTCGACCCTGGTTTCCCGGGCTTCGGTGGTGGTGAGGTAGTACACGAGATTGTTGTTGAGGTTTCCAAAGAGGAGAAATCCACCTATCACGAGCAGGAGCCCAACGGCCGGAATGAGAAATGCCCGGTAGTCCGTAGGGGGTATAGGGGTCGCAGGCTCGGGAGGTACCGATGTATCAGTCATGGTGGATCACATCGTTGCGGGTCAGGCATCGTCGTCGAGTTGACGCTGGATGCGGTTGAGGCGCATCCACAGCCACCCCGTCAAGCCGAACATGGCCCCGTAGACGATGGTGTAACCCGCCACGACCCACGACCACGGATTGGCGATTTGGGCAGTTTCCGAGAGTTGGGTGAGCGCAACCATGGATTCAGTCATCGGGCAGGTCCAGATTTGGAACCGAAATTGCATCACCGGCGACTGCGGAACTTCGTAATCCCCGAAGTCGCAGAGTCTCCTCGGCCTCGAGAAGGGCTTTGCGGCGGGTGGTGAGACCGACGTAAACGATCGTGAACGCGAGCACGCTCACCCATAGCGAGAGGCGCAACGCCGGATCAATCGAATCTCTACTCGACTGCTGGTGGAGCGTCACCCACCAGTCGACAGATTTGTACACCACCGCAACCTGAAAAGCCGCAATGACGCCAACGATGGCGGAGCGGCGGGCACGGTCGACGGGATCAGGAGTTGCACGTCTGAGCGCCAGATACCCGAGATAGATCACGAACAACAGCGCCGTGCTCACCAGCCGTGCGTCCCAGGTCCAGAAGACGCCCCACGTCGGTTTGCCCCAGATCATGCCCGAGGCGAGGGCAGTACCCGTGAAAAACACCCCGACAAAAGCGCTGGCAGCCGCCGTGGTATCCCAACCCATCTTGCGTGTGCGTAGCCACGCCACGCTCGCGACCGCGGTGACCCCGAAAGCCAAAAACGCGACCCATGCGCTCGGGACATGGACATACATCAATCGTTGAACCTCTCCCTGCAGTTTGTCTGCGGGTACCGTCATCGCCACCACGATGGCCATCACGATGCCGACCACGGCGATGCCGTCGAGCTTTCTGATCGGAACAGGCCTCCTGGCTCCGGGGCTACCGGAAGACTGCGTGTTGGCGCTTGTTTCGGAATCGGTAGTCATGATGTTTGTCGGTTGGGGGCTTTCGCTTGGAGGCTTGCTTGTCGGTCCTGCACGTTCACGTTGATCCGGTCGATCCGGTCGATCCGGTGTTTTGGCGGCGGGCTGAGAATCATCACAGCACGCCGATGCGGCGTGATCAGAGATCGTCGATGGGGCCCGCCAGGACCACCACCGCGATGCCCAAACCTAGGTTCACGGCCAGCAGTAGTAGTAGCCAGGGAAGGATACCCTGTCCGTAGGTTGTGGCCTCTAGAGCATTCGTAGCGGCGATGAGCAGAGGGATCGAACCCGGAACGATGAGGATCGCCGAGAGTGACGTTCGGGAGTTGAGGCTGCTGGTTACGGCATTTACCAGAGATCCGAGCAAACCAAGCCCAAGCGCAACCAGGGGCAACGTGACGAGCCAGGACCATGTTCCCGGTGTCCAGTTGAACAACACCATCGCCACCGGCAACAGCAGAACTTCGAAGATGAACATGATCAAAGCGGCCGACAGGCCTGACGCCACCGTCGTGACCCCCGGATCTGTTGCGAGCAGTCGCATGAGGTCACGCTGAGCTCCGGAGCCGTGTCCGGACGAGCGCAAAATGATCAGGACGGAGAAGATCAAGATCACCACCCAATACAACGATGGGCCGATACGTTCGAGCAATGGCGCATCGATGCCGACCGCCAGCGCGAATGCGATCAGGGCGGCAATGGCGAATGGAAACGTAACACCAACCACTTCGAGGGTGCGTCGCTCGACGCGCAGGTCGTTGGCAACTATCACTCTCACCTGCCGCCAGAAGGTCACGCCATGGCCTCCAGGAAGCCTCTCTCGAGGACATATAGCTGATCCACCATGGGACGCAGCCGATTGATCTCATGGCTCACCACAACGGCCGAACCGCCCCCGGCAGTGACTCTGGAAACGACCTGGTCGACGAGATCGGAGGATGCCGCATCGAGACCTGCGTGGGCCTCGTCGAGGAGGAGAAGCCGGGGCTGTTGAATGAGAACCCGGGCGAGCTCCAGACGTCGAATCATTCCTTTCGACGCAGCCCCGAACTGTCGTTCGGCGGCTCCTTGCAAGCCGACTGCCTGCAGAGCGTGGTCGACCTGATCGATGGACCGACCCAGCATGTCGGCAACGAGTCTCAGATTCTCCCGCAGTGTCAGGGTCGGGTAGAGGCCGGCGTCGTGGCCTATGAGCGTTATGTCCCGGCGCACGGAGCGCCGTTCCCGATCATGGGCATTTTGTCCGAGAACGTACAGGTGTCCGACGGTCGGCCGCTGCAAGGTGGCCAGACACCGAAGAAGAGAGCTTTTTCCGGATCCGTTCGCGCCGGTGATGCCGATGGCAGTTGCTTCCGAAACCTCGAAACTGACGTTGGCCAGCACCGGCGTGTTGCCGAACTGCAGCATCAAGGAGCGTGCATCGATCGCCAAATGGGAGGTGGGTGCCACGGGTGTGAGGATATAGTGATCCCTTCTTACGGCGAACGGACACGTGGATGCGATCAAGAGTGGGTCTGGTGGAGCGACGTTCGCCGATCATATGGCTGACATTGGCGATAGCCGCATGTGCGTCCTTCGCACTCGTAACCACCGTTCGAGCACAGCCCGCCGCGGCCCACGAGGTCGCGCAGGATCCGACTGACGAACTGGGCATCATCACGGGAGGTAACTACCTCCGTCAACACACTCTCGGGCCTGATGTGATGGAGGTGTGGATTTGTGAACTCGCGAACCCGGGCACCAAACAGAAATTCGAATTGAGTCCCGAGGCGGTAGCAACGGCACTCAACGCCGAACTTCCGCCCTATTTCAACTGGGCATCAAACGGTCGTAAATCTCTCTCATTCATTCCCGGCGGTGAAGTCGTGATTCCGGGGCCCGATACCGATGTTGAAGAGTGTTTCAACGCCGTCACGGCTGTCGCTGCTGGGGATGGTGTTTCCTCGAATGGGGCGGTGATGGCTTTTGACGTTGCGACCAACGAAGCCGCTGGCGGCCCTGGGAACGGCCCATCCTTTCCGGCAAACGCCCGGGTCGCTTTCTATGGCGCCAACCACGTACAGCCGGGGTTCATAAGCAATCTCGATCGAGCTTTTCTCGTGCACGAGATCGGTCACACCATGGAGATGCCACATTCGTATACGGGTCAAACCACCATCGAGGGGTCGGTCTGGGAATACGACGACATCATCGAGGTCATGTCGGGGGCTGACTCGATGGTTGGCACGATGGCACTCAACCGATACGCAGCCGGCTGGATCGACGCTGATCAGGTGGTTGTCTACGATCAGGCCGCCATAGAAGTGGGACTCGGACCGGTGGGATACCCCGGGCCCCAGCTGATCGTCGTCCCGGGTCCCGATCCGCACACATTCGCCGTCATCGACACCCGGGTGCTCAAGAGCTTTGACTCAGGACTGGCAGCCGAGGGAGTCACGGTGCACACCATGGACGAAAGGGCATCTGCTTGCGGGACCACTGAATTTCCCCATTGTTTCGGTGCCGAAAGACTCGTTCGACCATTCGAGTCGTTTCCCTACAGCACCCAGCACGTTCATGGCGTTGACGACAGTTTTTCGGTCTACGGCATCGACGTAACGGTTACCGACAGGGTTGGTGACGTCTTCACGGTTACAGTCGGAGATCTCCCTCTCGGGTTTCCCGCCGGCGCCCGTCTCCAGCTCAATGCCTTGACCGAGACAGCGATGACCATCAGCTGGCCTGCCGCATTCTCCGCCGAGGACTATGAAGTGACCGGTGCCGGGGTCGAGTTCGTGACGGATCGCTCCACGACGCTGACGGGATTGACGCCGGGCACGACGTATGTCATGGAAGTCGTCGCTCGCAAAGGCGGCGAACGGACCGACCCGCTCACGTTGTCGGTGACGACCGTGGCCGAAGGTGGCTCGCGTGTCGGCCGCCAGAATCCCGCGACCGGTTTCTGGTCACTCGTGCGAAACGATGCCACAACCAACGGTTTTTATTACGGAACACCCGGTGACCTCGCCGTTGCCTGCGACTGGAACGGCGACGGAATCGATACCGTCGGGTTGTATCGACCAGGTGACGGCTTCCTCTACCTCCGGAACTCCAACACCCAGGGACCCGGAGAGACCGAGATTTTCTACGGCGAGCCGTCAGACATCCCCGTTTGTGGCGACTGGGACGGCGACGGGATAGAGACGGTTGGCGTCTATCGGCCCCGCAACGCGACGTTTTATCTTCGCAACTCGAATACGCAAGGCTTTGCCGACGTGCAGTTCATTTTTGGCAACCCGGGAGATATTCCTTTTGCCGGGGATTGGGACGGCGACGGCATCGACACGGTGGGTCTCTATCGGCAGTCGACCGGGTTCGTGTACATCACAGACGAGAACGCATTTGGAATCGCAGATTTTGAGGCGTTCTACGGGAATCCAGGAGACCGATTTGTGGTCGGGGACTGGGATGGCAACGGTCGGGACTCCTTCGGCATATTCAGGCCATCAGACACCACGTTCTACCTCTCGAATGCGATAGGCGACGCCATTGCTGATATCGAGATCGTCACCGGCACTCCGGCAACCGTTCCCATAGCCGGGCGCTGGGACTGACGGTCGCATGAGTGGACCTATCACCGGCGTATTCACGGACGGCGGATGTGTACCCAACCCCGGACCCGGCGGCTGGGGGGCTGTTTACGTGGTCGACGACTCGTTGGTTGAGGAAACCTGGGGAGCTGACGATGACACCACAAATAACCGCATGGAACTGACGGCGCTCATTGAGGGCGCAAACCTCGTTCCAGAAGGAACGGAAATGACGTTGTACAGCGACTCGAGGCTCGCAGTGAATACGATCAATCAGTGGGCGGCAGGGTGGGAGAGTCGCGGCTGGCGGCGCAAAACCGGCCCGGTAGAGAATCTCGACCTCGTCAAAACCCTGTATTACCTTCTCGAAGATCGACCCGAGCTTCGGATCGAGTGGGTCAAGGCACATGCCGGTATTCGCTGGAACGAATACGCTGACGAATTGGCAAATCGCTGGCGTTCCTGATGCGCCGACTGGCCCTCACTGTAACAGCCGTTTTCTGCCTCACGCAGATTCTCATGTCGGCCGCCGCTGTCCACGCTCAGGAACCGGGAGGAGGTGGCGAGGAAGCCCCGCTTCATCAGCCAGACGCTCTGGGTTTCGTCGACGGTGACACCAGCCAATTTTTGCTGCCGACCCCCGGTGGAGCGCTGGCATCGCTCTATTTTGGCGTGCCGGGTGACGAACCGTTCCTGGGCGACTGGGACTGCGACGGAATCGACAGCCCGGGGCTCTACCGGGTCAGCGACGGATTTGTATATCTTCGGAACACGAACACCATGGGGACCGCAGACGTCCGCTTCTACATGGGAGAACCGGGCGACCGGCCGCTTGTCGGGGATTTCAACGGTGACGGATGCGATACCATTTCGGTGTATCGGCCCGGTACCGGCCAGGTGTTCATCGCCAACCGGCTCGGCAGCGAGAGTCGGGGGGTTCTGGCTGATCTCGAGATCTTCTTTGGAAATCCTGGCGATCGTCCGTTCGCCGGGGATTTCGATGCAAACGGTATAACGGACATCGGATTGCACCGCGATTCTTCTGGTCTCGTATATATGCGGCTCGACCAAACGACCGGTCCTGCCCAGGCTTCGTTCTTTTACGGTGAAGCAGATGATCAGATCTTTTCAGGAGATTGGAATGGAGACGGGCTCGAGTCGGTCGGCCTCTATCGGCAGCGTGACCGCTCGCTCATGCTCTCCAACGAGAATCGTCTCAAGCAAGCTGATGTGACATACCAATTCGGAGAGGACGATTGGATTCCGGTTGCGGGGATCGTCGGCGACCTGGGAGGACTAGAGCTCGTCGGACCCAAGGATCGTCCCGGCGTCGAAGTCATCGCCCGGGAGGGGTGGGGTTCGGCACCGATCGGAACGCTCGAGCCGCACACGATCGAACAGGTGACGATCCACCATTCCGCCAGGTCGTTCGCCGGCTCGAACACAGATGCTCCCGCGCGTATTCGTTCCTATCAGCGATATCACCAGGATCAGGGCTGGCCTGATATCGCGTATCACTTCGTGATCGACCGGAACGGCAACGTATATCAAGGTAGATCTCCCGAGGGTCGCGGCGACACCTTCACGAACTACGACCCGAGCGGCCATTTCCTCGTGATGGTGGACGGTGACTTCAATGGAAACCCGCCCACAGACGCTCAGATCGAATCGCTGGCCCGCATGGTGGCGTGGGGGCTAGATGAGTGGGACATCGACGCCGGGCACGTCGCCGGACATCGAGACCACGCGAACACGAGCTGCCCTGGAGAGTTCCTCTACGATCTCATCGAGGACGGAACACTCGCGGCCCGGACGACCGAGCTCCTTCGAGGGGGAGTTGGCCTGCAGATACTGGATGGGGCCGGCTCCCATGAACGGGTAGACGAGGTGGAAGCCGGGACGGATTCGGACCCCGGTCTCGTGATGCTTCCAGTAATCCCGAATCTGCCGGCTGCCGACGTCCTGGCGCAGTTAGCCGTCTGCCCGGGGTGCACGATCGGTTAGCTCCTTGACGACCAGTTGCGGGCTGACCGTGCGCTCGGCGAGTAGCACCAAAAGGTGATAAATCAAATCCGCCGCCTCCGAGGCGACCCGGCTATCGCTGTCGGATCCGAATGCGTGGTTCTTCGCAGCAAAAGCGACCTCGGCCGCTTCCTCGAGTACTTTTCGGGCGGTTGCTTCCACTCCTCCTGCAATGAGTTCTGCGGTGTATGAGCCCTTTGGCCGATCGTTGGCTCGATTCGCGATGGTCGCCCACAACGATTCGAGAAGGTAGAAGCCTTGAGGGGGTATACGATCTGCGTGCTCGCCCCCGGATGCTCTGCCCGGATCAAAGCAAGAACCGGTCCCTGTGTGGCAGGCAGGTCCGGCCGGCTTGACAGTCAGCAAAATCGCGTCGCCATCGCAGTCGAGAGAAATATCGAGGATCTGCATGACGTTGCCACTGGTTTGCCCCTTCTTCCAGAGCTCCTGACGTGAACGGCTCCAGAAGTGCACGTAGCCGGTTTCGCTCGACGCCCGGAAAGCATCCTCGTTCATGAATGCCACCATGAGGACCTGTCCGGTGTTGACGTCCTGGACAACAGCCGGGAGGAGTGCGTGTGAACCGAAATCAGGAATGCCGGTCATCGAACCGGAATTCCGGCTTGGGCCATCGAGTCCTTCAGGTCCTGCAACCCGATCTCACGACGGTGGAATATCGAGGCTGCGAGCACCGCATCTGCGACTCCGGGCGCGAGAGCTTCTAAACAGTGCTCGATCGTCCCCGCTCCACCCGACGCGATCACCGGTACCGTCGTCGCTGCTGATACGGCGGTCAAAAGCGAGATGTCGAAACCGGATTTGGTACCGTCCCGGTCCATGGAGGTCAAGAGAATCTCACCTGCGCCCCGCCCCGTTCCTTCAACGGCCCAGGCGACTGCGTCAAGACCGGTTGAATCGCGGCCTCCGTTCACCACCACTTCCCAGCCGTCGTCAACGCGGCGAGCGTCGATCGCCAGGACCACGCACTGGCTTCCAAATGCGGCAGCGCATTCAGAAATCAATCCGGGATCACGTACAGCAGCGGTATTCACCGAAACCTTGTCGGCGCCTGCTCGCAGAACGGCCCGCATATCGGCAACGGTCCGGACGCCTCCACCGACGGTCAACGGAATGAACACGTTCTCGGCAGTGCGACGAACCACGTCGAGCATGGTGTCCCGATTCAGGTGAGAAGCGCTGATGTCCAAAAAGACAAGCTCGTCTGCCCCTTCTGCCGCGTACCGTTCTGCGAGCTCAACCGGATCTCCTTCGTCTGTGAGATTGATGAAGTTGACGCCCTTGACGACGCGACCTTCAGCGACATCGAGACACGGGATCACGCGCTTACGAAGCAACTGCTGTCTCCTGTCGGCAGGCTTCGACGAAGTTATACATCACGCGTCGGCCGACATCTCCAGAGCGCTCGGGGTGAAATTGTACGCCGATGCGATGCTCCGAACGGACCATCGCAACGACATCCTGGTTGTAATCGGTTGTTGCGACGATCATCGAAGGGTCGGTGGGCACCGGCGCGTACGAGTGGACGAAATAGAACGTAGTCCCGGAATCAATTCCGGACAGCAGCGGATCAGGGGCGTGGATCGTGAGGTCGTTCCAACCCATATGAGGCAGTCGCGGCGCAGTGAGACGTTCGACCGTCCCGCCAAGCAGACCCAGGCACGGTGTGCCGTCCTCTGTCGACCTGTCAAACATGAGTTGAAGCCCAACACAGATTCCCAGAAGTGGGCGACGCCACTCCTTGATGACGGCAACCAAACCCTGCCGCGAGAGACGGTCCATTGCCGGTCCCGTGGCTCCGACGCCGGGCAGAACCATTCCGGCCGCATCGCCGACTTCGTCTGCGTTTTGAACGATCATCGGCTTTGCGCCCGCCGCTTCCAGGGCACGTGAAATCGAAACGAGGTTGCCGGCGCCATGGTCGATGATCATGATGGGGATCGTCATGTCGCACCTTTGGTGGACGGTATCCCGATCCGCCGACTGTCGATCTCGACCGCGGCTCGCAATGAACGAGCAAGGGCCTTCATTGCCGCCTCCGCAATGTGGTGACTATTGGCCCCATGGGCGGTCACATGCAACGTCGTACCCGACGCTCGGGCGAAGGCTTCGAGAGCATGGGCAAAGTTCTCGGTCGTGAAGTTGCCGATGGTCGGGTTGGTGAACGCAATGTCGACTACTGCGTAGGGCCGGCCACCCACATCGACCGTGGCAGAGGCCAACGACTCATCCATGGGAACGATGGCGCTGCCGAATCGATGGATTCCGGCTCGCTCTCCAAGCGCCTCACCGAAAGCCGCACCCAGAACGAGAGCAGTGTCTTCCACCGTGTGGTGGTCGTCAATGTGTAGATCTCCCTCGACATCGACCATGAGGTCGAATAGGCCATGGTGGGCGAATGAGGTCAGCAGGTGATCGAAGAATCCGACGCCGGTTGAGATGTCCGCCTGGCCGGTTCCATCCAGGTCGAGAGAAACCCGGGCGCGGGTTTCGTTCGTAACACGTTTGATGTCAGCTGATCGGGACATGTACATCTCCTGTTGCCGGGGGATCTTCGAACCGGATGGTTGCTGCCAGGCGGTGGGCATCGAGACCCTCGGTCCCGGCGAGCGAGGTGATGGTGGGGAGAAGCGCTTGTAGCCCCGCACGGCTCAGCTCTTGCTCCTGTCGCCACGAACCGAAGTCGGTGGTCGCAAGTGGTCCACTGGACCGTGCGAGTCCGCCGGTTGGTAACACGTGGTTGGCACCCGTGGCATAGTCGCCGGCCGATTCGGGCGACCAATGGCCGACGAAGACGGAACCGGCTCCGGTGATCCTGTCCGCCAATGCACCCGCATCTCGGGTCAAGATGGATAGGTGCTCGGGTGCATAGGCGTTTGCGAAGTCGACGCCCTCGTCCCAGTCATCGATCAGCACGATGAGACCGTGATTTCCGAGGGACAGTTCGAGAATGTCGCGACGATGAAGTCCTGTGAGCAAGGAGGCCAGCACGTCCCCCAGGGCGTCGGCGATCCGTTCGGAGTCCGTCACGAGAACGACGGGGGAATCGGGTCCGTGCTCTGCCTGACACGCCATGTCGGCTGCGACAACACGCAGGTCTGCCGCATCGTCGACCAGCAGCAAGCTCTCGGACGGACCTGCGGGCAAATCGATATCGCATTCACCAAACACGGCCAGCTTTGCAGCCGTGACCCAGGCGTTGCCGGGCCCAACGATTTTGTCGACCCGTTCTATGGTTTCGGTACCGTAGGCGAGGGCTCCGATCGCCTGGGCGCCACCCATGGCGTACACCTCATCCACCCCGGAAAGGTGGGCGGCCGCCAGCAATGCCATCGGCACTTCGCCGTCCGGGCCCGCGGGCGTGGCGATGGCGACACCGGGCACTCCCGCGACTGCCGCCGGAATCGCGATCATCAACAGGGAGGACGGATATGCCGCCAATCCTCCGGGTACGTACCCACCCACTCGTCTCAACGGACTCCATCGTCTGCGAATCCTGACGCCGGTTTGTGGCTCGAGTGATTGGTCGGTGGGTATCTGGGCCTGGTGGACGGTCCGGATGGCCGAAGCTGCCTGTTCCAAAGCGACGCGTAGATCGTCTGGACACGCTTTCCATGCGGCAGCGATCTCATCGCGTTCGATTCTGCGGCTCCCTCCACCGAATTCAGCGGCTGCAGACCGGAGCGCGTCGTCACCGCCGTTGCGAATCGACTCGACGATGCGGCCTGCGTCAGAGCGGATAGATGCATCCGGTACGGCAGAGCGGTTCACGAGAGACGTCCGGGTTTCGGTGTCGAGTTCTGAAAGCCGAACCGAGCGAATCTTCATTGGATCAGTTGTCCGATCGGAACGACCAGCAGGCCGGTAGCCCCGGCCTGCTGCAGCCGGGGAAGCAGCTCCCACGCAATATCACGATCAATGACGGTGTGCACGGCGACGTGGGTGCCGTCCGCGAGAGGGATGATGGTGGGGGAGTCGAGGCTGGGAAGAAGTTCAACGATCTCATCGCGTCGTGCGATCGGAGCATTCATGAGGAGGTACCGCTTGGTTCTTCCCGCGATGACGGCTTGCAACATCGTCGCCACCCTATGGATGGCGTCGGCTTTCGCATGGTCGTACGGAACGCGTTCAGCAGGGGCAACAAGGACCGCCTGCGACTCCATGATCGTCATGACCGGGCGAAGACTGTTCACCAACAAGGTGCTGCCCGACGACACGAGATCAACGATGGCATCCGCGATTCCGAGCTTCGGCGCCACTTCGACCGATCCTTTGAGTGGCACCAGATCCACCTTGATGTTGTGTGATGCAAAGAAAGAGGCCGTCACCCGCTGGTGGGAAGTCGCGACGCGAATGCCCTCAAATCCCTCGGGACCTTCGATCTCAGATGCTTTGGGAACTGCTGCCACAAGTTCACACCTACCCATCTCGAGCTCCACCAGGGTCTCGAATTCGGCGTCGAAGTTCGCAAGCAAATCCTGGCCGGTGATGCCTAGATCCGCCACGCCGTCGACCAGCAACTCGGCGATATCGTCGGTGCGAACAAAGAGAAGTTCGATGGGTGCGTTCCAGACGCGCACGCTCAAGGCCCGCTCGGTTTTTTCGAACATGAGACCCGCGTCCCCCAGGAGCGTCGTCACCGGATCTTTTAGCCGCCCCTTGTTGGGGACGGCGATGCGCAGGAGTTCTGTCATGTGTTTGGTCTACTCCCGGCCCGGTCAAGCATCATCCGATACCCACCGGTGCCGTGATTGAGCCATTGCGCGATACGTGTGACCGTTGCTGTCGATGCCCCGGTTTCCTCCGAAATCGACCGATACGACCGCCCTTCATCGAGAAGTCTGGCGACGGCCCATCTCTTGGACATTTCTGTGAGCTCTTTTCTCGTGCATAGATCCCTGAGGAAAAGAGCTGCTTCCCCCGTGGTCTCGAGGAGAACGAGTGCTTCGAGCAGCGCTTCGGTGTCCGGTTCGATCCAGTCATCGTTCGCCTGATATGTCATGATGATGCGTTCCTGCTGGTTGCGCCAACTCTTCGGAGAGCGGTGGCATGTGTTAACAAGCTAACACGTTACTACGCAATAACAACATCCCGGTAGGACCCTAAGGTTCCGAAATGCTCATCTTTCCTGCGGTCGATGTGCTGGACGGCAACGTCGTACGTCTGCACAAAGGCGACTATGACGCCGTCACCGTTTACAACGACGACCCTGTGGAAACCGCCCGCATGTGGATGGAACAGGGAGCGGTCATCGTGCACGTCGTGGATCTCGGAGGGGCAAGGGAGGGTGTCCCATCTCCCGCCTTGTGGCGTGCAATGGCAGACGAAGGAGTGCGTTTTCAGGTTGGCGGTGGGCTACGAACGGCATCTTCGGTCGAGGACGCGCTGGCGGCGGGAGCAACACGAGTCGTTCTGGGAACCGCAGCGGTGCACGATGTGGCCCTCATTGGCCGTCTCGTGCGCAACCATGGATCGGATGCCATTGCAGTTTCCGTCGACATCCGCGACGATGAGGCACGGGGTTCCGGCTGGTTGAAGACCGGCAGGCCGTGGCGAGAAACTGTTGCCGAGCTCCTCGATGTCGGTGTCACCTGGATGGTGACCACGGCAATTGCCAGAGACGGGACGATGGCGGGTCCGGATGTGGGGCTCGTAGCCGCCGTTGTTGGAGAAGCACCGAATGCTTTCGTGATAGCAGCCGGTGGGGTCGCTTCGAATGCAGATCTCGAGCATCTGGAACGATTGGGAGCGTCCGGAGCGATCGTCGGCCGGGCCCTCTATGAGGGTGCCGTCGATCTCAGGGCATAGGTAATCGTCTGAGAACACAATCATTTGCGTCCTGTCTGCGAGTTCGCGAAAATCACATGTGACGCTCGAGGGGAGAGTCCGGGTGGAATGCAGCCAATGCGGTCCCATCAGACATCGAAAGAGTTCGTACTGCCCTTTCTGTGGCCGCGGCCTCCAGGTCGCTTCGGTTCGTTCCGTATCCGGCAACGCTCTCGTCAGCAGCTGGCCGGTGGCACCCCTATCCAACGAGGACGACGATTTGCCGCAACCCGAAGAGGGGCTGACGCCACTCACCGGGCCCGTACGCGAGACAGACTCCATCGGAGCGCTTCGTCTCGAGACGGCGCCCCGGGTTTTCAGAGTCGAGGCGGCAACAGCGTCGGATCGACCCGTGGCGTCGGAGCCGAACCCGCCCGTCCGGCTACCAGGACCGGTTGAACGTCCTCAAATCTTGCCTGCCTGGGTAGTCGTTCTGATGGTCGTGCTGTTGCTGGCGGTGGCGGCCGGATACATCTTCACCGGCTAGCGAGAACGTCAGAGGACTCGTTCGGTTTCTTTCCGGAATCTCGTGAGAGCCTGCTCGAGGTCCGACCATGTGACCACGAGCTCTCGATCGCCGAGCGATGTATCGGTGCCGGTTCCGATCCCCGTCTTGCGAAGGACGTTCAGGGCCGCCTCCCGGAGCAGGGACGTCAGATCTGCGAACGACAACCCTTCGGTGACATCGGCCAGGCGATCGAGGTCGACATCGTCTGCCAGCGGTACATCGCTGATCTCGAGAAGAGCCAACCGTGATTCCTTGACCGGAAGGTCGAGCAAGATATGAGTCTCCAGGCGGCCGCCGCGTAGGAGCGCCGGATCAACGAGATCCTTGCGATTCGTAGCGGCGACGATCACGACGTCGCCGAGATCGGATACGCCGTCGATCTCCGTGAGGAGCGCTGCCACGACCGAATCTGTGACATTGTTCGTCGAGTTGCCACGTACGGGCGCAAGAGCATCGAATTCGTCGAAGAAGATGATCGACGGTGCCGCTGCTCTTGCTCGATTGAACAGCTCGCGCACCCCTCGTTCCGACTCACCGACGAACTTGTCCAACAACTCGGCACCCTTCACGGCGAAGAACGCCGCACCGGCTTCGTGTGCCAGGGCTCGAGTTACGTACGTCTTGCCGGTTCCCGGAGGGCCGTAGAGGAGAATCCCGCGAGGGGGATCGATCCCCATGCGTTCAAACCTCTCCGGATCTTGTATGGGCCAGATGACCGCCTCGGTGAGGCGTTGTTTGACCTCGTCGAGATTGGCCACCTTACCGAAGCCGTACGAAGGCATATCGCCCAGAGATACGGACCCGAGCGATGGCGTCGTTTCACCGATTGCTTCGATCGCGATCTCGGTGGTGACCACTCCGTCGTTGCGAACCACCTTCGCTGATGCGTGTACGACGGCGGCCAGCACGTCGGCACCGGAGAAGCCCGCTGATTTCGCTGCGAGCCGGTCATAATCGATGTCGTCGGCTGTGGGTACTTTGGCCAGTGAGGCCTCGAAGAGCATCCGGCGACGCTTGAGATCGGGTGGCGGGATCGAAAGGGACCGCGGCAGGAGAGGAGAGGCGGCAACGGACTCGTCCAGGGCGCTGCGGGACGAGACGCCCAGCACGGTCGCCACACCTGGGCGTTCGGCGACCGCGTCGAGGAACCAGCGCAATATGGCTCCCACCTGGGACCGAAACATGCCATCCGGGCCTGCCATGGCTTCGAGGTGGTCGAGATAGATGACCGTAGGCGGCTCACTGTTCTTGGCCGCCGGCTCCAACCGATCCAATAGCCGTTCAGGTTTGAAAACGAGGTTGAGCGAGATCTCTTCGAGCTTGGCACCCGCAGCCTCTGCTGCGGCAGTCACGAGCTCAGCTTTCCCGACGCCGCTCGGGCCTTCGATCAGCACGCCGGCGACCCTCGGCAAGCCCCACGTCTTTGGCAGGTTGCCTGCCGACGTCAGCAATGCCAGCCAGCCAGAGAGCGTATCGAGTTCTACGTCCAGCCCTGCGAGAAGAGCCTGGGCCGTGGTTGGTGCGAGTGGTTCGGTTGGTCCCTTTTCGGATGTTGCAGCATCAACGTCGGCCTGCGTAGCAACCATCGTGCCCGACCCTACGAGTCCCGAAGGCCCGGGTTCGACCGATTCGATTGTGACCTCGATACGCTGGTCATGTTCGGGATCGTCCGCGTATGAGGTATTGATCACCACCCGATCTCCGACAGTGACGGGGATTCCCTGGAGAGCACGGGCAACGTGCCGCGCGTCAAGGGGCAGATCGCCGCTCGCGAGCACGACTTGCTGGGCCTGCGGCAACAGCGAACGTTTGACCTCGATCGATTGACCTTCGGTGACGTCGGCGTTGCCCATGGTGCGAGGTCCGAGCAGCAGAGTGTTGGTAGCGGCTACCTCGCCGGGTCGGATGAGTACGTTGGTGTTACCGACCGCTGCAACGCCGCCGCCCGGCAAGCCCATTGCCCTCAACATGGTGGGGTCGGCCCTGCCAAACGGGTCAGAGCCGGATCGGACAACAAATCGCATTGGACGAGTTTAGAGAAGGGCTAGGGTCGCAACGATGCCTGATCTGGTCGCTCTCTCGGTTCCCCCTGGCCCCCTTTTCGTTGAACACGTCCTCGAGGTATGGAACTCCGGTGATGCCGTTGCCCCGATAAACCCGGGACTACCAGCGAACGTCATGTCGGACGTGATCGATGACCTGGCCCCGGCGAGGTGGATCACCGGGACCGGAACGATGTCGCTCAATCATGCCAGACCGGTGGCAGCCGGTGATGCTCTCGTCATGTCGACGAGCGGCACGACGGGTCGTCCCAAGGGGGTCATCCTCACCCACGAGGCAGTTCGGCACGCAGCTCGAATCACGTCGTCGGCGCTCGCTGTCGACCCCGGTTCCGACAGGTGGCTTTCCTGTCTCCCGTTTTTCCATATTGGCGGTTTGAGCGTGTGGATCAGGGGCCACATCACGGGCACGCCGGTTTCGATCCTCCCCGAATTCGATGCGACAGCAGTGATGGAGGCGGCCAAAGGTGGCGCGACGCTCGTATCGCTCGTGCCAACAACCCTTGCCAGGATTGATCCGTCACGGTTTCGAAAGATCCTGCTCGGGGGAGGTCGGATGCCGGGAATCCGAGCCCCGAACACGGTAGCCACCTACGGACTGACCGAATCCGGAGGTGGTGTTGTGTATGAAGGGCGGGCGTTGTCTGGCATTGCAGTTCGGGTTGTTGACGGCATCGTGCATCTGCAGGGCCCAACGCTGGCTCGCGCATATCGAGATGGTTCGCCCTTGTTGGATGAGGATTGGCTCATAACAGGGGATCGTGGCGAACTCGATACGTCGGGAAGGCTCACCATCCTCGGACGAGCGGATGATCTCATCACCACCGGGGGAGAAACCATCTCGCCCGAGCCAATTGAAGAACGTATTGGCTCCCATGAGTTGATTTCGGACGTTGCGGTCGTCGGTATTGCTGATGACGAGTGGGGTGAGGTTGTGACCGCTGTGATCGTGCCGGCGGACGGATCTCGGATTCCTGAGCTCTCAGAGCTGCGCGCCATGGTCAAGGAAACGAGGCCTGGCTTCGAGGCACCCCATAGGCTCGTCGTGGTTGACGCCCTTCCGAGAACCGCTCTCGGCAAACTGGCTCGATCAGTATTGAAGTTGCAGATCGCGGGTAACACCGAGACCGATGGGTAATTCGAATCTCGGTCCGGGCGCGACGTCGGTCCATGCAAGCTCCTCGGCCCGGACGTCGCCCCATCCCAGTCCGGCAGGGTTCGGTCCGGCGATGGCCGCGATGTGCCCTGCCAGCAATGTTCCGAGGACCCCGTCACGCGCCGACGTGATCGTTATCCCGTAGCCCTCGCTTTTGGCATCGCGCACTGTGTTCAGAACGGATCGGGGCGATGACCAGTGTGCTGGTTTGAGAACGAGAATGTCAGCCTGGCGTCCCGCGAGAAACTCCTCGGCGGCTGTTCGGCTGGATATGGATTCATCGGCAGCGATCTTCATTCCGGTCTCCTCGAACAGCCCTCGCCAGGCCGTGACATCCGGGGTGGGTTCCTCGATATATGAGATATCGAACCGGGAGGCTTGTTGCATGAACGTGAGGGCTTCAGCAGGCGAGAAGGTCTGGTTGGCGTCGAGCCGAATGGTGCCCTCGCTTCCGAGTGCATTGCGGACCATGGCGATGCGTCGCAGTTCCTCCGATGGCTGGTGGCCGACTTTCACTTTGATGCATTGATAGCCCTCGGCCACGACGTCGAGCGGGTCTGTGGTGCGATCGACCAATCCATTTGCTTCGATGACATCGGAGGCTGCCCCGTCGAGATACCGGCCGAGCGATAGTCCGCGTGCTTGAGCCTGGAGGTCGGCGATTGCGGTCTCCCACGCCATCGACGCCTCTGCCGGCATGGAAACCCCTTCAGCGAGTGATGGCTCTGCCCATGAAGGCAGTTGGTTCAGCAGACCCAGCAGCGCTTGCCTGCAAGCTTCCAGGGTTGTCGCCGTGCGTCCGACGAGCGGGGCAGCCTGACCGTATCCGGTGCGGCCGTCGATATCTTTGAGCATCAAAACGAGTGGAGATGCTGAATCATGGCGCCACAGAAGGCCGTCGACGATGGTGAGCTCACGCATCGTGGTGCTCTTGTTCATCGCTGATGATTTCTTCTTCGAGCATTGCCGCTCCGGCTGCTCGCCTTGCCGCCAGAAACGCCGGAACCGGGTTCGGCTCGGTTTCCAGCAGCACCACGTCGAGCCCTTGATTGCGCGTGGCCTGCTTTATCGCTCCGATATCGGTGTGGACACGAGCGCCTGCCGCCTCCGCCAGGGCTTTGATGTCCGTTTGGTGAGGCGTCCTGAACAGTCGGTCGAACGTCTCGCCCGGCAACACATTGGCGATGGGTAGAAACGAGAATATGCCGCCACCGCCGTTGTCCAAAACAATGAGGGTGATGTTGCGACCGCTTCTGCCTGCGGCCAGCAGTCCACCTGCATCGTGCAGGAAAGCGATATCACCGAGAACCGCGACCGCCGGCCCATCTGAGGCCATCGACGCTCCCAGTGTGGTCGCTATCGTGCCATCGATACCGTTCGTGCCTCGATTGACGAGCACCCGAACGCGATGTTCGAGGTTGCCAACAAATCCATCAGCATGTCGGATCGGCATGGAGCTGGCCAGCTGCAGAGAGGTTCCGTGATCGAGTTGACGGAGCGCAGCAACGGTGATAGCGGTTTCGCTCGACGGTTGCAGCGCAGTCGCTGCTGTTTCACCCGCCCTCTCAGACGCACGCTCCCACGCGTTGAGCCATTCGGGGTCCCGTCCGGTCCCATCGCCCAGGCGATCGAGAGCCTCGTTCGGCGAGCTCTGGATGGTTGCGGCCGACGTTCCGGTGAAATCGTGAACCTCGACATGGCTGTTGACCAGGACCACCGGGACCTCACGATGCCGTGTCAACCATTGGGCGAACGACTTGGCGGTCGGCATGCGTCCTATGCGCAAGATCACCTCAGGTGGCCGGCGGTCCGCCAGGCCCCCGATGTCGAAGGCCGGTTCGATCCATGGAATCACCAGTCCGGGGGGACCGCCGGTACGTAACCCGGATCCGATGTCGGCGAAGACCGGCCAACCTCGATCGTGTGCGAAGTCGAAGATCCGCTTTCGGACATCCAACGCATGGTCATCAGGACCAACGACGATGAATCCGCGACGTACCTGTAGGAGGCCACGGAACGAAATCTGATCGGTGGATTCGACGGTACCTGGCTGAGCTGGTGGCAGCCCGATTACACGGTGTTTGTCGTGGCTCGACCCCTCGTCAACCTGCTGACTCGAGCGCAGATGCCCTGGCTCCAGCGGTTCCGGAAACTGCCAATTGATGTGCACAGGCCCCCGGCCGACGACGGCGGCCATATACCCCTCCCGAGCGAGATCGATCATGTCACCGTCGCCGAGCTCATCAACGTCCGGCAACAAACGGGTAAGGCGAGTGTATCCGGAAAAAAAGCGGCTCTGGTCAACGGTTTGCGGAGCCCCGACGCCTTGCAATGCGGAAGGCCGGTCGGCCGTCAACACCATGATCGGTACCCCTGAATAGTGCCCTTCGAGAACGGCGGGTAGGTAGTGGGCACCCGCCGAGCCGGATGTACAGATCAGCGCCGCCGGCTTCCGCGCACCTTTTCCGTAACCAAGGGCGACGAATGCCGCGACGCGTTCATCGTGCTGAATGTCCAGAGCGATGCCGGATGTCGTGGCGGCCGACGTAATGAGGGCAGTAGATCTGCTTCCCGGGGACGCAATGACCCGCTCGATGCCCATGGTGACGAGTTCGTCGAAGAACCGGGAGACCAGTTTGTAAGCCAGATGGCCGGGATGAGAAGCTTCGGGTTGGCCGGATATGTTCACGCGAGGCCGATCAGGGCTCCCAGATTCTGCAACTTGAGCGTTGTCTCCTCGAGCTCTGAATCGGGATCGGAGCCTGCGACGATCCCGGCACCGGCGAAGAGCGTCGTGTGGTCCTTCTCGAGGAGGGCGCACCGGAGCGCAACCCAGAACTCACCATCGCCATCGAGCGTCATGATGCCGACCGGACCTGCATACCAACCGCGGTCGAGACCTTCGTGACGATTGATGAAATCGACCGCCGTCGAATCCGGGGTTCCGCCGACGGCGGGCGTCGGGTGGAGTTCGTCGGTCAATCCGAGAACGCCGTCCGGTACCGAGCCCGTCGCTACTACCGCAGTTCTCAGATGCTGAACGTTCGAGAGTTTCATGAGGTCGGTCTCAGACGAACGAGGTTCCATGCCGCTCGACGAGAACCGGTCGAGGAGGTGGTCGACGACAAATTGATGCTCAGCCAATTGCTTGGGGTCGTTGAGTAGTTCGGCAGCCAGGGCCGCGTCGTCGGCTTCGGTCGTCCCCCGCCGTGTCGTGCCTGCGAGGGCAGCCGAGGTAGCAGTCCCGTCTGCGGCAGACCATCGGACGAGAAGTTCCGGAGTGGCTCCGCAAAACACGACGCCGTTGCCGATTGCGAATGTGGCTGCTTCGGGATGTTGCTGGCGGAGCCGTGCGAGGAGGGGACCCGGAGCCGGCGTCGCAGGGGTGTCGACCGAGCGGGCCAGCACGACCTTGTCGAATTCTCCTCGATGGATTGACTTCAACCCCGCCGAGACCAGCTTCCGGTAGGCCGGATCATCTCCAGGTGTTGGGACGTCTCCGATGGCTATCGGCTCCGGTATGGGCGTCGTCGCCAGGTCCATGATGGTCTGCATTCCCGCTATGAGTTCATGTGCGATTCGTTCGGATCGCCCTGCGCCCGGCTCACCAATCGTGGTAGCTATTTGCCAGTAGGAGTCTCTGCCGTTCCGGATATGCGCAAGTCGTGGCAATCTCGCCAACGCAGGCGGAAGCGCGTTCCAATCCGAGGTTTCGGCAAAGGAAAACCCGGCGCCCAGCGTGGGGCTCATGGGCTCGCCAACCAGCGTGGTGGAATCACGGAGGTGGGCGATGGCAGCATCGAGATCCCTGAAGCGATCGGCACCCTCCGAAGTTGTCTCCCAGGCCTGACCGATTCCCACGAATGACCGGCCGGCGTACGGTATCTCCCAGAAGAAGGTGTTCTCATGATCGGCGCCCGCGACGATCGCCAGGGGATCAACTCCCGGCCGGGCGCGGGTTGTCCAGACGACCACTGACGAAGATGGGGGAGAGGAATCCAACGATGCCGGGAGCGAAACGTCGAGGAAGTCGGTCATAGCGTCGGTCAAGGTGGCGGCGGACGTCGGGTTCAGTGTGTCCATTCGCACGTCACCACCAATCGAGCATCTTCGTCGAGAAGCGCGGCAGCCAATCCGGAATCGACATCTGCTTCGATGTGCAGGCGGCCCCGCTCGACGAGCGTCTTGTGGAAATGTTCGGCTACGAGCTTGGTTGTCTGCGCCATGAGTCTGCGGTAGGTCGCAGAGAGGTCTTCGCCTGCTCGAGAGCCAATGTGCTTTGAGAACAACTCGATCGCCTGGTCTGCAACGGCCTCGACGTTCGAGGCGTGTTTGGCAGCAAGATCAACCAGGTCTGACAAGGGAATGCCGGAATCGATGAGGTCACGCGCAGTTCGGACGAGCCTGACGGCGTCACGGGCGAATCGGACCTCGCCTTCGACACCTTCGCCCGGGGCGCGTGCGGGAGAGAGGAGGCCGGCGGCGACGGCGAGAGTCACCACCTGCGGATCGACGTCGGCCGCTTCTGCCAATTCGTCAAGGGTCAACGTTTTCCCGGTTCCCGAAAGGGCACCCAGAATCTGATCCTGGGTTCCATCAACCAGCTGCTTGATCTGCTGCAACGTGAATCCCGAATCGGCCAGCTGCCGAATCGTGTCTACCCGTGCCTTGTGCGCCTCGTTGTAGACGGCTGTTCGGCCTTCGCGCGTCGGCGGCTCGAGCAAGCCTCTGGACTGGTAGTAGCGGATGGTGTCGACTGCCAACCCGGTGGCGGTTGCCAGCTCCTCGACCCTGAATGTAGAAGTCATTACTCTAAGAGTAATCGCTCGTAAGATCTACGGGGGCGACCACCGTGGTTCCTCGGCAGTGTTCGAAATCCGAGGAGCAGCCGACAGCGGTGTCGCGGCGAGGATTCCAGTGGTGAACGAGTATGGCCGGGTGAGCGTCAGAAGCGAACGGCTTCGGACAATTCGGGAGGTGAGGCGGTTGTCAAGGCGATCGAGCCGATGATGGCGGCGTCGTCGCGATCCAGCCATCTCCAGATCAAGCGGGCCTCCGCTGCGGCTTCAGCTGTGGTCGGCACCTGCTCGAATACGGTCGTGCGCATGTCTGCCTGCAGGGGAAGTTCACCGGGTCCCCACGATCCAACCAGGCGACCGGCCAGCAAACAAAACCCGCTGCCGTCGGCTATCTCTGCCGAAATCGATCCGGCTGTCTGCAGCGCCTGCCACCGCATTCTGTCGATGAGGCTCGCTCTCAGTCCGTCATAGCGATCTCTCAGGCGAGCAGCGTCTTCGTAGCGAAGTTGGGCGACACAGTCTGTGATCCGCTCGGCCAATGGAGTGAGGAGCAACTCCGGTCTATCTGTGAAGCCGGCGGTAATGAGATCAACCACGGGCCGGTAGTCGTCGACGGAGAGGCTTCCGTCGCAAGGGCACATAGCTCGCCCGAGTTGGGCCGGCGCGCACAGCGCTCGCCGTTTTCCGGGCGGCCCCGTGCACCGACGAACAAGCGTTGCATCCCAGAGCGCAGCCACGATGAGCTGCGCACGTTTGCGCTGCTTGTACGGTCCCAGATAGAGACCACCGTCTTCCTTCAGCGTGCGAGCGATGGACAGTCGAGGAAATCGCTCGGGTGTCAGCTTGACCCAATACGTCGACCTGGATGGGCGACCCCGACGGTTGTATGTCGGTCGATGGGCGGCGATGAGGCGAAGCTCGGTGATCTCGGCCTCTAGCTCGGTGGGGCAGACTCGATACTCGATTGAGTTCAGGTCGCGCAGCATCGAGGCGATCGTTCGACGCGTGTCCCCGTGAAAATACTGCCGAACGCGACTTCTCAGATTCTTGGCCTTGCCGACGTAGATGACTTCGCCATCCCGATTTCTGAACAGATATACGCCAGGTAGACGTGGAAGGTCCTCGGTCAGCTCGATCTTCGCGTAATTCGCTCCACCCTTTGCCGAGCACAGGAGGAGGAGGTCGTCGAGGTGAGTGGTGCCAAGAGAACCGGATTGTTCGAGCAAGCGAAACATGACGTGGGCGGTTGCCTGGGCATCGGCGAGTGCTCTGTGATTGGGGGTGATCGGGGATCGAAAATGCGCCGCGAGCGTCGACAGCTTCAGATTTCTCACATCCTGGCGGACGAGCCGACGGGCTAGCGCTGCGGTGTCGACCGTGGTGTTTGCCAGCTTTCCATAGCCAAGTCGTTGGGCGGCGGCGTTGAGAAACGCCATGTCAAATCGGACGTTGTGACCGACGATGACGGCATCCCCGATGAACTCGAGAAACGTCGGAAGAGCCTCGTTGATGTGTGGAGCGTTCACGACCATGGCATGGGTGATGCCGGTGAGGATGGTGATGGTTGGAGGAATCTCGCATCCGGGATTCACGAGCGTCTGAAACGTTCCCGCCGGCTCGCCGCCCCGGTACTTCACAGCCCCGATCTCGGTGATCTCACATGTCGCGGCAGAGCCACCGGTGGTCTCGAGATCCAGTACGCAGTAGGTGACCTCCCATAGCGGAGTGCTCAGCTCGTCGAGACTCTGCTGGCGGCTCTGCTGTTGGCGACTTTGCTGTTGGCGGCTCTGCTGTTGGTACCGGGTGTCCTGCATGGGACTACGCACCCTATATCGAACATATGTTCGATCCAAGTATTGAGGTGTACCGGCATCGATCATGCGCTTGCGCCAACCCCAGAAACGTGCGACGTCGCGCGGCTCACTTCCCTTTACATGTTGGCCGACCTGCCGGCGGCGATACACTCAATAACCATGCAGGTTCATCGCCCCCGCCACGGTCGTTTTTTGGAAGACTTCGAGGTTGGAGACAGCTGGCTGCACCCGCGAGGATTTTCCGTGAGCCGGACCATGAGTCGGCTCTTTGCAACTGCGTTCTACGAGACCCGGCCAATGTATTTCTCGGCGGTCGATGCCAAAAAGGCGGGCTACAGCGACCTGCCCGTGCATCCTCTGCTTGTACTGGGAATGGCTATGTCTCTCGGAATGGAAGCCGATTCGGAGCAGGCGATTGCGCATCTGGGATTCCGGGACCTCTACCTCCATCGCCCGATTTACCCCGACATGATGCTCAGGACGATGACCCAGGTCGTTGATGTCGCTGTCAAAGGCGCTGATCATCCAGGTGTCGTCGAATTGCGAAGTGCAGTTGTCGGGGACGACCACCTTCCGGTCATTCACTATCGGCGCTCCATGCTGGTCAGGCGAAGACCGGGCGAATTCGACGCCCGGCGCATTGGGGAAGAGCACGTTCAGTTTCCGGATCTCACGGTGCGAAGCTGGTTCCCGCCGGCGATGGAATCGTGGCCCCCTGCGCCTGACTACGACCCGGGCGATGTGATTCTTCATCAGAGCAGACGGACGGTCACTGATGAACATGTGACGTGGGCTTCCTGGCTCGGGAGCACGCACCCGGCCCATTTCGATCAGCTCTATCCGGGTGACGAAGATGCTTCCGGCCTTGGTCCCGAAGTGCATTCGAGTCTCGTGCTCGCCTGGGCAGCCGGTCTGGCCGGCAGAGACACCGTGCAATCGGCAGTGGCAGAGATTGGATACGACGATGGACACGAGGCGGCGCCGATTCGTTCCGGCGACACGATGGCGGTCCTGAGCAAGGTGCTGGATCGAGTGGCTGTCGAGGAAGGAACCGAGATGGCGTTTCGGCTGGTGGCGATCAAAAACCAGACCGCCGATGAGGGATGGGACCAGTGGGGAGCGTCGATCTTCGACTCCGAGCTCGGAAAGGAAGAGGCTCGCCGGGTGCCGAACAAAGTGCTCGAAATCACGAGGAGAGTCTTGTTCGCTCCGACCCCACTCGAAGTCGTGCCTGGCCACGGACGTCCGCTCCGCGTCGTGCCAGAGGCCTAGCTTTCGATGGCCGATATAACCAGTTTGAACAACCCCGTAGTGAAGGACATGGTGCGGCTGCGGACGCATCGGAAGCGTCACGATCCCGAGCGGTTTCTCATCGAAGGAATCAGGCTCGTCGAACGAGCCACCTTGGCGGGCGTGGACATGGCAGCGGTGTTTGTGTCGGAGGGTGTCTCGTACCCCGGGGCGGTCACGGTTTCGGCCCCCGTGATGGCGAAGATATCAGGGCGGCGTAATCCGCCTGCGATTGTCGCTGTCGCCAACTGTTGGCCGCTGGGGGCGTTTGAGGTTGCCGATGCCTCTCCCGATGCGTGGGTCGCTCTCGTGGGCATCGAAAAGCCAGGCAACGTCGGCGCCGTCATGCGGACAGCTTCCGCCCTCGGCGGGTTCGGAGTGCTCATTGTCAACTCGGCAGTTGATGTCTTCTCGACGAATGTCGTGAGGAACTCGGCGGGCGCGATATTTGCGTTGCCGATCGTCGAGCTCGGCCTCGATCAGCTTCGCGAGTTTGCATCGAGCAGGTCAGCCCGGCTGATAGCGACGGTTCCAGAAGGCGGAACAAATCTGTGGGACGCTCCCCTCGACGACCATGTTGTGCTTGTCATGGGGAGTGAGGCCAGCGGCTTGCCGGAGGGCCTCATAGCAGTTTCCGACGACGTGATCACGATTCCGATGCACTCGGCAAGTGTCGATTCGTTGAACGCGTCCGTGAGTGCCGGGGTAGTGATGGCCGAGGTGGTGCGTCGCCGCCAGTAGGCAGCGACTACCAGCTGCTGCCTCCTCCGCCGCCAAATCCTCCGCCGCCACCGAATCCTCCGCCGCCACCGAATCCACCAAACCCACCGAAACTGCCGCTCGACCAGCCCCCGCCACCCCACGAGGAGCCGCCTCCGGTGGACCCTCCCCAGTTGCCACCGCCGCTGCCGCCGAACCAGCTGTCGCGATCCGCAGACCACGACTTGTCCTGGTAAATCGGTTCCCACCCGTATTGGCCGGCGTTTCCTCGCGTCAGGATCCAGTGGTAATAGAACACCGTGAACGGATCGAACGCTCCGATCCCGGCTGGAATCGGCCGCCCGGTCCACGAGTCCTGCTGGTCCCGGGTTCCTGCATGTGCCAGCTCTGGAGCGAACCTATCGGCGTCTGCGATTTTGCTCCTGGCCAGAGCCTGACGCTGAGCGGCGTATGCCAGGGCAAATGCGCGCGGCCCACGCGGGTCGCTCGCACCGAACGCGGCGGCGATATCGGCGTACGTCCCCTCCAGGCCGAGGTCGGCCAGCGCGGCGCGGGCCTCCAACCACCGGCGCATCGCCTGGGCAGGTTCCAGCGAGATCGCAAGGACTCCGGCGATTGAGCGTCGCGCATCTCCTTCTACGCCATGGCTGACGAGATCTCTGAGGAGGCCTTCGTAGACGTCGAAGGCGTTGGCCCGGGAGCGCATCATCGCTGCTGCGATTGAAATAGGGAGTCCGTGCCTATCGGCGTGGCGACGGATCGCTTTGATTTGTTTTTGAGAGCTCAATCCGGCGAGCGCATATTCGGTTGACTGATTCGGGTCGAGACCATTTGATCGATTTTTGCGATAGGCCGTGACGAAATTCGGGATGTCGGTTTCGTTGTGGTTCAACAACAGCAGCGCGGCAAGTGCATCGAGGTCGAGTCCATCTCGCTTCAACGATGAACCGAGATGATCGAGCTCCGTGCGCACCTTCTCATAGGACGCTGCGGAGCTGGTTGTGTCGTCCTCCAAATCGGCGAGCGCCGCCGCCACGGCAGGCCGGGCCGCAGTGTCCGGCAATAACTCGTAGAGGGTTTCGAGGCGGTGGACCTTCGCATCCGCCACCTGGTAGGCGTCTTCCAATGCTGCAACCGCGTCATCGAGAGAGGCGTCGGACTTGAACGTCGGAACGGCTTTGATGAAACGCTCGCCGCGGTCCGAGATGATGGCTCTTCCAACGGGCGTTTCGTGCAGTTGGTCCAGGATTTGCTGCCCAACCCGTTTGCGGGCCGAGGCAACACGGTGTGGACGTTGGCTGTCGACGAGGGTCCGAAGCTCCATGAGGCGCACCTCAAACGTCTCATCATCGGTGGTGTCCACTTCGAGCGCCGCCGTCGCAACCGCCTGCACGCCTTCGTCGGTTAGTTCGGCCTCACCGGATGCCGCCAGTTCGAGAGGGATTTCCGTTTCCTCCTCGAGACGGTCTGCGTCTATGACCTCGATCAACCCGGAACTCCACAGCGCGCGGGCGATCGGTTCTGAAATCTGTGTGCCGGCGATGAATGTATTGAGAGCAGTTTCAGCGTCGAAAACCGTGATGGGTTCTGGCGTTACAGAAGGCGGTAGGAGGTATTCGGTGATGGTCGGCAGCTCGGCCCCCGAGACCCGTAAGCGCTCCAGTTCACCGTCAACGAGTTCGGTCCGCGTCGCCATGACTTCGTCGCGTTCCCGACGCCTCCAGCCGACGAGCGCTACGCCACCGACGCCGAGTCCGATGACGGCGATCACGCCGAGACCGGTTGCAAGTCCACTTCCCTGATCGGACGCAGTCGGGACCGGTTGATCGATCGGGCCGGGTTCCGATCCCGGATCAGGTTCGGGATCTACCGGAGTAGGCGTTACTCCCTGCCCGTAGAGAACCAGTCCTTCTTCGAGCCGTGAGATGATGGCGATCAATCCCCCATCGAAGTCGCCATTTGCAAAGAAGCCATCGCCCGCCGCGGCGATGTCGCCGAGGTCGCGCGGGAAGCCATCGAATCCGTTGCCCAGTTCGACCCAGGTTTCGCGGTCGGCGAGATTCACGAGCACGACAACACCCTGACCCGAGGTTTCTTCGGTGGTGCCGCCGACCGCCCAGCGTTCGCCGATGTCACGAGCGAATTCCTGAGAGGACATTCCGGCGGTGTCGTTTGTGGTCACAACCGCTATCTGGCTACCGGTCGCATCGACAACCCTGGCGATGGCGGCTTCAACGGATGCGTCGTTGACGACAACATCGCCGGCGTCTGTCAAGTATCCGGACGGCTCGTCGGGGATCTGAGCGACTGCCGGGGCGGAGATGAGGAGGAGTACCGCAAGGGCGGTCGCCAACGCTGCAGAAGTGGGTGCCGTTCTCGTATGCATTCACAAAACGTTAGCCCTCCGCTGATCTCATCGGGCTGGGGGCGGACCGGCAACCCGGGTATCGGGCCAGTCGCCGGACACCGGGTTCCGGGTCAGGTCGTTATCACCTTGGTTCGACGAGTCTGGCGCTGAAGGTACGGTCTGTCCACAGTCAAACCGGTCCCCGCAGTCGCCGGGAGGTCGAGGCCACGGCTGCCCGGTATCCAACCGGGTTTCACGATGTCCCGGCCCCACTGACCGAAGTAATGGGCAAGAGGACCGACGTCGAGACCAGTCGCCGAGGCGAGGAGAGCCGTGTGGCCTGCTGACAGGATCGTGGATCCGGATGGTGCGAGAGCGCCGACCAGACCATGCTCCATGCAGAAGGTGGCAACGTCGAGGAGCGGGCGGAAGCCTCCAAATGCGTTGCCGTCGATCAGCAGGCCGGCGATGTGTGCGTTGGGGGCGTTTGCAAGATCTTGTTCATTTCCCACCCGAACCCACACCTTCAGACCGGTCTCGACGGCGAGCAAAGTCGTTGCTGAGGTGTCGAGGGGCGAGAACGGCTCCAGAAGGAATTCGATGCCGTATCGGGACAGAGATGCCAGCACGTCCGATTCGGATGGGTCGAAGGATCCGCGCGCATCCGCGACGATCCTGACGAGCGGAAATCGGGATCTGAGTGCAGCGAGCGGATGAACATCCCAGCCGGGCCTGATTGCGACATGCAGCACCTGTGCCCCCCGATCTAGCGCGGAACTGGCCAATTTCTCCAGATCCTCGAGGGTATCTTGAATTTTCAATTCGGCACTGAACGTGAGATTTTGGCGTCCTCCCCCGAGTGCGTCGAGCATGCGAAGGGCATGGGTGCGGGCGTAGAGATCCCAGAGCGCAAGTTCGAGCGCCATCCTCGTACGAGGATGACCCCGGAGTCCTTCGAGCCGGACGCCGGTCCCGGATGGATGGATCGGGGGTCGGGAGACGAGCTCGGGAATGGCGTAGGTCGAGGCAAAAAGCCATGCGCTATCAAAGAATTCGGCGCCCTGCCAGGGGGTTGGTCCAATCGCAATCTCCGACCAGCCGTGGTGCTCGGCGTGCGAGGCTTGCACGATCAAGGCCTGGCCCGTGGTTCCGTCGGAACGCGTCAGTTCGACTTCGTGCAACGTTATCGAATCAAGACGCATCCCGGCTCCCGGTTTCACCCAATCATCAGTAAACGCCCATCGTGGTCGTCGCGCAATCCGAATAGTGACTAATTACGCGAGTCGAGTTTGTCCGACCAACTTTTCCGATAGTATTCGAGTCCCAACCCACCACCAGCGCGACCCCGGCATCTTCTGTCGGGGTTGCGTTTTTTCCGGGTCGAAACCCCGGGCGCTGTCTAATCTCGCACCCATGAACTACTTCACAACCGCACGCCCCCCGTTCGCGCCACCGGTGGAGTTCGTCGAACGCAAGGGGCTCGGGCACCCGGACACCATTTGTGACGCGGTCGCAGAGGAGCTATGCCGCTACCTGGCACGTGGTTACATGGAGCGATTGGGGACGGTACAGGCCTTCAACGTAGACAAGGCGATCCTGGCGGCGGGATCGGTGGACATCGGTTTTGGAGGGGGTCAGCCGGTCACCAAAGCCAGGCTGATCGTGGTCGGGAAAGCCGATTTGACCCAGTGGACACCCGAGCGTGACCAGCTGATCGAAGTGGTATCCGCCAAACTCCAGGAGTTGTTGCCGGATGCCGACCTCGATGCGACCTTCGACGTCGACGTTTGGTTGAGTCCCTCGTCCGTGGATCTCTCCGCGGTCGTGTCGGGTCGGGGCGAAGGTGATGTCCCTCTCGCCAATGACACTTCGTTCGCAGCGGTGTCCTTGCCGCGCTCAACGCTCGAGGATCTCGTATTTGCAACGGAGGCAGAACTCAACGGATCTGCCTTCCGGGCCGAAGTGCCCGTAGGGCGGGACATCAAGGTGATGGGCTCTCAGAGCGACACATGCGGGGTGACCGTTGCTGCGCCCGTGATGGCAGACAAGGTGGACGGTCCTGCCGACTACAAAGAAGCCGTGTTGGCTATCGCCGATCGCGCCAAAGAGATTGCCGATCGCTTTGTGGGAAGCGCCGATATCTCGGTCAACAAGGCAGACAACGACGATACCCCGTATCTGTCTTTGACAGGATCGAGCGCCGAGCAGGGTGATGACGGCCAGGTGGGGAGGGGGAACCGATTCGGAGGACTGATCACCCCGTATCGAGCCATGAGCCTCGAAGCGGCGTGCGGCAAGAATCCAGCGGCCCATGTCGGCAAGACCTATCACGCGGCAGCCTGGGATATCTCAGAGAGGGTCGTTGCCGAGGCAGGAGCCAAGGAGGCCACTGTTCGACTGCTGTCACAGATCGGTAGTCCTGTGACTCAGCCTCTCGCAGCGCACATCGAATACGCGGGAGCAGCGGACGAAAACCAGATCATCGACATCGCCCAGGAGTCCCTCGCTGATTGGGAGGGCATCCGGGATCGTCTCATCGACGGGTGGTACCCGCTCTATTGATCGAGTCGCATCATCGACCGCTAATGGCCGGGTTCGTGATCTGCTCGATACTCTTCGACAGGAAGGCCTAGCAGCTTCCACGCCCGATAGCCCCCGATGACGTCCGCGGGATGCCGGTGACCGAGTTTGCGGAGATGGTCTGCCTTGAAACTCGATGAGTAACCGTCGTTGCACATCACGATCAGCCTTGCGCCGGTCGTCAGTCGTGGATCGGCAGCATCGTCTGCAGGATCGGCCCGCCATTCGAGGACGCTGTCGGCGACGGCCACGGCACCGGCAATGGTGCCTTCGTTGCGTCGGTCGCTCTCGGTGCGCGTATCGACGAGCACGGCGCCCGCATGCATCGCCTCGAGGGTTTGTTCTGGGGTGAGCCGGTCTATATGGCGCCGCGCCTTCGCGAGCAATTCTTCAGCCGTCTTCGGCATGGTTGCGAGGCTACACGCAAAACGGGCCGGCTAGACGAGTGTCATTTCGGTCGTGATGTCGATCGCACGTTCGATGCTCCGTGCCACCGGGCATTTGCTCTGATGAAAGCCCATGACACGTTCGACCTTCTCCCGGTCTTCTTCTGTCACGACGCCTCGTAGTTCGTAGGTGACGTGAATCCGTTTGATGACGAGAACGCCATCTTCGACTTCGACCTCGCCCACCGTGTTCGAGATGAGATTTCCGCCGCTTGCATTGATCTTGCGCGCTTCCAGCGCGCCTCCCAGGGTGCCGGTCAGTCAACCGGCGGCGGCGGCGATGACCCAGTCGATAGTCGTGGCATCCGGCACGAAGTCGTCCATCGACACGCCGTAGTGTTCGGCGATGTCGGAGTGAACTCCGAATGTGTGATGCTCGTCCTTGGCGGGCAGCCAGACGTGGCGGACGGGTCCACGAACCCGCTCAACCCGGATATTTGAGCGATATTTGACCTCTCCCATGGTTCTCCTCTCGTCCCTTTCGGCGCGCAGGCGCATCTTGCTACAGGCAAGGCGAGCCTACGAGGTTTTGAAAACCTCGCGGAACCGGATGCGATCCGCAAGGAGTCCGCCGGAGAACGCCCTGGCCGCAAAGCGCAGCACGACCCAGATCCCAATAACCTGGAGAGAGACGCTCACGAGCACTTCCCAGGGAGCGGCGAAGCCGAGCAACATTCGTGGCGGCATGGTGAGCGGTGCGGTGAATGGGATGAACGAGGCGATCTTCATGGCGAGCGTTTCTTTGCCCTCGAGTGCGCTGAATGAGATGAAAAAACCGATGAGGATCGGAACCATCGCCGGAAACGCAACGCCCTGAAGATCCTCGATTTTGGAGATCGTAGAGCCGATTACCGCATATACCGCGGCGTAGAACGTGTACCCGAGTAGGAACCACCCTGCCACGGTGAGAAGGGGTAGGACGCCCCCCGTATCAGGGATGGGGAGGTTTTCTGTGAAGATATTGGTGATGAGGGCAACGCCGATGATCACCAGAACCTGGATCAATCCGGTAGCCCCAACTCCGAGCACCTTTCCTGCCAGAAGATCAACCGATCGGATCGTCGAAAGAACGATCTCGACGACGCGACTACTTTTTTCATTCACGACCGACATCGCCACGGACAGCCCGTACGTGATGATGGTGATGTACAGCAGGGTGCTGCTCACATAACTCAGCACAGCGTTCGATTCGTCGGCATCGTCATTCAAAATGGTGAGGATTGGAGGTTCGACAGTCGTGATCGCCAGCAACTCGATCGGCGATATGCCTGAGCGGGTGAACCGATTGGCAACCTCACGGTTGTACAGCAATTGCTCCACCAGATCTCCGGTGACGCCCGGTTGCGACAACGAGATGATCTCGGCTCCGTCGACGATCGCGAGTTGCACGGCTCCTGACTCCACTGCTTCGATCGCGGCGTCGCGGCTGGTTACCGCCTGTGGTGCGAACTCGGTGTCCGAACCCGGAAGCGGAATCCCGAGCGGCGCGTCGTCGCCTCCGCCCAGCGCAGCGAGCTGAAGCATGATGTCAGCCGAACCCGACCCGGTGACTGCCACCGGCACCCGGTCGACACCGTCGTCAACGATCGTCGGGATGACCATTGCAGCCAGAATGCCGATTACGAACACGAACGTGGATATCTGAAATGCTTTCGATTTGAGCTGTTCGGTCAGCTCCCGTGCCATGACCAGGCGGATCGCAGCGGGGCGGTTCACGTGGCGTCGCCACCTTCCACGGTAGACAGAAAAAGTTCGGAAAGGCTTGGTGGTTCGAATCCGAAGGCCACCACGTCGGCCAGCGATCGTACGCGATCGAGCAAGGCGTCCGGGTCAATGCCGTGGGCCGTCGGAAACTGCATGCGCACTCGCCCGCGTGTTTTGCTGATTACGTGATCTCGCCATTCTTCGGGAAGCCACGCGTCATCCTGATGTGTTGTTTCGATTTCAAACATGCGCATCGGCGAGTCGGCCTGGAGCCCGGCCAGGGAACCCTCCAGGATGATGCGTCCTCGATTGATGACCGCTACCTGATCGCAGATGTCTTCGACCAGATCGAGCTGATGGCTCGAGAAGATGACCGTCGCGTTCCGGTCCGTGACCTGCTGCTTCAGCGCTCCGGCCATGTCCCTCACTCCGATGGGGTCGAGTCCCGAGAAGGGTTCGTCGAGGATCATCAGCTCAGGATCGTGAACGAGGGCCGCCGCCAGTTGGATGCGCTGCTGATTTCCGTGCGACAGGGTCTCGAGCCTGTGGTCGGAACGGTCTGCGAGGCCAAGGCGCTCCAGCCACCGTGATGCAGACGACGCTGCGTCTGCTTTCGTCAAGCCGTGGAGGCGACCGAAATAGGTGAGCTGATTGCCGACTCCCATTTTTGCGTACAGGCCTCGCTGTTCCGGCATGTATCCGAACCGAAGCCGATCGCCTGGCTCGATCGTTCTTCCGAGGTAGCGGACGCTCCCGCTGTCTGGCTGAACCAGTCCAAACACGGTTCTCATCGCCGTTGTTTTGCCCGCTCCGTTTGGTCCGAGAAAACCGAACATGGAGCCGCGCGGAGCAGCAACCGAGCACCCATCGAGCGCAGCAACCTCACCGTATCGTTTGTGGAGATCAATCAGTTCGAGGTGAGGCGGGGGCATGGAGACGGAATCTACCAACGCTCCTCGTGGACGTTATTCCTTCTCGGCCGGGAACGGGATCCGACCACCGGATCGGGCGCCGCGAACCCGATCGTGACGACCCCGACCGGCAGAACGCCGGATGGCAGTTCGAGAACGCTCGAGAGATCGTCGAAGGCGTGGGCCCCCAGGAATCCCGCAGACAGACCCTCATCGACGGTCGCCAGCAGGAGCAACATGAAAGCTGCTCCGGCGTCAACCCACCAGTAGGGAACGCTCCAGTCGTCGATTGGCGCAGATTTATCGGCTTCGCCGTATCTATCACGGTATGTCGCGGGATCGGCGCAAATCGCTACATGTACCGGGGCCGTCGACAGCCAGGGTGGATAGCCCTTCTCGACCCATGCGACTTCACCTGCAGCCGCAGCAATGCTCGCGCGCCTCTCTCTGATCACGACGAGGTGAATCCCCTGGCTGAAGCCTGCGGAGGGATGGCGAGCCGTTCGATCGAGGATACGCTTCACTACGTCGTCCGGAACATTCCGGTCTTCGTAGCTTCGAACCATCTTGCGTGCAGCGAGGATGTCGCCGAAATCCATATCCGTCCGTACTTGTTGTCGGCGCCCGTTTTGCGCATCGAGGGGGAAAGCCTATCGGCGGCTTCCGGCGCCGTCGGTCGGTACCATTGAGCAATGGCATCGAACCACGATTCGTCAGACGTCACATTCGGCACCTCAAATGAGTGGCTGGTCGAAGACATGTATCATCGCTTTCGGCAAGATCCGGCGTCGGTCTCCGAGGCCTGGCAGAGCTTTTTTGCCGACTATGAGCCAGAGATCGCCGCCCCTCGCACGTCTGGCGAAGCCATAGTCGACGGATACCCGGGCGGGGCATCGGCTGCGAAAAGCTCAATGAGCCTGCCACGAGAAACTGACGTGACAGCTCCTCAACCCGTACCCAATGGTGGGGTGGCGGCTCGCAAACCGGAGGAGGCCCCGGCTTCGCCAGCGCCCGTTCCCGCCGATCCACAGCGAGTCGAGCCTTCCAGTAAACGACTGATCGGGCCATCGGCGCGGATTGTCGAAGCGATGGAGGCCAGCCGGGACGTGCCGACGGCGACCTCGGTGAGATCTGTTCCGGCCAAGCTTCTCGAAGTAAACCGCCGCATCATCAACAACCAGCTTGCCCGGCTTTCTGACGGGCGCAAAGTCAGTTTCACCCACATCATTGGTTGGGCAGTCGTTCGTGCTCTGATGGAGATGCCTGCCATGAACAACTCCTATGCCGAGATCGATGGCGTTCCGCACGTCGTGACGCCCGGAACGATCAACCTCGGTATCGCAATCGATCTCGCCAGAAAAGACGGATCGAGAACGTTGCTCGTTCCAAACATCAAAGCCGCCGACACGATGGATTTCCGTCAGTTTTGGCTTGCCTACGAGGACATCGTTCATCGGGTGCGCGGCGGTGCAATCACTCCCGACGACTTTGCCGGGACCACGGCCAGTCTCACGAATCCCGGCACGATCGGCACAATCCAATCGGTACCGCGACTGATGCCAGGCCAGGGTTTGATTGTCGGAGTCGGCGCGATCTCATTCCCACCTGAATACGAAGCGGCCGACCCGAGCACAATCGCCCGGCTTGGTGTGGGACGGGTGATGAACATCACGAGCACCTACGACCACCGTGTCATTCAGGGTGCCGAAAGCGGCGCGTTCCTCGCTCGGATTCACCAGTTCTTGCTCGGCGATGACGATTTTTATGAATCGATCTTTCGGGCGCTCAACATTCCGTACGTTCCTGCCGTTTGGGCGATTGACGACAATCCGCCATGGGGGAGTGAGGCGTGGGCGAGCAAACAGGCTCGCGTGTTCCAGCTCATCAACATGTATCGGGTGCGAGGACACCTCATTGCCGACCTCGACCCGCTCCGCATGAAGCCACCGGGTATCCACCCCGAATTGGATCCGATCACCCACGGACTCACGATCTGGGACCTCGAACGGAGTTTCGCCGTCGGCGGGCTCGGCGGCAACGAACAAATGGTGCTCGGTGACGTGCTCGGATTGCTTCGCGATGCATACTGTCGGACCGTCGGGGTCGAGTATCGCCATATCCAGGAACCGGGCGAAAAAGAGTGGATTCAGCGCTGGGTGGAGCAAAAGGCGCAGCCGATCGGTGCAGAGCAGCGCAAGCGCGTCATCACGAAACTCAACCACGCCGAAGCGTTCGAACAGTTTCTCCAGACCAAGTACCTCGGTCAGAAGCGCTGTGGTCTCGACGGGGCTGAATCGATGATTCCGCTCCTGGATGAAGTGCTCAACGCGGCAACGGCCGACGGCATGAAGTCGGCCATCATCGGGATGGCGCACAGGGGACGATTGAATGTCCTGGCGAACATCATCGGAAAATCCCATACGCAGATCTTCAAGGAGTTCGAAGGTCGGGTTTCTGATGATGTCGATGACGATCATTTGTCCGGAGACGTGAAATATCACCTCGGTGCGGAAGGTACCCACCGCGATCCGGAAGGCAACGAGATGTCCGTCGAAGTGGTCGCAAACCCCAGCCATCTCGAAGCGGTAGATCCAGTTCTCGAAGGGATCGTACGGGCTCGACAGGATCAGCACGGCCCGGGAGCGGAACAGGCGATCCTGCCGATTCTCATACACGGCGATGCAGCGTTTGCCGGTCAGGGAGTCGTCGCCGAGACTCTCAACCTCAGTCAGCTGAGCGGGTACCGGACCGGTGGAACAGTGCACGTTGTCGTGAACAACCAGGTGGGGTTCACGACAGACGCGGAGGATGCCCGCTCCAGCCACTATGCGACAGATGTGGCCAAGGCCATCCAGGCCCCCATCTTGCACGTCAATGCGGACGATCCTGAGGCGGTGGTTCGCGTGGCGGCAATGGCGTTTGCCTATCGCCAGGCATTTCACAAGGACGTCGTCATCGATCTGGTCTGCTACAGAAGGCTCGGTCACAATGAGGCCGATGAGCCCGCGTTCACCCAGCCCCTGATGTATCGGAAGATCGAGAGACACCGCAGCGTCCGC
>JBFGAX010000012.1:0-58122 GCA_041567895.1 Acidimicrobiia bacterium
GATCGAAATCGACACACTCACCGAACTGGCACTGTTGACCGTCCCGTCATTGGCAAAATACGTGAACGAATCCGTGGTCGTCTCCGACCCATCATGGGTATAGGTGAACGACCCATCGGCATTCAACGTAAACGCTGACGCATTCACCGGACCCACATCCAGGACTGCGGTCAACGGATCCAACTCCGCATCCGTGTCATTGGCCACCACCAACGGATCACCCGAAACACTGGTATCCAACGTTGCCCCCTCAGCCAACGAATACCCCACATCAGCCACCGCCACCGGCGCATCATTGACCGCATCAACCGTGATAGTGATGGCGGCCGTGTTGGAGGTGGCTCCGACCGAGTCCTGGACCTGGTAGGTGAAGGTGATGTCGCCGTTGGTGTTGAGGGGTGGGTTGTAGTCGAAGGTGCCGTCGTTGTTGTTGGTGAGTCCGGGGGGTGTTGCTCCAACGATGACGACCGTGGTGGGGTCGGGGATGCCGTCCTCGACGTCGGTGTCGTTGGCGGTCACATCAGCAGTCGTGAACGGTGTGTCTTCTGCGGTGGTGTATCCGATGCCACTGTCATCATTGGCGATGGGGATGTCGTTGATGGGGTTGGTGGTGATGGTGACGGTTGCAGTTGTGGTTGCTGCGAGGGTGTCTTTGATGGTGTAGGTGAAGGTTTCGGTGCCGTTGAAGTTGAGGAATGGGGTGTATTCGAAGTTTCCGTTTCCGAGGTGGGTGAGGGTGGCGTTGGTGATGGTGGAGTCGTCGTAGGTGTCGAAGCTGATGCTGTCGCCGGGATCGATGTCGGTGTCGTTGGTGAGCACGTCGAATGCCAGGGGCGTGGCGGGGTCTTCGTTGATGCTGTACGTATCGTCCTGGGGGCGGGGAGCATCGTTGATGTTTGTGACATTCAGGGTCAGGATTGCGCGTCCGCATGCTCCTTCGGTGTCACAGATTTGGTAGGTGAGGTTGTCGGCGCCGACGTAGTCGATGTTGGATGTGTATTCGATGTTGGCGGCGACGACGGTCGCTGTTCCGTTGGTTGGGGCTGTGACGATGGAGAGGGTGAGCGGATCGAGGTTGTTGTCGGGGTCGGTGTCGTTTGCGAGCACATCGATGATGGTGGAGGTTTCTTCGGGGGCATTGGCTGTATCATCGACCGCATCGGGGCCGAGGAGGCCTATGAATACGGTGGCGGGTGGCGAGCACAGTCCGGTGGTGTCACATATCCGGTAGGTGAATGAATCAGGGCCGGTAACCAGTGGCAGCGGCGTGTATTGCACCTGGCCGGGACCGACGATGGTTACGACCCCTTTGGTGGGTGAGGTGAGCAACGCCAATGTGCTGGGATCAATGTTGCTTTCGGGGTCGTAATCGTTGGCGACAACATCGATGACGACCGGGGACACAGACGTGGCTGCAGCATCATCAACCGGGCGAGGAGCATCAGCAACCGGGGTGATCGTGAACGTAGAAGACGCGGTCGTGGTCAATAATCCGTCACTGACCCCATAGGTGACGGTGACAGGTCCGTTGTAGTCGGCGGGAACAGTAACGGTGACCGTTCCATCACCATTATCGACGTAGCTGGATCCAGCAGGACTGTCGATCACGAACGAGGAAATGGTGAGCGGGTCACCTTCGGGGTCCGTGAACCCACCCAAAATGTTGATGATCAACGGGTTGTCCTCGGCGGCGGTAGCAGAAAGCGCAGCACCCGATGCCGGATCGTTTTCGCCGTTGATCGTGATCGTGACGGTGACGGTCTGGGTCACTGCCCCGTCGGTGATGGTGTATGTGAACGTATCAGAACCGTTGAAGTCAAGCGGAGGGGTATAGGTGAGGGTTCCGGCTGTGGAGACAATCGTGCCACCCTTGGCAGAGGTGGGGCTGAACCCGGAGAGTTTGATCACGTCCCCGTCAACATCGGTGATGCCTTCCAGCGGGTCGAACGTGACAGGTTTGTCTTCTCCGGTTGTGAAGGTGCGTGGTGGAACCACAGGAGCATCATTGACCGAACTAATCGGAACGGTCACAGTCAGGTTGGCGCACAAACCGCCCGGGTCACACACCGAAATCTCAAACGTGTCGACCCCGTGATAATCAGGGACAGGGGTGTAGGTGAGGTTGCCATCGATACCAACCTCCACAAACCCGTTCGCGGGTTTGCTGGTGATGAAGGTTGTGACCGGATCTCCATCACGATCAAAGGCATCAACCGCAATGAACACCGAACCATCCTCCGGTCCCGACGCCGGAATCACACTCACCTCAGGCCGATCATTGACCGCAGCAACATTGACCGTCACCGATCCCGTGACACATCCACCCTCGTTATCACACACCTCATAAGTAATCGTGTCGGTTCCGTGAAAATCAGGGCCAGGCACATATCGGATCTGACCAGCACCGGTCACCGTCGCAACCCCCGACACGGGTGCACCAATCACCCGAACCGTGGAAAGATCAATGGTGCCATCCGGATCCGTCACCAGACTCGTCACATTGATCAAGAGTGTTTCGTCTTCGATCCCATCCACCGACGAGGTAACAACCACAGGAACATCATTGACAGCTTCCACCACGACAGTGACCACAGCCTCATCACAATTGCCGCTGGCGTCACACACCTCATAGCGAATCGTGTCCGTCCCAAAAAACCCCGGATCAGGCGTATACACCAACTGATTATCAACCACCCGCGCCGTTCCATAAACCGGAGGAACCACAATGTTGACAGCAACAATGGTTCCAACATCATTGGCCATGATCTCAAGGGCGACCGATCCGTCCTCATCGACCAGGGCCGTGTCATCGGCCGCCACCACCGCCGGACTGGCCGGGAGTTCGGCGACCGGCGCAGAAGGAAACAAGGTCGGAGCAACAATGGAAGCAGCGCCAATCGCAGTAGCAGCCGTAGCAGTCGAAACCACCGCCCCCGCATTCGAAGCAGCCGTCGTCAAACCCTGCACAACCGACTGCACCATCGGGACCTGACCCAACCACGACAACGGACCCGCCACCCAACGCTGACGGCCCAAACCAATGTTGAGAAACGCCCTGACCACTTCAGGATCAAACTGAGACCCGGCACAACGCGCCAACTCTTCCCGCGCCTCAGACGCCGGACGCGCCTGTTTATAGGAGCGCACCGACGTGATCACATCAAACGTGTCAGCCACCGCCGCGATCCGACCCGCCAAACCAATATCGGTGCCCGAAACGCCACCCGGATACCCGAACCCATCAAAACGCTCGTGATGCTGCCCAATACCCGACGAAAAATCTCCCAACCAGGGAAGCAACGGAGCAGCCAACTCCATCCCCCACGTCGGATGATTCTTGATGACCTCATACTCCTCATCCGTCAAGCGCCCCGGCTTGTTGATGATCTCCAACGGAACCTTGAGCTTGCCAATGTCATGGAGCATGCACGCCCACTTGACCTTGTTTCGATCCTCATCATCGAAACCCATCTCCTCGGCGATCATGTCCGCATACGCCCGCACCCGTTCTGCGTGACCACGTGTACGAGGATCATGCGAATTCAAACGAGCCGCCAACGCCAAAATCGTCTCAGCCGCAGACGCAAAATCATCTTTCGCCCCCGCCGCTTCCGCCTCGGCCACCATCTCCTCCAGCGTCTCAGCACCCCCCGTACGCATACTCATCGTGAACCGGGTAGGAGCCCGATCCGGAAACACCAACGTCAACTTCAACAACGCCGCCAACGGCAACAACTTGCGTGCAAACTTTTCAGTGATCCGCAACACAATCGTCGAGATCACCAAGATCGACAACCACCACAAGGCGAACAAACCCCAGGTACCCGGACGAGGAATCGCCTTACTCAACCAAAACGCCACCAACAGGGCAGCAGCAACCGGAGCAATGAACGCAAACGCGCGAATAACGAAGGCCCGAACGGGCTTACCTTCCCAACGATTTTCTGTATCGCCCATAACCGAAAAGCTGCTTTGGTCGCGTTCCAAGAGCTATCGGCATAGACAGACTGATTGTTGAGGACTAGATATTGGGCTGGCCAGCGTCTCTATTCAGTGCTGGTGGGAATGCATTCGCCTACCGCCTCGGCGAAGTCCAGACCACCGAACGTGACCCGTTCGTACACCACAACGGCCCGGATTTCTTCCTCGCTCAATGCCTCGCCGTAGCCGGCCATGACGCCAAAGCCTCCGGCATTCTTCAGAGCCCCGTCGGGACCGCCATAGGTTGGTCCCTTTTCGGCGATCCATCCCCTCGTCCCGAGAGCGACCCAATCGACATGGTCTTCACAGGAGGGGAAGGTGGCCAGAACAGCGCCGCCGGCCATTGCGGGCCCGGCACCACCCTCTCCCCCTGCGCCGTGGCAGGTCGTGCATGCGGGAGCCGCCGCTTCGGTATAGAGCGCCGAACCAACCTTCAACGGATTGCCTCCGAGCGATCCGAATTCTGAGCCGTCGCAGTTGGCGGCAACTCCGGTTACAGGATCGACCGCCAGAGCGCCTGCATTGCCACAGACCGGTCCGGACGCAAACGCGGCGGCGTACCAGAGAGCAACGATCGGAACCACGACGAAGGTCGTGATCAGCCACCTGGGCAAGCCAGACCGTTGAGCCTCTCTGATGCCGGCTCCCACCAGCAATTCCTCAGGTTCTTCTTCGGGTTCTTCATCTTCTTCTTCGTCGACAACTGCTTCGCGGGCAGGGGGCGCCTCGGCTGGAATCACTTCGGCGGCGACCGTCGCTGCTACGGCCGGAGTCGCCGGCGCTGCCGCCGCGGGAGCGCTTGCTGCCGGGGCCGGTGCCGCCCCTGCTGCCACCTCTTCGCCCGACCACTCGGCGAGCAGGTCCTCGAACGTGCGACCGGACGCCTTGGCACGAGCATGCAGAGATCGAGTCACCATGTCGGGTGTCGATTTGATCGCCTCGGCGACTCTTGCAATGATCTCGTCCATGATTACCTCAGGGTGGAAAGGTAGGCGACAAGGTCATCGATTTCCTGATCGCTCAGATAATCGTAAGCAGGCATTGTGGTCCATCGATGACGATCAGATGCGTTGGTCACTATTTCGGCCAGCTTTCGCTGGTCGAGCCGTGAGCCGACCGAAGACAGGTCCGGGCCGAGCCGTTCGTGCCCTGTCAGGTCAAAATCTGTGAGGCTGATATCGGCTGCCCCGACCACGGCACCGAGACCGACATCAGTGACGATTGCGCGTACCTGCTGGGTGTGGCACTGTACACAACCCTCATTCCTGTAAACCACCCAACCGTCGTACACGTCCTCGCCAGAGATTCCGCTTTCGGTGAGCGCGGTAACTGCCTGCGGAGACAGATTGCCGTCTCGAAACGACTCAAAGTCACCGAATGTGACTGCCCGCAGCGATGGATCGGTCTGTCCGGCCTCGATCGCCGGAAACATCACTTCGGTAATGACGACGACGCCGAATAACACGACGATGGCAACGATCATCCTGATCGGACTGATGTTCCTAGGCATCGGCCGGCTCCTCAACCAATTCTTCGTTCCACCGGGTCCAGCTGATCCAGGCATACAACACGCCACCGACCACAGGGATCCACAGCAACCAGCGGGCGACATCGAATCCGACCTGAAGAACCGTTGTATTGGAAAAACCCGAACCAGCATTGGTGAAGTCCTGGGAGTTGGGACCGGCAAGCCAGGTGAGTCCGGTTGCGAGTCCGTTGATCCACAGGATGAGGACGAGCCCCATCACCCCGGCCACCAGACCGCGTATGAACCACGAGACCGGCCGGTCGCCCGCCCCCTCGACCCGCAGGCCGAACAACGCAAACGTTGCGACACCGAGCGTCACCAGGAGAGGTCCCGCTTCTACCCATGGCGTGTACTGGACGACAGCTGAGGCTGAACGTACCCCGAGGCCGATCACATGCACTGCGAGCAACGCCAATGAGACGAGTGAGGCCACGGCCAGGGTGAGAACCGACGAACTTGTTATGTCCCCCCATCTCCCCTGCAACGTGAGGCCGAGGTTGGCCAGCACTGAGGCCACGGGAACGATGGTTGCGATGGCGAACAGGGCACCGATCGTGTCGAGCCAGGCCGGTGCCGGACCGTAGGTCATGAGAGCGGGACCTATCCACCCGAATACTCCGAACAGCGTCCAGAACGAAATGGCCGATAATTTGGCCGAATAGAGGGCATTGCCCGTTCCGCGCGGGATCAGGAAATAGAGCGTCCCGACGGCGGATCCGAGAATCAGCGTCCACACCGCCGCCTGACCGACTCTCAGCGACAGAGCGTGACCCAGACCGTCGAGAGGAAGATTCGACAAGCCGAGCCCGAGAGCTCCGAACGTGAAGGCCGCAGCAAAAAACCACACAGATATATAGGCGCGCCTGTCACGACTGGTTTCGACAATCACCCCGGCTGCCAGAACCAGCCCGGCAATGATCAAAGCGTCGGCGAACAAGGGAAACTCGAGCTGAAATCCGGGAGCGGTCTCGAACAGCAGAACGGACACGATTCCGAGCGCTGTGCCTACCGCTACTGACACGACAGAGAGGTTGGCCAGGGGTCCGAGCCGGAGCGGCCCCACCAGGCGTGGCACGGCGTAATAGGCAGCACCGAGAGAACCCAGCACAGCCCAGCCGAACGTGATTGCTCCCAGTGCGGCCGGCTGAACCCTGCCGAACGAAAATCCTGCGACGTTCAAGAGGTCGGGGACACTCAGGCGCAACGCCTGCAGCAACATACCGGCTGCTCCCAGGATCAGGAAAAAGCCTCCAAGGCGAAAAGCGAGCTTCGCGGGACCGTCTCCGTGCACTCTGACTTCCGTCGTCCCGACGATGGATCCTGACATCGGTTGTTCCGCTGGGATTCCAGATTCGCCAGTTTCAATGGCCAAGGGGCTGCTCTCCTGCTCGCTGCCTTGCTGTGGGGCACACCGTTGCGCCGTCTCCGCGCCCTGAAACCGCACGTTTCATAGACGCGTTTGGGAGCTTAGTTAGGTACCAGCAGGCGATTGTTCTGGGTCCGCTCGGCTGGAGAATGCCGGTTACCAGTCATGTTCCGTGGAGCCGTAATATGACCTCGAGATCCCTACGAACGCGAACAATGTCGGAAACTCCCGAAACGGATATCACATGACCGAGCGGCGCAAGAACTTGATAGGCATCACAGCCGTCGTGGTTGGCCTCATCACGGTATTCATCGGTGTCATGATCGCCCATTGGACGAGGCTTCCGGCGGAGGACGCGTTCGGTCGACAAATCGGATGGCCGTTCATACCGCGCGGGTGGGTGTACTACACCATCGGCCAGCTGATTGCGGTTGGCGGCAGCCAAATCGTCGTCGTCGGAATCTTCTGGGCGTGGATTTACGATCGAAAGATGACCTGGGCCCTGGCCTCGGTCGCCTCTTTGCTCGCCTGGTACCAGCTCATCCTGTATTTCGGGATCATCCCGAGCGAATGGCTGAACCTCGCGCAGGGCCCGCTCGCGTGGACATCCCGACCTGCATTCACGCTCCCCACGTGGCTGCTCCTCAACAATGAGGTCACCATCAGCTTTCGAGTTTTGAAGGACGCGATCTCTGCCGGCTACTACACCAATGCCACCATTGCACTCATCTACGGTGCGTACAAGGTCCAGGAGTTGTACAAGACTTCCAAGACCACCACCAAACCGGTCCCCATCTCTGACTACGGTCGGCCTATGCGGGTAGGAGCCACCAATGGCCGGTGAAGCCTGGGTGGAAACGCCCCCGTTCCGTGACGACTATCAGCTCATGGAGGTCGATCCCGCCTGGGTCCAGGGCAATGTCAAACCGAAGCAGTTCCTTCACATCAACCAGGCCGAATGCATCTTGTGCGAGGGCTGCGTCGACATTTGCCCGTGGAAATGCATTCACTATCTGTCGGTCGACGTCATCGATGAAGCGGTCAACGTCGCCCACCCAGGCGATGACGAGGTCTACCCGGAAGAAAACAACACGCAATGGGGCGTGTTCGTGGTCGACGAGGACGAGTGCACCCGAGGCCAACTCTGCATCGACCGTTGCCCCACCAACGTCATCACGCTCGGGAAGTTCGAGGGATCCCTGGCCGCCCAGGCCGAAGACATCGGCTTTGCAGACCGGCCCTGGGAAGTCGACAATGGTGACCGGGATTTCAAGAACGGATATTCGTATGGGATCCGCTGGTGAGCACGTGAGCAGAAAGGAGCGGTGGACCAATGGCAGATGACAAAGCGGGTCTCCTCGAGCGGGTCAGAGACTCGGTGACCACCGCCCCCTCCAAGATGCGCAAGAGCCAGTTCTGGGAAAGCGTTTTTCGCCCAGGATCACCGTTCCGTGCGGGTTACACAGATAGCCCTCGTGGCCGGTCATATGTGATCATGAACAACGTGCTGTATCACCTGCATCCGGTGAAGGTGAAACGTCACGGGGTTCGCCTTTCCTACACCCTGTGCCTCGGCGGACTCTCGTTTTTCCTGTTCATCGTCTTGACGATCACCGGCATCTTCCTGATGTTCTATTACACACCGTCTGAAGAGCGCGCCTACGCCGACATCGAGGCCCTCGCGACCTCGGTCACCTTTGGAACGTTGATCCGCAACATGCACCGGTGGGGCGCTCACCTCATGGTTTTGACCGTATTTCTTCACATGTCGCGGGTGTTCTACCACGGGGCGTACAAACCGCCGCGTGAGTTCAACTGGGTCATCGGCGTGGTCCTGTTGCTGCTGACGTTGCTCCTTTCTTTCACCGGGTACCTGTTGCCGTGGGACCAGCTGGCGTTGTGGGCGATCACCGTGGGTTCCAACATGGGCGCGTTTGCACCGGTGATCGGCAACCAGGTTTCCTATGTGTTACTCGCCGGAGTTCAAATCTCGGGAGCCACCCTGTTACGTTTCTACGTGTTGCACGTCCTTTTCCTGCCGTTTGTGATTGTCATCTTCATGGCAGTTCACTTCTGGCGGGTTCGCAAGGATGGCGGAATCTCAGGCCCGCTCTAGGAGAGGTATGTGGAAGAACTCATAGCGCAGGCTGCCGCAGCCACCGGTTATCCGGCCTCCATGGTCGAGCGTTCGGCCGCTGCGCGAGCCAAAGCCGAGGGCACCACAATCGAGGCGGTTCTCGCAGGCTGGGCCGGTGTTGAGGTCCCCGCCGCGGGTGCACCCGCTGCGGCACCGGCCGCTGCCGCAGCTCCTGCGGCTCCTGCCGCTCCTGCTGGAGGGTCCATGTCACTGGATGATCTGGCTTCTGCCGCGGCGGAGAAATCAGGGATGCCGGCGAAATTATTGATGCGCTCGGCGACAGCCAAAGCCAAAGCCCAGGGAGTCGCGGTCGAGGCGGTGCTGGCCGAGATGGCTGGAGTTCCGGTGCCTACCATCGGAGCCCCGGCGGCAGCGGCGCCGGCGGCAGCCGCCGCACCGGCCGCAGCCGCCGCGCCGGCTATGGCGCCTGCCCCCGAAGGCGTCCGCACCCAGCGTCTTCTGACCGTGGTCAAATCGAAGGCCATTCAACAAGTCAAAACCGAGCCGGTTGACAAGGTCAACACATGGCCGCACCTCGTGGCGGCCGAGTTCGTTGCGCTGATGGCGATGACGGCCTTCCTGCTCGTTCTTTCGGTCATCATCAACGCGCCGCTCCTCGAGGCGGCGAACTTCAACCTGACGCCGAATCCATCCAAGGCCCCCTGGTATTTCCTCGGTCTGCAGGAGCTGCTCTCGTATTTCGATCCGCAGATTGCGGGCGTATTGATTCCCGGGTTGATCGGCCTGGTTGGACTGGGAGCAATCCCCTACATCGACCGTAACCCTGCGACCAGGCCGTCCGAGCGAAAGTTCGCAATCATGATGTTCACGTTCTTTCTCATGGGAGCGGCAACGCTTGGGATCATCGGCTCGTTCTTCAGGGGTCCGGGCTTCAACTTCACATACCCGTGGACGGATGGCGTGTTCTTCGACGACTTATTGGATTGGCTGGAATGACAAACGCACAGATCATCGCTCTCGCAATCGGTCTGATCGCCCTCGTCGGCGCGATCGGCATCTTCTCCCTGGCGTTCCGGCGTGAACGAACCCGCACGACAGTAGGCACGTTCGATAAGGAAGCTCGTGCCGCCAGCCGGCGTCGCAAAACCGAAACGCGTGCCGTTGCTGATACAGCCAGTGTGACCACGATGGTCGAAGAAGACGAGGCAATCGTCGACGATACGGCAACCGAACCGGAGCTCATCACTGTCACAAAGAGTGAATTCGACGAGAGCCGAAGGAGGTTTCTCAACCGGGCTATCGGAGCGTCATTCGGCATCTATCTTGCCGCGTTCCTCGGCACGACACTCGCCTTTCTATGGCCGAAGCTCCAGGGCGGCTTCGGGTCGGTGATCGATGCGGGTGACATCGAGGAAATCCGCAGACTCACCGCAACCCCGGAGGGGCGTATTCAACCGCTCTACATCGCGGAAGCCCAGTCCTACGTGATGCCCTTCGAACCAAGCGAAGCTGCCGGAACTGCGTTTGACGGGATACCCGTGATCGCCGGCGGCTTCACTGCCCTTTGGCAAAAGTGTGTACACCTTGGTTGCCGGGTGCCGTGGTGCGCATCCTCCCAGGGTTTCGAATGTCCGTGTCACGGATCGAAGTACAACGCTCATGGAGAGTATTTCGCGGGTCCCGCTCCTCGCAACCTCGACCGGTTTCAGGTAGCTGAGGAGAATGGACGGCTCTTGATCAATACCGGAATCGTTGAACAAACCCCGAAGCCTGAAGAATTTACGATTGTCTACCCGCAGGGACCTAGCTGCTGATGTCATTCGGCCCGCTTGCCGTCGCAATCGCCGTAACCGTTCTCGCAATCGGGCTGATTCTCCTCGCCAATTCCGGGCGCGCCCCGCGTACCGGAGAAGTCGCACCCAACCTGGCACCGCCTGCCAGCAACGAGGAAATGGAGAGCAAGCGGCTCAACAAAACGTTGACGTGGGCTCTGGCGGTCAGCGCGTTCATGGCGGTCGGACTGCCCATCTACTTCGCTACCGAACTCGGCAGGCAAGCGGCCTTTGAAGAAAAGTTCCTCGAGGAGTCGATCCATCGGGGCGAAGAGCTCTTCGTCGAGGACGGAACTTCAGGGCATGGTTTTGGTTGTGCCGGGTGCCACGGAGCAGGCGCAGTCGGAGGGGTTGCGACGTTCAATGAAGCAAGGAGCGGCGTCACGGTCGCGTGGGCTGCGCCTGCGCTCAACGACGTGTTCTATCGATATTCTCGCGATGAAGTCCGGTATTGGCTCGTTTACGGTCGGCCCGGTACGCCCATGCCGGCCTGGGGCGTGGAGGTCGGAGGTCCGGCAAACGATCAGGAACTCGACGACCTCATGAACTATCTCGAAAGCATTCAGATAACTCAGAAGGAAGCTCTCGATCAGGTCGATCCCAAGGTTGCAGAGGAAGTGCTGAAGGTTCGGGATGTCGAACGCATCTTCGTCGATGCGATCGAGGCCCAGCAGCTCACCATCGCAGAGATCGAGGAGGCGCCGGCAGTGGCCGCAATCCTGGGCAACCTGGTGCGCGTGGCCGACAGTGAAACCAACACCCCGGCCGGAGAACTGACGCAGCTGATTGCCAACGCACCCAACGGATTGGACACCGATCGCGACGGCCTTTCCGACGACGACGAGGCCAAGATCACCCGCCTTTTGGACGACGCCGCAGACCGTTTGGGCCGCGACACCTTGGGAACCACGAACATCCGGGTCGAACTCGATCCGCTCAACAGCTTCAGCGAACTGAATTCGCTTGGCGAGCCCACTAGGGATCTGCAAACGGTGAGAAACATCGCCGCTGCATTGCGCGCCGAGCTGGGTGCGGTGGCACCCGTCGCCCTGAACCAGGAGTCGATTCTCGCCGGAGCTCAGGCCGGTCTCGAGGCTTTGCTGGAGAATCAGGCGGCCGCCAGATTCCAGGTCGATTTCCAATCGATCGCCGAGCGGTCTTTCGATGACGACCTCGAAGCCGCCAGCCGCGCGTATGGTCTCTACTCGGCGTATTGCGCAAGGTGCCATACATCGGGTTGGTCGGCCGGCTTGCCGTTCACCGTCGAGCCGGGTTCCGGCGCCCTCGGCCCCTCGCTTCGGGATGGCAGAACGATCGTGCAGTTCCCGGATCCCGACGATCACGTAGATTTCATCATCAACGGCTCCGACAACGGTATCGGATACGGGACCAATGGCATCGGTCGGGGATGGATGCCTGGCTTCGGAGCGGTCCTGACCGAAGAAGACATCCAATTGATCGTCGAATACGAGCGAGGTCTCTGATGATCGACATCACCCTCCCGGAAAGCCTGCTCTTTCGAGGGCTGTTCGTCGCCGTCGGATCGGTGGTCGTGTTCTATGGCTCTGTCTACTTGCTGCTGTATACCAACCTCGGAAAAAAGCTCGGGTTCCGGGTAGCCGGAGTCGGACTCTTTGGGTGGACCGCACTCAACAGCTTGCTGTTCATCATGTACGCGCCCCGGGGCCCTCGACCACGTGAGATCGAAGGCCTCAATGCCTTCGAGGTTCGGATCATCCCGACAGCATTCTTCCTGGTTTCGATGCTTCTGTTCGCAATGTTCGCCGTGTCACTTCATCGGTTGGAGACGGCGGAGGGCGACTAACACAACTCCTGTGCGTTCACCTCGTGAACGCTCTAGTTCGCCATGTCGCGCGGTAGGAGCTGGCGTTGCATGTAGTGGCTGAGGATTTGCAGTTCGACCGACAGATCCACCCTCCGCACCTCAATGCCTTCCGGAACAGAGAGCACGACCGGGGCAAAGTTCAAGATCGAACTGACGCCTGCCGCGACCAGCCGATCAGCCACCTCCTGAGCGGCAGCGGCGGGGGTCGCAATGAGACCGATCGAAATCTTGCGTTCGGCAACCGCCTTGTCGAGATCGTCGAGTGGTTCGATGACCCGTCCCAGGATCTTCTTACCGATCTTCTTCGGGTCATCGTCGAACAATCCTTCAATATCGAAGCCTCGATCGGTGAAGCCTTTATACCCTGCCAATGCCCGGCCCAGGTTGCCGGTTCCAACAATGGCCACACGCCAGCTCCGACTGAGGCCGAGTTCCAAACCAATCTGTGCCCGTAGATGGTCGACGTCGTAGCCGACGCCGCGGGTCCCATAGGAACCGAGGTACGAGAGATCTTTGCGCAGTTTCGCGGCATTCACTCGAACCAGGTCGGCGAGTTCATCAGACGAGATAGTTGCCTTTTCGGTTGGCAGATCGTTGAGGCATCGCAAATAGACGGGCAATCTCGCGACTGTTGCTGCAGGTATGGAATCCACGCCGAAAGCGTAATAGTCGGGCTCCTCCTACGAGGCCCGCTCACCAACCGGTCAAACGCCCCATCGCCAGGCGGAACCAGAGCCCGATCGAGGAGATATCACCCTCGGCGAGGACCTGGCCGGACGCCGAGAGGACCACAGGCACCCGATCAGAGAGATCAGCCAGCGCCGGGTCCTCGTCGACATCACGCAAGTTGACGGGAACGCCAAGGCTCGATGCGACTGATCGAACGGTCGGAAGGGCCTCATCACACAGCGGACATCCCTTGCGGGTCACGAATTCGATTCCCAGTGACACCGTACTCACCGCTACTGTCCCTCCATGCGCAGCGCCACAACATTCGTCGTCATGGCTCTCCTGATTCTGATTCTCGCAGCCGGAACGATCAAGGTACTGTCGCTGTAGATCTGCGGATCACAACCTGGGTCTTACCCCCGAGTTGAAGCCTTTCAGCAGCCCTGCCCTCACGCACCGCCAGCGCGAGTAGCCCTTGGGAGTCGACGTGCAGAAGCAACTCGCCCTGCTCGACGTCGCCGTATGCGACCACCCACGGAATCAAGTATGAGCTGGCGCCGACGTCCACCTGAACCTCTGCACCGGGCACCAGACCGAGGCTTTCGGCATCTTGGGGTCCGATATTGGTTTGGGCGTTTCCGAACCGGTCGATCCACCACACCTCACCGCGGATGCCGTCACCCTCTGTTTCGGGCAGCGGCAACAGCATCGGCGTGAGACTGCCTGCTTCGAGGACCGGACCCAGATCTTGGATCGCTGCCTGTCCGGACGCGAGTACGGCGGCGGCCGGTCCGAATTTGTCCCGACCATCAAAACTGGCTCCCGCCGCGGGCAAGATGAACCGGGGATCTTCGAGCGCGACAACTTTCTCAGCACCTCCCACCATGGCTACGGCAGGGGCCAGTAGACCGTTGTCGGGACCGACGAAATAGCCCCATGAGCTCTCGACTGCTATTGCCCGACGATCGGTTCCCACGCCGGGATCGACCACAGCGAGCGCGACGCCTTCGGGGATGTATTGGACCGCACGCAGGAGTGCCAGCGCTCCCCCCCGAACATCGCCGGCGCCGATGTTGTGCGTGAGGTCGATGACGCGGATGTCGGGAGCGATCCGGCCGATGACGCCATGAACGACGCCGACGAATTCATCGTCCAGTCCGAAATCGGAGAGAAAGCTGATCACGGCAGGTCCAGTGCATCTGCTTGTCTGGCGCGCGAGTAGTCGAGGATTCGCTCGAACCAGCTGCTCACGAGATCGACATCGAGCCCTAGCCGATCAGCTTCGCTTCTCACGACACTCAGAAGTCCTTGCTCGCGGTCCGGAGAGCGAAGGTCGACCCCCTGCTGCAACTTGAGCCTGCCGATTTCAACCGCAAGCTCAACCCGCTTGGCGAGGAGATCGACGATCTCACGATCAATGTCATCGATACCACGGCGAAGCTCTCGAATCACCGACATCTCCGCGGGGGTCTCTTCGTTGATGTCGGTCATGTCAGATCCTGCGCATTGAGGTGAACCGGATTGCTGCCGGCGGCGAGATGCCCGCCGGGCTTGAGCCGGATGCTCACGTGATGAAGCCTGACTTTAGCTCCGACCGATCTAGACCAGCGAAGGCTATGCGACCCGGTCGATGGATTCGGCGTCGCCCCCCTCGAGGGCGTCGAGCCGGAGAGTTGGCGAGCTCCGGCGCATGGCCAAAGCGATTCCCAGCCGAATTGCGAAACCTGCCACAACGAGGAGGACCAGGCCGATCATCACCCGCAAGCCAATCGTGCGAAGTCCGGCAGCGCTCAGACCCGAGAACTGTTCGACCGCCTGGTCCGCTGCCTCGATAGCGCCCAGGGGATTCCCGTTATTGATCCGGGCGGTCGCCAGATCGAAGTAATAGTTGATGTCGGTGTCACCCAACCCGGTCGTCTCCAGCCAGGACAGCGGACGCTCACGGAGCGGCGCAACTTCGTCCAATCGATCGAGGGCCCTGGAATACATGTCGAGGTTGGGAGCTATCTGGTCGAAGTCACCTGCCTCGTACTCCTCTGTGAGATCGATCGGTAGATCGAAATCGCTCGCCGCCGCCCTTGCATCGAGCGCCTGGAGGTCTGACAGGGCAGCATCTGCCTCATCGATGCGCTCGAGCGCCGCATCAAAAGCCCACGCATTGAGCGCGTCGCGCACATTGATCGGAACCTCATACGGGCGGCTTCGCTCCGCGAACGCTTCGTACGCCTCGATGGCGGCCGACCTGTCATCGAGCAACGCCACGTCCTCTTCGCGCAACACGTATGTCCGGAACAAATCCTCCGTGAGGTCGGATCCACCGATGCGCTCTGCGAGATCAAAGAATCGTTGCCAGTTGGCAGCGACGAACACCGTCTCCGTTGGATCTGACGCCGGATACGCGGTGTAGTCGAGATCGGCCGCGACGAGCATCTCAGCGAAGGCTTCCTGACCTATTTCTTCATACAGCTCGTTGACGACATAGAAGGAGGTCTGGTAGCCGTATCGTTCTATGTCAAACGACCCGAAGGCACTGCTGCTCCAATCGAGCAGAGGACGGGCCGCGGTTGAATCGAGATCGGGCTGCTCGGGTACCTCGAGCGTCTCCTCCATCGCCTCCCGAACCTCAGGGGCGAGGTCACCCTCCAGGAGGGACAACGCGGCTTGCCTCGCGAACGTGTCGGCCAGTCCTTCGGTGATGAAGCGCTCTTGAAACAGGCTGTCGTTGAACCATGCGTGCGTCAACTCATGGATGAGCGTTGAGGTGAGGAGACGTTCACCGACCTCGATCTCACCGAGGTTGATTGCGTACCATCCTCCGTACCCGATCAGGTATGGCCGGGGTGACTCGATGATATCGAGCGTGTCGACCTCGGGCCACGGTCGCCCGATCCGTTCCCGTAGAACAGGCAATGCCAGGCGGGCATTGTCCTCAACGAAATCAGCCCATTCCTCGTCGCCTGGCCAGAAATGCAGTCTCACGAAATGGCCATCTATGTTGAACTCGCGCACAGAGAGTTTGCGATCATCGCGTGCCGCAACCGCCAGCACGAAATCCGTCGGGTTGTTGATGCGCGTCACCTTGATCTCGACCCGGTCCGACTTGTCGAGGTAGGCAACCGAGTTGGTCCCCGCCCATTCAGGGCGATACGGCTTCGGAACCACGATTTCGACATTCGACTTGCCGGGACTACCGATCACCGTGATCTCCCACGCAGATAGCGCTGGATTGACCCGGCCGGGACTTTCCGATCGATTCGGGTTACCGACGATGTCATATCGCAACACGGCTTCGTCACCGGTTAGCGAGGAGGCGGGAATGGTGACGTACGCATAATCACCATCGCCCGATAGTGAAAGCGGCACTGTCCGGTTTCCGCCTTGCACGGTCACGTTCTCGCTCGAGGCGTCAACCGGCACCTGGATAGAGCCGATGCCGGATGCCCGGTCGACCCGCACCGCTCGCTCTACGTGAATGACTCCGGTCTCCGAATCAACCTCGTACACCGCGTCTTCGCTGATACTCGTCGTTTGAGCAGAAGAAGGTGACGCTCCCAGCGCAAGCAGCATCACCACACCCATGGTGGAGACGAGAAGCCGGCGCCAGGCGCGCCACGTTGAGGCGTGCATCCAGATTCATCGGAATGTCAGGACGAGGGCTTGAGCGCCCCTTCGATCATCAAACTGCGAAAACAGCGCTCAGCTGACGACGGCATCCAGAGCCGCCGCACCGAAGAGCAGGGTCAGATAGAGATTCGAGCGGGCAAATACAATCATCGCACGACCCGGATCTGTTCTGAGCCGTGAGACCTCGGACAGGAACCACGCTCCCAGCAACGCCGCCAGCACGACATACACCGCCCCGATGGCGTCGTCGATCACCAGCCCGAAGGAGATCAGCACCATGCCAACCGTATACCTCACAATCGCTTGCAGCGTCGCCGCCTCGCCCCGCTCAACCGGCAGCATCGGGATTCCGGCTCGCTCGTAATCTTCTTTATATCTCAAGGCAAGAGCCCAAAAATGGGGCGGGGTCCACATGAACACAATCGCAAACAGCACCCACGCACCCGCCGACAGTGAACCCGTGACAGCAGCCCATCCGACGAGGGCAGGCGCGGCGCCGGCAGCTCCGCCGATAACGATGTTCTGGACGGTGCGTCGCTTCAAAACAAGCGTGTACACGAAGACGTAGAACAACAGCGCGCCCGTCGAAAGCATCGCCGCCAGCGCGTTGGAGGTCGACAACAGAACGAAGAAGCCCGAAACACCGAGGGCGATCCCGACCACCAGAGCCACATTCGGTGACACCGCATGGGTAGGAAGCGGGCGTTTGGAAGTCCGCCGCATCAACGTGTCGACATCGCGATCTACATAGTTGTTGAGCGCATTGGCCCCACCCGCTGACAATGTCCCGCCAATGAGTGTGGCCAACACCAACCACGTACCCGGCCATCCCCTGGCAGCAAGCATCATCGCGGGCAGCGTCGTCACGAGCAGCAACTCGATGATGCGCGGCTTGGTCAGCTGGATCAGGGCCGCAACCTTTTGGCCAACCGTCACTGCCGCCAGGGCTTCCATGGCCGAGCCGGTCATCGGGCTGACATCGATGCGATCGGAGCGGGAACGGTCGACTCCTCGAGCACGACGCGCAGGTACATCACCCACACCAAATCGGCGACCAGCAGGTGAACCACCTGCATCCAGATGGGTGCGGCCAGCAACACATTCACGACTCCGATTACCAGCTGCACAACCAGGACGAGCACGAGCGCGCGTCCGCCACCGCTCCTGTTCGATTCGATGTCCCGGGACCTCCCGCCCGCCAGGCCGCGTGCGCGTACCAAAAGCATGATCCCAACCGCAGCACCGACGGCCAGGATTGGATGGGCGATCCTCAATCGTTCAAACACGCTGGCCGTCACGGACAATTCGCTCCGTAGGCCGTCGACAAACGAAGCCGCGGGAAACAGTGTGTCTCCGAGAGCTGTGATCGCTCCGCTCATCCCCACGACCAAGAGAGCAAGTGCGCCCGCAAGCATGGTGCCAGGCGTTCGTTCGTAGCGCCGATCCGTATATGTTGCGAACCAGGCTGTCGCAAAAGCGGCAGCCAGTAGGAGCATCGTATTGACGAGGTGTCCCGAGATCCAGAACGCTCGCGATACTTCGGCGTTGTCGGCCACCTGCTCGAAACGCACGAGGCCGGCCCCCAACAGAGCCTCTACGCCGGTGAGTACCAGTGTGAGCAAGGCGAGTTTTCGCACGGTGTGGCCTGCGGGAAACACGCGCCTCGCATACACCGCAAGGGCTATGACCACCAACCCGAACAAGCCACTGGAAAGCCGATGCGAGAGCTCGATGAGTTGCTCGGTAGATGATGCGACTGGCAACAGTTCGCCATCGCACGTCGGCCATGTGTTTCCGCACCCGGCTCCTGAACCGGTCGCGCGCACCACCGCTCCCCAGGCAATGACCGGGAACGCCAGGCCAACCACCGACCAGGCCAACCCCCGAAAACTCCTCCGAAAAGTCATGGTGTCAGGTTAGGTCGGGTTGATGAGGTCTCACCCGGCGTTTTCGACCGGTTTGGCCGATGTTGGATTGACCCGTTTCTGGAAGCTTCTACAAGAAAAAAGAGGCCTAAAGACCCACAAAAGTCATCGACAACCGACGTAACCTGATGGCAAGGTATCGCGCCTTGGGGGGATAACACTCACATCAAGTCGCAACGGGCACGGGGTACGTGCCGCACCAATACAGCCAGGCTGCACACGCAAACGGGCGCACGCAAACAGCACACAAACAGGCCAAACACATACAGGCCGCACACACAAAAAGGAAGTTTCATGACGACACGTCTGACTCAACATCGATTGCTGCCACTCTGGTTGGCCGTAGCGCTCACGGCGTCGCTCCTGGCAATCGCCGGTCCCGCTCAGGCAGCCACGGTCGCCTATGACTGTGCCTCGCCTCCCCCCAGCTACCCGACGTTGCAGTCGCTCATCAGCGGCGACCCGGCCGCCATGCCGCCGCTTCCTCCCGGCGTGGCGAGCGGGGACACGATTGCTCTTTCGGGTACCTGCACCGAAGACATCTCGATGGTGTATCCGCTCAACATCGAAGCCGCAGTGCCAACAGCCGCGATCACCGGCACCGGCGGCGCCTCCGTGATCACGGTCGGCGTCGGAGCCAATCCCGTGCTTCTGAAGGGCATCACGATCAGCGGTGGCGCTTCTACGACCGGAGCCGGCATCAACAACGCAGGCAACCTCACCCTCGATGGCGTCAGCCTCACTGGCAACGCTGCGACCGGAGGTTCTGGCGGCGGCGTACTGAACGGATCAACCGGCCGCCTCACGGTCCTTGCCGGAACCAGCATTGCCAACAACACCGCCGACTTCGGAGGTGGAATCCAGAACCTCGGAACCCTCACCATCAACGGGGGATCGTTGACGAACAACGCAGCGCTCGCAGGAGGAGCTGTCAACAACGGCGGCACCGCCACGATCACCTCGGGCCTGTTTGATTCCAACACTGCAAATGAGGGAGCAGCAATCTTCAACGGTGCTGCCTTGAACATGACCGGCGGAACGGTCAGCAACAACGACGCGGTTGAAAACGGCGGCGGCATCTATGTGGCAAACACCGCGACGACCACGTCGATTTCTCTGGTCACGATTTCGGACAATACGGCCAAGGACGGAGCCGGGCTCTACAACAACGACAACACCACGCTGGCCTCGCCGACCTTCACGGGCAACCGGGCGACCGACGATCCAACCGGAGCCGCCGAGACCGTCGGCAACGGTGGAGCCATCAGCGACCACGGAACACTTGCCATCTCTGGCAACACGATCATCGACTCCAACTCGGCGGTCGGCGCAGGCGGCGGTATCTACATTCCAGGCGGAAACACCACCATCGCAGCGGCCATCATCACCAACAACAGTGCACCGGCCGGCGGCGGCATTCAGCTCGACGGCGGCACGTTGAACGTAACCAGTGGAGCGACGATCGCAGCGAATACCGCCACCGACAGCGGAGGCGGCATCTCTGCTGCGAACTCGACCGTCACGCTTGGCTCGGTGTCGGTTGATTCCAACTCCGCAGCAAACAAGGGTGGTGGGGTGTTCCTGTTCGCATCATCGCTCACGGCAAACGGGACCACGTTCGACAGCAACACCGGTGTCGCAGAAGCCGGAGGCGTATTCGTCGATCCGACCTCGAGCGCAGACATCGACAACGTTGTCTTCACAGGCAACGGCGCCGGCACCTCGGGCGTTGAGCCTTCCGATGGCGGGGCCTTGCACAACCTCGGGACTTCGACCGTCGACATGTCGACGTTTACGTCAAACACCACCGAGGACGGTGTCGGAGGAGCGGTTTACAATGCCGGCGTTTTGACCGTCGGTACGTCGACGTTTACCGGCAACTCGGTGGCCACCGTATCCACGCTGGTGGCCGGTGGAGCCATCTACAACATCGGCGACATGACCATCGACTCGTCGACATTCAGCGCCAACACCACCACCAGCTTCGGCGGCGGTGCGATCTACAACATCGCAAACGGTGGGGCACCATCGGAAACGGGTCAGGCCACGATAACCAACTCGACCATTACCGGGAACAGTGGACCGAGCGGAGGAGGCATCGCGAACAACAACGGTGCCGATCTCACGATCATCAACTCGACCATCACCGAGAACAACGCTTCCACGTCTGGCGGCGGAATCTGGAGCGATGACGGCACCGGAAGTACGGTCACCATGACCGGCACGATCCTGGCCGACAACACGTCGGTGTTCACGCTCGAGTGCAATGGAGTAATCGACAGCGGCGGCTACAACATCGTCGGCAACGAACCGTTCACAGGTTTCTGTACCTTCAACTCGACAACCGGCGACCAGGTCGGAACCAGCGGATCGCCGATCGATCCGATGCTCCTGGCCCTGGCCGACAATGGTGGACCGACGTTCACGCAGCTGCCTGACACCGGAAGCCCCGCGATCAACAAGATTCCGGTTGCGGTGTGCCCCACGTCCGTCGACCAGCGCGGGACAGGGCGTCCGCTCGAGGGAGCGTGCGAGATCGGATCCGTCGAAATCGGAGTCGATAGCCCACCCGTTGCCGTCAATGACAACGCCGTCGTGGCAGGTCTCGGTGGATCGAAGGTGATCGCCGTGACAGCGAACGACACCGAGCCCGACGGTCAGGCGTTCTCGAACGTCACTGTGGTATCACAGCCGACGTACGGGACGGCGGTTGTCAGCGGACTGAACGTGACTTACACCCACAATGGTTCGGCCAACCTGAGCGACTCGTTCACGTACACAGTGTCGGATGGTTCAAACGTGTCGAACGTCGCAACCGTGTCGATCGTCATCGATGACACGACGCCACCCCCGTCCGCCGGCCATACGGTCGGACTCGTGAATCCGAATACGGGCGAGTGGCATCTGCGGGCCGACAGCGGAGCCGTCACGAGCTTCTTTTACGGAAATCCGGGCGACATCCCGGTGATCGGTGACTGGGACGGTGACGGCATCGAAACGGTGGGCATGTACCGCCAATCGAATGGCTTCGTGTATCTGCGTAATAGCAACACCACGGGCGTCGGCGAGATCCAGTTCACTCTCGGCATCGCAGGCGACATCCCGCTGGCGGGCGACTTCAACAACGACGGCAAGGACACCATTTCGGTGTACCGACCCTCCCAGGGCCGGGTCTTCATTGCCAACAAACTCGGGGCCAACAACGGCTTCTTCGTCGCCGACTACGACTATTACTTCGGTGATCCCGGAGATAAGCCGTTCGTCGGAGACTTCAATGCCGATGGATCCGAAACGGTCGGGCTCTACCGTGACACGACCGGTTTCGTCTACTTCACAGACGCAGTGACCCCCGGAAATGTCGCACCGACGAACAACCAGTTCTTCTACGGCAACCCGAGCGACCGGCTGGTGTCGGGTGACTGGACCGGAGATGGAACCTACACGATGGGCATTTTCCGTCCGAGCGACCAGCGGTTCTACCTGCGCTACACCAACACGCAGGGCAACGCCAACGAACAGTTCGACTTCGGTCAGTCGTCCTGGTTGCCGGTGGCTGGAAACATGGGCCTGTAACGAGAACCGTTCATCGTATGATCGGGGACCCGCAAGGGTCCCCGATTCGCGTTATCGGATGCGTATCCGATCGCTCCCCGTGATGTGACCAATGGCGATCCCTTTCGCCCCGGCATGGGCCAACGCGTCGACGAGCTCAGCTTCCTTGTCCGGCGCAACCGCCATCAGCAATCCACCATTGGTCTGAGCGTCGGCGAGGATGATCTGATGGGCCTCATCGACCTCTCCCCAGTCGACTCGATCGGTGACAGCCGCCAGATTCCTCCTGGTGCCGCCAGGAACCCGACCGGCCTCGACGTGGGCTAGGACCCCATCGAGAATCGGGACGGCAGCAAGGGCGATATCGGCACCGCTCGTGATATCCAGAAGGTGTCCCAGCAACCCGAAGCCTGTGACATCAGTCGCTGCCTTTACGCCGATCGACATCATGGCAGCGCCTGCGGCGCGATTGAGCTCAACCATTGAAGCCACCGCCGCCGCGGTTTCATCCTCCGATGCGTGCCCGCCTTTTATCGCCGTCGCGATGATCCCCACACCAAGCGATTTCGTGAGAACAAGCACATCGCCCGGTTGGCCGCCGCCGACGGTTATCACCTCATCAGGATGGGCAGTCCCGGTTATTGCAAAGCCGTACTTGGGTTCTTTGTCGTCGATCGAGTGGCCTCCGATGAGAACGCACTCGGCTTCGTCGAGCACAGCCATCCCCCCTTCGATGATCTGGCCAAGCAACTCAAACGGCAGGTCATCGCGCGGCCAGCTGATGAGCTGGAGCGCCGTTCTCGGGATGCCTCCCATCGCGTATATGTCGGAGATCGCATTTGCGGCCGCGATCCGTCCGAAATCAAACGGGTCGTCGATGATCGGAGTGAAGAAATCGACGGTCTGGATGATCGCGACGTCGTCGGTTATGCGGTAGACGCCCGCATCGTCCGGCGCGTCCAGGCCAACCACCACATCGGGGTGGTCAGGTGAGGTGTGCGTGCGGCGCAAGACCTGCGCCAACTCGTCAGGCCCGAGTTTGCACGCTCAGCCGGCGCCGTGGCTGTAGTGGGTGAGCCGGTGTTCCACCTGTTCGAGTCTATGGGCCAAAGAGGCTCGACAAACCCCGAGTACCTTACGCGGCGACCTGGAAGAATTTCACTGAGAGCGTTTTCTCGATGCGCTGTCGGCAACATCGCGAGTATCCTGTATCCCGTTGGAGTGCGTCTGACCCCGGCGCGCCAACAAGATGTAGGAACGCCCTACCCCCCTGGGGCACCTACTCATCGCACGGGCCCCCTCTCACCATCCGGGGGGTCCGTGCATTTATAGGGTCTCGAAGGTCGCGCGAGCCTCTGCCGAACCAGTCGCCCGACCTAACCTAAGTAGGATGAGATTTCGCGTTCGTCCCCGCCAACTGGCGCGCAGTTTGCGCGAGCTGGCAAGGCGCGAGCCGCAGCAAGTCCAGGATTACCTCGCCGCCAATCCGCAGGAATGGGACCGAATCGCGGAACGGGATCCGTACGACGCCGCGGATGTGCTCGAAGCTTTGCCGCCCGAGACTGCCGCAGGTCTGCTCGGTCAACTGGCCGCATCCTCGGCCGCAGAAATCGTAGAGGAGATGCAGCCGGCGTCAGCGGCCAAGCGGTTGCTCGAAATGGGTCCGGGAGAGGTTGGCCCGATGCTCGAGGCGATGGACGCCGACGAGGTCGCCGACGTGTTACACGAGTTGGATTCTGAGGAACGCCAACCGTATCTCGCTGCCCTCGATGGTGCCATGCGACGCGATGTCGAACGATTCATCAGCTATGGACCGGATACCGCCGGTGGGATGATGCGTACGGATGTCGCCGCCCTCTCGGCTGATCTCACGACGGCTCAGGCGACAAAAGAGCTCAAGGCCATGAGCGAGACCTTCGACGACCTGTCATACGTATACGTAGTCGACGCAGACCAGCGGCTCCAGGGGGTGCTCTCATTCAGGGAGATGGTGTTTGCCAGCGACGACACGAGCCTCGCCAGAGTGATGGTTCGCGACCCTGTGACCGTGGGGCCCGAGGCCGACCGTGAAGAAGTCGCCGAAATGATCCAGCGCTTCCACCTGTTTGCGATACCGGTGGTGGACAGCGGACAGCGGCTGATGGGCATCGTGACGGTCGAAGAGGCCCTCGAGGCAATCCAACACGAGGCCGGCGAAGACATGGCAGTTGCAGTTGGCGCCGGACCGGAGGAATCGACCTATACCGGCGCCTCGACATCGATCCGGATGCGACTGCCATGGATCTTTGTCAACCTCATCCTCGCAACGGTCGTTTCGTTGACAATCCGAACCCTGGAAGGCCAGATCGCTCAGAATGTGGTGCTCGCATCCCTCATGCCCATTGTTGCCCTCCTGGGAGGTAACGGCGGAGCTCAGGCGCTGGCAGTCACGATTCGTGCCATGGCCACCAATCAGGTGCCCTCCCAGCGCATTCGGGAAGTGATCGTTCGCGAATTCCAGATCGGGCTCTCACTGGGAATCATCGTCGGGGTGGTGAGCACCCTGGTGGCTCTCGCCGCATCCGGTGGAGATACCCGGGTTGCGATTGCCATGGGGATTTCGGTGTTCGCGAACCTCGCAGTCGGGGCGCTTGCGGGAGCCAGCATCCCCATTGTTCTGAGGCGGGCAGGATTCGATCCGGCTCTGGCCTCGAACATCTTCCTGACGTTCCTCACCGACGTACTGGGATTCGCCGGTTTCCTGGTCGTCGCCGCAATTCTCCTGTGACTAGTCAGGATGTGATCCCCCGCAATGCTCCGATAGTTTTTGAGTGTTCCGACGATGCATACGGTGTTGGCCCCTCCAAGAGCCACCGGACATAGCAAACACCCGTTTGCGCATAGCACTCCTCCTCAAGCAAAGGACCCGGGTCACCGGGTCCTTTGCTATTTAGGGTTGGGCCACTGCGAACACGTGACGAAGACTTACTCATGAGCCAGACGGCAACCAGAACCCGGTATCAGTGGTTTGTACGATTGTGGGGCGCAGCCGAGCTGTTTCACATCATCGGAAATCCCACTGAGATTTTGCGCGGATCGCCGGCCGGCGTAGCTCAAATCGTCATGGTGCTGCTGGCCGGATCGATTCTGTGGAAGCCGCACCGAACCAGCTTGCTCGCCCTGGCGTCACTGCAGCTCCTCGTGACCATCGCCAAGGCACCGTTTCTCGGGAACCACGAAGTGATCCTGTGGCTGATAAGCCTCTGCATCGTGCTGTCGATTCTGGTGAAGGGAGATGATTGGCTTGCTGTATTCGTTCCCGCAGCGAGGGCCACGCTCGTCATCGCGTACTCATTCATCGCGTTCTCGAAGCTCAACACCGCCTTTCTCGACCCATCTACGAGCTGCGCCCCGATTCTGGCGAGCGAAATCGGATCGATGGCTGGCATCACGATCGTGGGCAACGGGCCAATGTCGTATCTCGCGATCTATGGATCATTGATCGCTGAACTCGCGATTCCCATCATGTTGCTCACCCGCATGCGGTTTGGCGTTGCGTTCGCGCTGGGCTTCCACTTTCTCCTTGCGCTCGAACCGCGCGGCCATATCTACGACTTCTCATCGACCCTCGTGCCTCTCTTCTTGCTCTTTCTGCCAGACGACGTCGCGCTGCATGCCAGGAAACGGTTTGGCCGCCTGGCACAGCTCGTCTCGCAGGGAGACCGGCCCCTCCTGATCGGTCTGCTGTTGCTGAGCGTCCAGGTGTTGTTGTTGATGACAGACCTGCCAACCTGGCTGCTCGCCTACCCCATATGGCTGATGTATGGAGCAGGCGCCGTCCTGCTCGCCGCCGATTACGCCCGTAGTCGGTCGAGTACCGAAACAGCGCCGCGACCACTGGGCCGAATACATCCTGTGCTCGCGGTGGTAGTCCTGCTCACAGCTCTCAACGGGCTCACACCGTACCTGGAGATCAAGACCGGATTCGGGTTCAACATGTACTCCAACCTGCTCACGGCCCGGGGGGAATCGAATCATCTGCTCGTGCCGGGGACGTTACATCTGAGCGATACTCAGGACGTCATGGTTCGCGTGATCGATACCAACGACGCCGCCCTTGCGTATTACATCGAAGAAGATCTCTTGATCCCGATCCCGTCGGTGCGTAATTATCTCGAAGGCAATCCGAACGTGCAGGCGATCTTGCAGGTTGGGTCGGAGCGGGTCGTCGTCGAGCCCGGAAGCATCCCGACAATCCTGGGTGAACAACCGGGATGGTTCGAGTCGAAGTTCTTGCTTTTTCGAGCGCTTGACGAGACCGAGCCGAAGCGCTGCCTTCGCTATTGGGGTCCGCTGTACTGAGCCAGCCAAGCTTCATATGTCAGCGGGTAAGGCTCGAACTTCACCCACCGGAATCGCTCAGCCATGATGCCAAAGACCGCAGGGTCTGGATTCCTGGCCAACGACCAGTTTGCCAAATCGAGGCAGACGCGCCAGGCCTGACCGGCAAGCGATTGATCGACTCTGGCACGCCAATCGGGAGGACCGTCGGCGCGTCCTGCCCAATACGTTCTCATGCGCTGCGCCCTCCGAATACCCCGGGTCAGCACTTTGATCGCCTCCTTGTCAACGGATTCGCCGTCGATCGAGGCCATCCATTCCTGCATGCGTTCATCGGTCCAGGTATCGGGTTCCATCACAACCCCTTCGTACAGATCCTCGAGGGCTGTGACGACAGCAAGGCTCATGTCTGCATGAGACCACGGACTCTATCGGTGAATGCCTTGGCGAGGCGTTCGGTGATGGGGCCTTCGGGATAGGTGTTGTCATCTACCGCAACGATCGGCGCCACTTCCTTGGCGCTGGACATTCCCATGACCTCATCGGCTGCCAGCATGCGGTCGAGGTGGAACTGGCCCTCGACCACTTCGATGCCGACCTCGCCGGCTGCCAGCAGGACGTGCCTGCGGGTGATGGAGTCGAGGATTCCGAGCGTCAGAGCGGGGGTCTCGAGCACACCACCTATTGCCCAGGCCACAGCCGCTCTAGGAGCCTCGAGCACGATGCCCGACCGACTGACCAATACTGCGTCGTCGAACCCCCGTTGCAGGGCGAGTCGGGCGCTGGCCATGTTCGGAGCGTATGACAGTGTTTTGGCGCCTGCCAGCTCCCAGCTGGCTCCCGCAGGTTGCCATGGCGCTTCCACAACGGTCATCCGCCAGAGTTTTGCGGGGGGCAACTCGTCGACTCCGAGAACACACCGCACGCGATTGGTATCAGGCTCACGCCGGGTCACGAGGATTCGGACCCCGCAATGGTTGGGAGCCGCATGTTTGCTCGCCATATGAAACCAGCGGGCGATTGCGGCGCGATTCGGAAGTTCGAGTCCGAGCATCTCGGCGCTCTTCGCGAGTCGATCGAGATGCTCTTCGAGGGCAAAGAAGGCGCCGTCATACAGACGGACAAACTCGAAACAACCGTCCCCACGCTGCAATCCCTGGTCTGTGTAGGGAATGGTCACCTCTCCTGTTTCGGTGATTTCACCGTCGACCATCACAAACATGGCGCAACCCTAGATGCCAGTAACCTCGCTCGGCATGCGTGTCCTCGTCACCGGCGCGACCGGGTTTCTCGGCGTCACCTTGATGGAACGGGTCCCGGATTTCATGACGCCCATCGGCGCGTCGCACAGCAGAGCAGCGGATCTCAGATGGGATATCACCGATCCGGTCTCGGTGAGCAGCACGATTTCCTCAGTGCGACCCGATGCCATCATCCACTGCGCCGCCATGAGTTTGATCGGGGCATGCACTCGCGATCCGGAGCAGGCGTTTGCCATAAATGCCGATGGGGCCGGCTATGTGGCCATGGCGGCCGCAACCGCCAGAGCGCGATTGATCGCTTTGTCGACCGACAATGTCTTCGACGGCACGAAAGGCGGGTATGTCGAGCAAGACTATCGATCGCCCATCAATGCCTATGGACGTTCCAAGGCAGCCGGCGAAGATCTGGTGTTCGCCGCCCACCCAACGGCACTCATCGTGCGAACCAGCGCCATGATTGGCCGCAATCGCAGTGACCGGTATCCGTTCTCTTCGTTTGTGCTCGATCATGACCCGGGTGAACCTCTCGAGCTGTTCGCTGACGAAATACGCTCGTTCGTTCCGGTGACCACGATGGCAGACGCTTTGTGGGAACTCGTGCCGACCGATATCGAAGGAATGCTTCACATTGCCGCCAGCGAATCGGCATCCCGATCCGAGTTCGGGCACGCTCTCTTGGAGGCGGCGGGAAGGTCCGACATCGAAATACTGGAGTCGTCCTCGCCGCCAGGACGCGCCAACGATCTGTCACTCAACGTGGACCTCGCCACGGGCCTGCTCACCACGCGCCTTCCGACTATCGACGAGACCATCGAAGAAGTTCTGGCAGACCGCGCCGGATAGATCTATCTCCGAAAACCGTTGGTGATCGGCAATCGCCGATCCCTGCCAAACGCTTTGGTGGTCACCTTGACGCCTGGCGGCGCCTGTCGGCGCTTGTACTCATTGCGGTCCACGAGGTCGATGATGCGGCGAACCACCTCCTCCTCGAAACCCGCTCTGACGATGTCTGTGAGTGATTCGTCACCTTCGACGTATCGCTCCAGGATCGGGTCGAGCACCTCATACGGCGGCAGGCTGTCCGAATCCTTTTGGTCTGGACGCAGCTCGGCCGATGGCGGCTTTTCAATCGAAGAAACCGGGATGATTACGCCGTTGCGATTTCGCCAACGAGCCAGTGCGAATACCTGTTGTTTGAAGATGTCCTTCAGCACAGAGAAGCCACCAACCATATCTCCATACAACGTTGCGTACCCAACGGCCATCTCCGATTTATTGCCCGTTGTCACCACCATGGGGCCGAATTTGTTCGAGACAGCCATGAGCAATGCTCCCCGGATCCGCGCCTGCAAATTCTCCTCGGCAACGCCGAAGGGACTTCCCGAAAACAGGTCGGCAAGCGTCTCGAGATACGTCGTGAACAGCGCTTCGATCTCAATGACATCGAAGCGGCAACCGAGGTTGTCAGCCAGCTCCCTGGCATCGATCAGCGACTGGTCTGCGTTGTGGCGTGAGGGCATCGCGATTCCCCACACGGCCTCCGGTCCGAGGGCATCGGTGGCTACCGTCGCCGTCAACGCGCTATCGATACCGCCGGACAATCCGATCACGACGGATGAAAACCCGTTCTTGGTCACATAATCACGAAGCCCGACGGTGAGGGCCTCGTACACCTCGTGTTCATGGGTCAACCGTGGCGCCGAATCGGGGAACTCGACGCCTTCCAACCTCGGCTCGGGGCGTCCGACCTCAGGCAGCGCAATATTGGCATTGGGAGAAACTTCAACGTCGACCCAAAAACGATCCTCGACGAATTGGAGAGCTCGATACAAGATAGAACCATCCGCCCCGACAACCATTGAACCGCCATCGAAGACGAGTTCGTCCTGTCCTCCAACCTGATTGACGTAGACAAGCGGCGCCCCGGCTTCTCGCGCCTGATCACATATGAGTTGAGTTCGCTCGTCTCCCTTGTGCTGATGGTACGGAGAAGCGTTGATGTTGAAGAGCACTTCTGCACCGGCCAGACCCTGCAGAACCGGCGGGCCGCCCGGCAACCATGCGTCCTCGCACACCGAAACACCAATCGGAATATCGCCAATCCGCCATAGTTTTGCGGCCTCGGCCCCCGGGATGAAATACCGATCCTCGTCAAAGACGCCGTAATTGGGCAGATGCACCTTGTGGTAGACGCCTTTGACCTCACCCTGGCAAATCAGGGCTGCCGCATTGGCGACCGACCGGTGGTGGGCGTCATCGGTCCCCTGATGATTCTCGACTCGGTCGACAAACCCCACGACCGTGAGGACCGATCCGGACTGGGCTGCAAGTGACTCGAGGGCGTCGAGATTTGCGGAAACGTAGTCGTCGCGCAAGACCAGGTCCTCCGGCGGATAGCCGCCTATGGCGAGCTCCGAGAGAACGAGGACGTCACAACCCTCGGCCTCGGCCCACGCCATGGCGTGAGCGATCCGCTTCTGGTTTCCGGCGATGTCACCGACGACCAGATTCAGTTGGGCGCCTGCGACGCGGAGAAACACGGGAAGCTCCTTTTCGGCTCCGACGCCATAGGTTAAGCCCCGCTCCACATCGTGGAGCGGGGCTCAACCGTTGCACAGGAGGGCTCACTTAAAAGGGGTGAAGACCCCGATCGTGAGCGTCGTGTAGTCGTTGGACTGCACGCCTCTCGACGACACAGTAAATATGTCGTCGCCGATAATCAAAGACCTGCGGATCTGACCGCCGTAATCCGGTTCGCAGTAATCGGCTCTCTCGTCGCCAAACGGAACTTCTCCGGTTTCTTCATCCCAGCAGAAGTAGCTCGAAGGATGTGAGATGCGTCCGACCTCACGGATGCCGTCACCGACCTCCACCACGAGTAAGCCCGATTCGAAGTTCGACGGAAACGGATGGGGCTCGCCCTCGGCGATGCCCTCAAATGGCGTTGCGTCCCCCCACCGCTCGTACGGAATGAAGAAACGATCTTTCCACGCGGTTACAGCCAGGTGATTCCACTCGGCCTCGGTGTACGCGTTCGCCAGTGAGAGAGCGTCGATCCGAATCGGCTCTTCGGGGTTCGTCACGTCAAACAACGACAGTTGAAGTCCGAGGGTGCGACCCTGGTCCGTGGCGTCTTGACCGACGCCGACGAGCTGGCCTTCGCCGTACGGGTGAAGGTACGCCGAGTAGCCGTTTATCTTGAGCTCACCCCTGACGACCGGGTTGGTGGGTTCACTGAGATCAACGACGTATAACGGGTCCGTTTGGCGGAACGTGACAACATAGCCGAGAGGTCCGATGAAGCGCACGGAACGAATTTGCTCGGTGACACCCAACCCCTCGACCTGGCCGATGACTTCGAGCTTGGCCCCGTTCCTTCGCAGGACAGTGACCAGCGAGTCGCTATCACCGGATCCGAACCACTCCGGCGTTCGCGTGCTCGCCACCCGGAGGTCACCCTCATATTCGTCCATGGCGAACTGATTCAACAAGAATCCGGGAACCGAGCCGCTGGCGAGGTAGGCAAGCGTGTCTTCGCCGGTGTCGAACATGTGGACATCGGTGGTGATTCCCTCGATGTCCGGACTGTCCTGGCTCCAATCGATCCATCTCTGCTGGGCTACATAGATTCGATCAGCAGTGGCGTAGATCTGAGAACCACCTGCCATCAGGCCGGTTGAGTTCACCGGTATCAAGCCCTCGGAGAGATCAAGCGTTATCACGGTTAACAGCTCGAAACCGGAAAACGATTCCGGGTGATAGGCGTCTGCACACTCGACCAGTACCCCGTCCGTCGTGGTTCCTCCGGCTTCGTGTATGAAGTACGGAAGCCAGTTATCGACGGTTGATTCCTCGATGAGCTTCTTGTTTGCGGCGAGCGCATCCCGTTCGGAGCGCAATCCGCTTCCTTGCGGGTAAACCCACTCGAACCCGAGGGGCGCAGCGTTCACGACGAGACGCATCTGATCACCGATGAGCCGTGCACTCACCTGCGATCCGTCAACCCTGAGCTCTTCGGTGATTGTCATGGCCGTTGGATCTGACGCGTCGATCATGATGACATTCGTGATGGGGCTCCCGTAGCCGTAGCCCCGGTAGCGGCCCCAATCAGAACTGAACACGACAACGGTGTCCTCGTAGATGAACATCGACTCACTCCACAACTCGAGCGACAACGAGCCGAGCATGTTTCCATCCGTGTCGAGAACGTGGAGCTCACCGTTCGCCAGGACGTAAATCCTTTCCCCATCGGTTTTCACCAGATCAGGCTCGTCGATTCCGGCGACCTGAACGTTGGTACCGGAAACGTCGCCGCCGCCACCGTATTCGGCTGCGGTGTCGTCGCCAATCCTGGCGCCGGCCGGTACTGTGGTCGCCGGCGCCGATGCATCAAATCTCACTCCTTCCTCGACGGCGATTTCCGGGCCGTAATACCCGTATCCCTCGAGGCCGTAAGGCGTAACGCGTGCGAGTGCTTCGGTGCGGGCGTATTCGAGGTATTCATCACACGAATCAAACAGCGTGAGTGTTGATTCTCCGATTGCGCCAACGGTGACCGGTCGCCGGTCCGGGGCTACTTCGCTGACCCTGGCACAAGCCGAAGCCAGAAGACTCAGCGCGAGGATCGCTGCAAGCGTGCGTTTCATTGTTCTTCTCTTCTTTGAGGGAGTATCGACCATTTCTGTTTCGACGTTGAGCACCGGTCCAGGGTTCCTCGTCCCTTCAACCGTCCAGCTCGAACGAAGACCTGGAGTTCGGAACGCACGCCATAAAAAAAGGGAAGGCCGCACATGCAGCCTTCCCTTTCTTGTTGTTACGCGTTCGTCATCACGCGTTCGTTAACGCCCGCGGCAGGCGCGTGCTTCAGCTCTTGCTGGTCGTCGTCTTCCTGGTGGCCGTCGTCGTCTTGGCAGCAGGCTTCTTGGCAGCCGTCGTCTTGGCAGCAGGCTTCTTGGCAGCCGTCGTCTTGGCAGCAGGCTTCTTGGCAGCCGTGGTCTTGGCCGTCGTCTTGGCGGCAGGCTTCTTGGCAGCAGGCGCCTTCTTGGTAGCTGGCTTCTTGGCGGCGGCCTTTTTGGCAGCAGGCGCCTTCTTGGTAGCCGGAGCCTTTTTGGCGGCAGGCTTCTTGACAGCCGGAGCGCTGGAGGTGGCGGACTTGGCAATGGCGGGCTTGCGTACTGCGCTGGTGGTCGGCTTGTCGTCACGCGACATGGCATCGCGCCAGTTGTTGATCAATTCCTCCACCTGGTCCTGCACCTTCTGCACGCTCTCCTGAATCTGGGACATGTCGAAATCTTTGAACATGTCGGGGGCGTCGGTGAGACGGCTTGCGATCTTTTCGCCTTCTGCGGCCCATGCACCTGCGAGGTCGTCGTTGCTATCGGCCCACTCGCTCACTTCTTCGCGGGCAGCCTTGGTGAGGTCTCCCGTGAGTTCCAGAAAGCGCCTGGCGATCCAAACCGGTGCACCAAGCATGGCGTATCCGGCCTTGTTGAGGTCCATCTTGTCGTTCATTCTCTCGTTTCCTTTTCGTTGTCTCTGACGAAGCTCTCGTAGATCTCTACCAGAGCTCGCCGTTGTCCCGCTGTGAGGCGGCTATCCGCTTCTATGGAGTCGACCACTGTTGCGTCATCGGGCTCGTCCCCCGCCAACCATCCTGCGCGCTGGTACAGCGACTCGGCCGAGATTGAAAGTGCGCCTGCCAGCGCTTTGACAATATCAGCCGACGGTCGTCGCAGCCCGCGCTCGATCTGGCTCAGGTACGGATTGGAGATTCCAGCCTGTTCAGCCAGCTTGCGGACCGACAATGCGCTCCGCTCTCGCTGGGTTCTGATGAAGGCGCCGAGCTCGTGAAGTGGTTCTGCCATATCGCTAGCAAGTATACCGGCTAATGCTTGCAATAGTTAGCGAATTTCTCAGAACGCCGGAGAGCCAGAAAGAACGCGATCGCCCTAGTAGGAAATCACGGGTTCCAGTTTCTTGGCGCCGCTCACCCAACCCTCGACCATGTCTTCTGTGGGTAGACGTCGAACCAAATTCTTCTTCTCGTTGAGCTCCACCAGCTGGCGAAGCAGCGAATGGGGATTCCGACGCCGTAACTCTTTGACGGTGTCGATTCCGGCGGCTTCAAGAAGGTCGGCGTACTCCTCGCCCACTCCCTTCACCCGCATCAAATCGGCTCGATTCGCCCATGAGAGAATCTCCTTCTCATCGAGACCCGTGATTCCGGCGAGGGCCTTTCGGTCGGCCCTGGTAGCTGCCCGCTTCAGCAGGGCCTCGGTCGTCCGTACTCGATTACGACGAAGGTTCCTCGCCTGTGTGCGAGACAAGCCCTGGATGGCATCGATAGATGGCATTGATCTGTAACTCCTGAGGTGATCGGCGAGCAGATTACCGAGCACGGGGCCGTGCCGTCAATGCGGCTTTCCCGACTTCTTGTCGGGTCTCGCCAACGCGAGGGCACGATCCGAGTCAATCCGACGGACGGGCAAGGCGTCAACCCGCACCTCGGAGACGTCTGGCGCGGTCTCGATGATCCGAAGTAGCTCAGTGGAAACATCTGCACTCATCAGCCGATCCCAGAAGCCGCTCCTGATCAGCAACGGGTACCCGCGCTGGTATCGATAGACCGGTGCGACCACGAGCGATCCCTCGGCGGCCAACAGCTCATCGATCGCTGTTCGGGGAGTTTCTGGCTGGTCGGCGTGGGTGACGAGCACTGCTGCCGGGGGACCCGTCCTCCGCATGAGGTGATCGAGGGCTGCACTCAGAGAGGACATCGCACCGAGTTGCCAATCGAAGTCGACCACGATGGTGAACCCCTCGAAATCAACCGCCGATATCACAGCTTCGGCATCGTGGCCGAGCACAACGATCCGTTCGTCGATCGGCCACGTCAACATCTGACTCATGACGTGTTCGAGCAGCGTTTCCTGCCCGTTCCACGCGAGCAGCTGCTGGTGTTCGGAGAGTGCCGCATGCTGACCGCTGGCCAGCAGTATCCCGGCCACGGTCATATCAGAACCTCGAGGCCGGCGTCGCCGAGAGCATCGGTCAAGACGTCCGCTTCTCCGATGCGAACCGAGAGCGACAAGATGCCTCCCCCGCCATGCTCCTGATGACGCAACTGAAGATCGCGAATATCGACCTGACTCGCCTGGAGGGCGGAGCCCACCTTGCCCAACTCACCCGGCTTGTCACTCAGGGCGACTCGCACGAGAGCCACCGGAGGAGACAGGCGCTGACGGGCTTCTCGCGCCCGCGATAGACGCTCAATCAGAACGCCGGGATCGTCGTGAAGGAGTAAATCCTTGAAGGACGCCAGCCGCTCAACGAGATCATCTATGGAGTCAGCGACCGCAGATCGGTTCGTGCGCAGGATGTCAGTCCAGGCGTCCGGCTCCGAGAGCGCCACCCGCGTGAGGTCACGGAAACTGCCTGCCGCCAGATTGATGGCTGATGGCGTATCGCTTGCCGATGCCATGAGGGCCGCGGCCAGAGCGTGAGGCAGATGGCTGATCCTTGCGACCGCCGCATCGTGTTCGTCTGCGCTCACATATATGGGGAAGGCTCCCAGAGTTTCGACCATCGATTCGACCACCCCACGAGCTCGCGTCGTGGATGCGTTGTTCGCTACCAGCACCCAGGCTGCGCCTTTGAACAGAGCTCCGGTCGCCGGCTCGGGACCGCTCATTTCTCGACCGGCCATCGGATGGCCACCGATGAACGATTTCAAATGGGAAGCTGCAGTCATCACACTGGCTTTGACACTCGCAACATCTGTTACAACCGCATCAGGTGCGAGTTCTTCTGGCCGCAAGGCGCCGAGCAGATTCGGAATCACCGACCCCGGCGCAGCAAGGACGATGAGACCCGCATCCCCCACAGCTTCGGCCATGGTGCCGGCCGTCCTGGAGAAAGCGCCGCGCTCCTTGCCTGCGGCGGCGTGCGTGGGGTCCGGGTCCCATCCGACCACGTCCCAGCCGGCAGCGGAAAGGCCAAGCGCGATCGAAGTACCGATCAGGCCGGTTCCGAGAATGGCGGCGTTTCTCACATCGGGCATAGAACCTCAGGGCAGATGAACGGCAGCAGCCTACGCACCAGTTCTGCCCGTCGCTAGGGTCGGTGTATGACGACCATTAAGCGATTGACCGACTCCTGCCTGGTAGTTACCGATTCGTCAGGATCGACGGTGCTCGATCCGGGCTTCTACACCTACGACCACGACTACGTCGACCTCAACGCGCTCGGGGAGGTCCAGCGCGTGCTCATCAGTCACGAGCACGGTGACCATGTGAGTCCCGGCTTTGTGCGGTGGCTCGTCGATCGTGGGACCGACGTGAAGGTGTATTCCAACCAGGCGGTTGCCAGCCTTCTCGAACAACACGACATCGACGTTCTCCTAGACAACCCGGTCGGCATCACATCGGAGGACGTTTCGCACGAGGTGACCCCGCAGGGCACGTCCCCGCCCAATCGGAGTTACACGATTGAAGGCGTTCTGACACACCCGGGCGACAGCTACGGCCCAACAACCACCGCGCCCGTACTGGCACTTCCCCTGTTGACACCGTGGGGCACGACGGCAAAATCGATCGAGTTCGCGAGGAAGCTCGGCCCGAAACAGGTTGTTCCGATCCACGACTTCTATCTGAGCGAGGGAGGCCGGGCCTGGATCACGGGCATGGCCAAATCAGTCCTTTCTCATTCAGACATAGAGCTCGTCCCGCTCGACTGGGGCCAGTCCTACACCATCTGACCGGATCGCACCCCGGAGGCTGCAGCTAAGCGCGAAACAAACTTCCTTAGCGCGAAAAGAGTCTTTCACCTGTTTTCCCCACCTGGTTGTGCACAACCCCCTGTGGAAACCTGTGGAAACTGTGGATAAGTCCCCGTTTTCGATTCTGAGAGTGACATTCGACAACGTACCGTGTTTGATATCACTACACGCGCGAGGGTATGCCACCCTACGTGCGCTTGCCCGGTTCGAGCATCCGGCATAGCTTGGCGCCAGTCAGAGCCCGAGAAGCCAATCTGATTCTGTCCGGGGAAGTGCAGGATCGGCGTCTGGTTACTCGGGCTCTGCCGCGTCACGTCGACCTTTGCAGAGCCGCGTATCATGCATTCCCGAAGCTCGATTCCCTTGCGAGCAACCGGGTCATCTCATACTCTGGACGCACATGGAGCGAATATCGCTGAACATCTCGAAAGAGTGGCTGTCGGTCGCCGACATCTGCGAATACATGGACGTCTCACCATACGTCGTCACCCGCATGATTCGTTCTGGTGAGCTGCCAGGCGTGAAGTTCGGTCGCGAGTGGCGGATCGCGACCTCCGACTTCGAGACATACCTCAATGATCAGCGCGCCCGATCAAGGGAGGCATCGGAGCGAACATGACGATTGCGGCCCCGGTCAAGCAGCCCGATTCGGATGTAGAAATCGATCTCGATCGAGCGTGGAACGTAGTCGTGTGGGACGACCCCGTGAACCTCATGGATTACGTCGTCTACGTATTCCAGAAGTTGTTCGGGTACTCCGAAGCAAAGGCCACACGCCTGATGCTCGAAGTTCACAACGAAGGCCGCTCCGTGGTGTTCAGTGGTCCGCGAGAAAAGGCCGAGATCGACTGTCACCGGCTTCACCATCACGGCCTATGGGCAACCATCGAAAAGGTCGAATGATGTTCAAACTCGTCGACTCCGGCATACAGGTCAAACTTCCCAAGCAGCTGGCGAAATTTCTCGAGGGTCTCCCCGACCTGCTCGAATCGGTCGGCGAGCAACCGGGCGATCCGGCCGCTACAAGGCTGCGGCCGATGGCATATGTGGACGACGTCGACGCCCAGTCTGATTACGAAGAGTTCGCGGGACCGCAGCTCGCTTCCATGCGCGAATTGGATCGGCAGTCGTTTGCCGACAACCTGGCCGACTATCGCAAAGGACAGGTGCTGACGATCCAGGAAGCCGAGGCCTGGGTCAAGGTCATTGGCGACGCGCGGCTCGCTCTAGCCGCACGAGCTGGAATCAACGACTCGAGCTGGGAGACGGATACGACCGGCCCTGTCGCTCCCATCATCGCCACCCTCGGATACGTACAGAGTTCGCTGGTGCAGGCACTGTCGGCCGCACTCTGAAGGTGCCTCGTCACAACCTTGCGAGGTGCTCTTGAATCCTCACATGTTTCATCAATCGGAGTCCCTATGACGCACGACTCGCAGGGGCAAAAACCGGACCACGAGGACTTCGGTGGGCTCTCCCGCGACCTACCCTTTTTGTTGAATCGACGCGACGCGGTGAAGTGGCTTGGCGGGGCCAGTCTTGGAGCGCTCCTGGCTGCCTGCGGCTTCGACGGCGCAGCGTCTTCAACCACCGGGAGGCCCGGGACCACGGGGCCGGTACCGACCGGTGCCGGGTCAACAATCACGTCGCAACAGCTTTCACCGACGTTGACGCCCGGGACGACCGGCGTTGCCACACCGGGAGTGGAGATCCCGGACGAGGCCGCAGGACCATTTCCAGCCGATGGATCGAATGGTCCCAACGTCCTCTCTGAAGACGGCGCAATCCGGACTGATCTCACGTCGAGTTTCGGTTCTCTCACCGGCTCTGCGGCCGGCGTCCCTCTCGACATGCACTTGACGATCGTTGAAGCCGGCTCCGGAAAAGCAATGCGAGGTGCGGTTGTCTATCTGTGGCATTGCACGGCGGATGGAAGGTACTCGGTCTATGAGGTGACGGACCAGAACTATCTGCGCGGCGCCCAGGAGACGGATGCTTCTGGACGGATCACCTTCACGTCGATCTTTCCCGGGTGCTACAGGGGTCGCTGGCCACATGCCCATTTCGAGGTATACGAATCCCTCGACGCCGTATCGTCGAGTTCGGAAGCACTCAAGACGTCCCAACTTGCGCTGCCGGAAGCCGACTGTCGGGTCGTGTATCGGGACGAGCGGTACACAAGCTCAGCCGAGAATCTGTCTCAGCTGTCGCTCGCATCGGACATCGTGTTTCGCGACGGCTGGTCCGAACAGCTAGCCACGGTGTCGACCCGTTCAGATGGCGGCCTCGTTGCATCGCTGCTCGTCCGAATGTAGGTCCAGAGCAGTTGACTCGAGCGAGTCAGGTATCAGAGCTGTGCCCGGTCGCAGGAATATCTATGGGTGAGGTGGTTCATGGCTCGCCGTGGACAACGCCGCGATAGAAATGATCAGAGCACCAGCCCCTATCAACCACTCGAGCCCGTCCATCGACAGGATCTGTGTAGAAAGCCAGCCTGCCACAAAGCCCGTCACCAGACCGATCATCGCGTAGACCGGTACACGAGCCGGTTGGATCTCCGCCATGGCCGCAACGACCAACGTTCCGGCGAACCCCGTGGCTCCGAGGAGCGCTGTCGGCGCCCACCCGGGCAGATCCAGCCCGGCCCCCTGCAAGGAGATGATCAAATAGAGAGTGCTATAGAACGCCACGGCGCCCGCCATGAGGCCGGCAACAATTCGCTTCACGACGCCAATGGTGTCCATAGAAGCCCTTACCCGCTATCGCGCTTCGTGAAACTACGAAATGATCGCCATCAAAGCTGGTCTGGCGATCTTTGCGATGCTTATTCCTCTTCCCGGGTTCGCTCAAATCCCATGCGCACCACCGGCCGAAAGGTCAACTCCACGAGCTCATAGACCACGCCGAGAACATCGTCGAACTTGTATTCGTGGGCATCGGCGACAGGGAACTGTCCCCGAATGACGAGATCACCATGGCGGTCGATGGCTATATGCGCCAACCAGTAAGAGGCGTTCCTCTTGAGACACAGCTCATACACCTGCGCTCTATTGACCCTCGGAGGAGGCGACAGGTACGCCTCATACGTGACCGTCAGCTCGCCGACTGAGAACCAGGTCGTCGTGAAGTCACGAACCGTTTGCTCGAATCGAACTCCCACCCACCCGTCTCGCGACAGATCGATGCCAACCACGCCGGAATCCGGGTCGGCTTGCCAGGTCCTGGCGAGATCAACCAGCTGTGCCGAGTTCACTTGCGGCCCGTATGCCCTCGTAGAGCTCCATGAGACGATCGGCTGTTGCGTCCCAGGAGAATTGGTCCGCGTGCGCAACGGCGCCTTTGGCCAGGGACTCCGCATATGCCTCATCTTCCAGAATTCGATGGATGGCAGCTGCGAAGCTCACGGGGTTCCAACCGTCGACCAGGATCCCCGACTTTTCGTGCGCGACGACGTGTGCAAGGCCGCCGATGTCAGCAGCAACGACCGGGAGACCGCTGGCTTGAGCTTCTGCGGCTACGAGACCGAACGACTCGCTCCTCGACGGCATGATCAGGACGTCGGCCGCCTGGTACAGCTCAACCAGATCATCGTGCGGCAGGGGTTCTTTCCACACGACTTCGTTACCAACACCTCGCTTTGCAGCAAGCAATCGGGCATGCGCGAGTTCAGCTTCCCCTTCGGGACCGCTCGGACCGCCGACGACTACGAGGCGAGCAGTCGGATGTTGATCGCGCAATACGGCGAGGGTCTCGATGGCAACGTCGAGACCCTTGAGCGGCTGAATCCGGCCGACGAACAGGAGAATGGGCCCGAACTCGATGCCGAGGCGTTCTCGAGCATCCTTGCGGCTACCGGGCGCAAAAACGTCGTGATTGACCCCGGGCGGTGAAACACAGAGGGCTTCCAGGCTTGCGCCATAATGCTGCACGAGATCATCGTGTTCAAACATGGTCGAGCTGATGATGCAGTTGGCCATCTCGATCACCTTGTCCTCGGTGCCGATGCGCATCAACGACGCCGGTGCCTGGTCGGGGCGTCTGGACAGGTCTTTGATCCTGCCGAGCGTATGGAACGAATGGGCAAGCGGTATCCCCCAGCGCTCTTTCAGAAGAACGCCTGCCCAGCCGCTGAGCCAGTAATGCGAATGGACAACGTCGTACGTTGCGTCGCTCTCGTCAACCCAGGCCTGCACGCCGGCCGCGAACTCTGCAACATAGGGAGCCTGATCGGCGGTGCTCAGCGCTCGGCAAGGTCCGGCGTCGATGTGAATGACCCGGTAGCCATCTACAACCTGAATCACATCGTGGAGCCCGGGATCCGTACACCGGGTGAAGACATCCGCCTTGATTCCGCGCCCGGTCATCGTTCTGGCGAGCTCGTCTATGTAGACGTTCATGCCCCCGGCATCACCGATGCCGGGCTGCAGCAAGGGACTCGTGTGGAACGAAACGTACGCCACCGACTCGATCATCGGATCCCCGAAATCTGAAAAAGGGGTCGTTCCTCTGCTCCCAGGCGGTATTTGTATGTTTCGTCGCCTTTGAGGAAATCAAACCAGCGACGTTCGTGACCGATCGCCTGCTCTATCAACATGCTCAACATCACCATCCCCGGCGAGGCGTCAGATCTGGCGGGATCATATGCACTGTTGTAGAGGTAGTAGGCATCGACATCGACAAATCCAAAGGATGCTGCGACAGTTTCGCCGTTGCCGTCGCGCAACACATCGAGTCTGGCACCGTCGATCTTCAACAGCTCCCGAAAGAATCCCTCCCTTGCGTCCGTCATGAACGACCCTTTTTCGCCTTCTGCTTGACGGTGGAGTGCGAAGAAGAGATCGAGGTCGTCGAAAGCATCACCCTCGGACAGGACCGGATCACCGAGCTGTTCGACGAAGCGACGCACCTTGCGTCGCATCTCGTGGCGTTGCTTCTTGCCGATCGACATGAGGTACTCATCGAATGAGATCGGAAGCGCCAATCGCATCGCCACCGCATGCTGGTGAGGCTCGACCTCCATGCCCTGATAAGAGAAGCACGCCGCAATCGAGACGGCTGCCTCTTCCGGCATCGAATCAAAAACGTAGGGAGTTCCGCGAGTCCTCGATAGGAGATGGTCGACAAGCAATTGAGATCCGTCGATGCCGAGCGGTGCGTGATAGTCGGTGACTTCCGGGTCTCCGGCAAATCGAATCGCATCCACCGTGTGCCACAGGGGGACCAGCCCGGTGTCATCGACCACCACCTCCATAGGCTCGTCCCTTGTTCCGAACGACGACCACCAGGCCTCGAGAAAACCCGCTCTGACAAAAGGTCCGACGGCCTGGGCAGATGCAGTGAGCTCCCACTGCTTCACAGACCAATCGACGGTCGCATCGAGCGTCATGGCAGCGCTTTCCAACGACCGGCAATTGCACCGCCACCCATCAAGGGGCGATGGCGGATCCTGTCGACGCGTTCAGGTACGGCCACGACACCGAGCCGAAAACAGATCTCGGCAGCGGCGGCGGCGGCGGCGGTATCGGACCCGTCGTACGATCGGACCGCCAACCCGAAGCGGCCGGGGACTCCGACTGCCAACAATCCTGCAGCCCCCGTCTTGGAGACGCCATCGATGGCTCCGGCAATCGCTGTTTCCGAACGCCCCGTTCCCCCCACCAAAGCCGGAAATCTCGTCATCGCTACCCTGACTCGTGTAAATCGATCGTCGAATGTCAACCTGGCGAACGCCGTGGCCATTCCCCTGACCGAACCCCGCAGCGTCGGGTAGCCGCAGCCGTCGATTCCCGGAGGACCGGTCGGTCGGCCCGTCAGCTCCTCGACCAGTTCGATGATCGCAACCTGACCAGGGTGCTCCGGGTCGAGATAGTCATCAACCGCCCATCCCTGCTCGACACACGCCATGAGCATGGCTGCATGCTTTCCGGAACACATGTGATGCACCGGATCCGGCGTCGTATCTCGCAACCGGAACCGCGAGGATTCGGCGAGGGCCGGTCCCGGCGGACAGCGGAGGAAAGAACTGTCGAGACCAGCCCTATCCAACATGCTGCGCACGATCGCCACATGGACCGGTTGGGCAACGTGGGATGAAGCTGCTACCGCCAGCTCTTCGTCAGTGAGTTGTACCCCGGACTCGAGGACAATCGTCGCCTGGAAAGGCTTGATCGCAGAACGATAGAACAGAGGTCGGTCGACATCCCCGACCTCGAAAAGCACTTCACCGGCGGGCCCGAGGACCATCGCAGCTCCGTGATGGGTCGCCTCAACCAGTCCCGATCGGACCTGGACGGCGAGAACGTCAGGCGCGCCCAAGCAACTCGTCGAAACCGCCCAAACCTTCCCGATAGCGTCTCGTGAGCTCCGCCTGGATGGCATCGAAAGCATGCTGTGAATCGCTGCGTTGATTGGAGATGTCGGCCTCGATTTCGACCAGGGTGGCCTGGAGCTTCTGAAGCTCATCTTCGTCGATCGTCACCAGGCGACCCAGAAAATTGTCGTCGAGAACGGTGTCGATCCGACGCCGACGATCCTCGGGGAGGTCCGGAACGTCTATGCGCGGAGGACGACCATGGGGATCTCCGATTGGAGGCCCATCCGTGAGGATCTCGGGGAGAGCTTCCATGAGGGTGCGCGTCTCTTCTCCCGATCGACGCCGCAATTCGAACGCAAGCAGATCCATCCGTCCATGCAACAACCTTCGATAGTACGAGAGCTCGTTCTCGAGCTCGTCGCACATGCGCCGCCGATCGCGCAGCTCGTCCATGTCGATGCTTCCGAGATCAACGAGGAACGCCGGGTCCCGAATCCGGTCGATTCTTCTCCGGCTATCCGTGCCTTCAACTACTGACATGCGTTCACCAACGTTGGGTAGGGGTTGACCGGGGCGCTACCGCGACCGCCGGGATGAATCTGAAAATGGACATGGGGCACACCGCCTTTTGCGTTGCCTGAATCGCCGTTCGTGGCGATTACCTGGCCCTTCGATACCCGGGTGCCATTGGATATTCCTTCTGCGTAACCGGCCAGGTGTGCGTAATAGTAGGAAGTGCCATAGTCGGCATCGAGCCAAAGCGACGTTCCGCCCAGCGTGCTGTTCCGCAGCGAGACCACGCCATCGGCCACTGCGATGACAGGATGCCCGAAGGGAGCCACGATGTCGGTGCCCTTGTGTGACCTTCCGCCCGAACGGGGATTACCCCAGTCGTTGGAGTAACGGTAGCTGTCGCGAAACAAGCATATGAATCCGGGGGTCGCCGATGCCGGAGCGCCGGCTGCGGCGCCTTCGAGCTGGGCAACGGCTGCGAGCCGCCTTCGCTGCTCTTCCGCGCGCCGTTGCGCCTCTTGTTCTTCGAACTCGCCTTTCACGTCCTGGTACGCGGCGTCTGCTTCGCGAAACAGGCTGTCGATCTCGGCGACCAGCGCCGCTTGCTCGGCTTCCAGGGTCCGGATGCGCTCCTGGTCCTCTTGCAACTGTTGGCGGGTTGCTTCGAGGCTGTTTCGGATCGCAGAGACACGGTCCAATAAACCGATCTCGCTATTCGATGCGATTTCGATCAATTCCTGTCTGGTCAGAAGCTCGGTCACCGAATCCACTTGGAAGAAGATCGCCGTATCGGTCGCGCCACCACCCATGTAGGCCTCGACCGCCTGTTCGTCCACCTGGACTTCGAGAATCTGGATTTGTCGTTCGAAGTCTTCGATGCGGGCTCTGAAGTCCCCGATCCGATAGGTGACGGCTTCTAGCTCGGAATATACGGCCTCGTGCGACTCCACCGCGAGGTCGAGTCGGCGTTCGATTTCGGCGCGCGCATCACGCGCCTCCTCGACATCTGATTCGGTGACTTGGGATGTGGCGGGAGCGGAAATCGCCATGAACGCGACGACAACCCACGCCAACATGCGTTTACGGGCGCGCATTGGCCGTAGGTTACCGGTTGAGGTGCGAAACCCATGGCTACGGTGCCTCAGCCGGCTGTGAGCGGGCAGACCGACGACCGATCAGGCCAGGAGAGCCAGAGCCATCCAATACAAAGCGGCAGCCACGATTCCGCCGTCCACATGAATCAGGCGACCGGGCAATTTGCTCATGAGAAAGAGGTCTCCCCGCCGCAGCAGGGAGCCGAGGGTCCGTCCTGCGAGAAACCCCCCTGCAACCATGCATGACGCGATGATCAGCGCAAGCGGGGCCTCGTCAGCAGTTATGAAAGCCAGGGCAACGCCAACGATGATCGTCGCTATGGCGGCGGCGGTATGCGGGTCTAGCCATGCTCTGGACGACCCGGCGAGGGTTGCGCCGAACGCAAGGTTGGCGAGGCCGATCATCACGAGAAACGCCAGCGTTCGGCTATCGCCTTCGATCCCGAGGCGCACCAGGACGAGGGCGCCTGCCGATGTCGCCGCAATGACGCCTGCCAATACAGTGCCCGCGAGTCGATCGATCGTGCGGTTCTCCGGCTGGACGATGGCCGAGATGAAGGCGGTCATGACCACAAAAGCAACTGCGGCACCGAGACCACCAGATCCCCATGCATAGGCGGCGAGTGGCCCGGCCAGAGCCCCCGCCAGCGCCGGCCAGGCCGAGAATCCGGACGCGGTCCGGCCCTCTTCGAATACATCCCAAACCCAGAGACCAAAGACTCCGACCACAGCGGTCACGAACCACTGCTCCCCCATGAAATTGGTGATCAAGAGGACACCGAGTGCAGCGGCGGCCAAAAAGATGTGGAACTGTGACTCGACAGCAGGGTCCCGAACCGCGACCGATCCACCGGACACCGGTGGCAACAAGGCGATCTCGTCGGATTCTTCAACACCTGTCTCAGGTCCGGCCGGTTCTCCATTGACCCAGACGCGAGCACTTGCGAGACCCTTCTCAAAAGAGCTACCGAACCTGGCTGCCGCCGCAGCCAGGACAGCAGCGACCGAATCGCCCTCGACATTCACCCGTGATTCTCCGGCTGATTCTTTCAATCCGGCGAACAGCCGAAGCGTTGGCATGTAGTGCTCCTACGAGATTGTGCGCCATCGTAGCGAAACCCTTCGCTATTGTTGCGCTGCAATCTTTTCGCGATTTGCCCGAGATTGCCTCAAAACCGGAGAAAGCAGGTCTGTGAAAGCACTTGTGATCGGAGCCTCGGGCTTCGTCGGCGAGTACCTGATGGCCGCAGGACACTCCAGAGGCCACACCGTGGTCGGGACCTACACCGCCAAAGCCGAAAACCATCTCGAATTCCTGGATGCCACGGACGCTGATGCCGTTCACGACCTGATCGTGAGAACATCACCGGACTGGGTGTTCATGACGGCGGCCAATCCGCACGTTGATTTGTGCGAGACGGACCCTGACGCGACCCGGCCGATCAATGTAGATGCGGTCGAATCGGTGGCCTTGAGCTGTGCCGAGGTCGAATCCCGGCTCATGTTCTTTTCATCCGACTACGTTTTCGACGGGAGTGACGGTCCGTACGACGAACACGCAGAACCAAATCCGCTCTGCGAATACGGTCGCCAGAAGCTCGAGGCCGAGGAGATCGTGAGATCGATCCTTCCAGAGCGCCACGTCATCGCTCGTATCAATGTTGTGTACGGGTGGGAGAGACACGGCAAGAACTTCTTCGTTCGACTTCTCCGCAATCTCCGCTTCGGAGAATCGGCGACAATCCCCGACGATCAATACTCCACCCCCACCTACGTTGGCGACATAGCCGTAATGGCCTGGGACCTGGCCGAAGCCGGCGCGAACGGCATCTACCACCTCGCCGGACCAGACTTCATCGATCGCTGTGAGTTCTCCAAGAGGATCGCATCTGCGTTCGAATGTGACCAGTCGCTCATCACGCCAATCAGCACTGCCGAGCTCGGCCAGGCGGCCGCGCGTCCGCTGCTGGGTGGATTGGTCTCACGTCGTATCGAAGAAATGAGCATGCACGAACCGCGATCGGTCAAATCCGCCCTCGAGCTCCTGTATGACCAGGAGTCCATTTTGGCGGGTAGTTGATATCGTTCACGGCTAGATGACAACACCTGGCCGCCAGCGGCGACGTTTAACCGCAACCGAAACCGATCTCGATGTCCGCCGGCAGCTGGCGTTCCTGGTATCCGTGTATCAATCATCAGATGCCCGCGACGCGGAGGTCGCTCTCGACGAACTCAGTTTGCTCGTCGAAACCGCCGGATCAGACCCGATCGACGAAGCAGTACTCCGTCGACCCCGTCTCGACCCGGCAACGTTCATCGGCAACGGACAGGCAACAGAACTCGCCCACCGGACCCGAGCACTCGATGTCGACGTCGTGGTCTTTGACAATTCCTTGACCCCAACCCAGCAGCGCAACCTGCAGAAGATCTTCCACTGCGACGTCGTGGACCGCACCGCGGTGATCCTCGACATCTTCGCTCAACACGCAACGTCGGCGGCGGGAATGCTGCAGGTTGAACTCGCTCAGCTTCGATATCTGGCGCCCCGGCTGCGCGGCAAGGGCACCGAACTGTCTCGCCTCGCCGGCGGCATCGGCACCCGCGGCCCGGGGGAATCAAAGTTGGAAACCGATCGACGTCGCATCGCGGGTCGCATCACCAAGCTCGAAAAGGAGCTGACACACATCAGTCGTATCCGGGCAACCCAGGCGAAATCTCGAGAGCGATCAGGTCAATTTCGGATGGCGCTCGTTGGCTATACGAACGCCGGCAAATCAACGCTCCTCAATGCGTTGACAGACGCAGATGCGCTCACCGAGGACCAGCTGTTCAGCACCCTCGATGCAACGGTCAGACGAATGGAAATGCCAGGACGCGATTGGCTCGTGTCCGATACCGTCGGCTTCGTTCGAAGCCTCCCTCACGAATTGGTAGAAGCATTCCGTTCCACGCTGTATGAGGTATCCGGCGCAGATCTGCTGCTACACGTGGTCGATGGCTCCGACCCGGAACCGGAGCGGCAGATCGCCGCCGTCCGCGAAGTGCTGTCCCAAATCGATGCCCATGAGATTCCTCAAGTGCTCGCAGTGAACAAAACGGACAGGGCAGACCCGAACACCATCCGCCGGTTGCTGGCCAGCCACAGACCGAGCATCGCCTTGAGCGCCACCGTAGGCACCGGTATCGACAAACTCAAGAGCTTGTTGGTGGAGGTGGCCCGCTCCCATGCACGGGTCGTTGAGCTCCGCATCCCCTACGACCACAGCCGGATTGTTTCCGAGCTGCATGAGCTGGGCGAGGTGATAGAGCAAACACACGAAGAGCGCTTCACCCGGATGCGAGTTCGACTCAGCCCCGCAGTCGCCGATCGGTTCACGGACTATCAACTGTGACCGCCGTGGAAATCCACGGAACCGTAGATCCCGGTTTCGAAGCGGTCGCCGAGGCCATGGCTGCCAACTTCGTAGATCCCGGTGAGGTAGGAGCCGCCGCAGCCGCGTTCGTAGACGGCGAGGTTGTTGTGGACATCTGGGCGGGGCTTGCCCGCCCCGAGGTCCCCTGGGCGCGCGACACGATTGTCCCCGTCTTTTCGGCGACGAAGGGAGCCACCGCGCTCGTCCTCCACGTGCTGGCTGACCGGGGCGAGTTGGACATCAAGGCACCTATCGCCAGCTACTGGCCGGAGTTTGCCCAGCACGGGAAAGAGTCGGTAACGGTGGAGCACGTGCTCACCCACACCTCCGGGGTCTTACGCGTCGACGATTATCTACCGCGAATCGGCGATGGCGATTTCTTGAACGACCTCGATCGCATCGCGGAAACCATCAGTGCATGCAGACTCGACTTCGAACCCGGCTCCCGGGTCGCCTATCAAGCCGTCACGTACGGCTACATCCTCGGGGAGATCGTGCGACGGGTCGATGGGAGGACGTTGGGAACGATCTGGAGAGAGGAGATCGCCGAGCCGTTCGGAATCGACTTCTGGATCGGCCTTCCTCCCGAAGAACATGGTCGTGTGGCCGAACTCTACGATGCTCCTTTCCCGGACGAGCCTGCCGTTCAGTTTTATCTGGCGATGTTCACTCCGAACACGCTGCAGGGACAAGCAATGATGGTGGATGACGGCGGTTTTCTGAGCATGGCCGATCGCGCGAACGAAACGTCGGCTTTGACGGCCGAGATTCCGGCAGCCGGTGGCGTCGGATCCGCACTGGCAATGGCTACGTGGTACGCGATACTCGCGAATGGCGGATCCTTGCGTGGACGTCAACTGGTCAGCGGCGAGTCCATTGCCAGACATTCAGCAGAACGGTCGGCGGGAAACGACCTCGTGAGCATGATGGAGAGCCGGTTCGCCCTCGGCTACGCCCTTCCCACCCCCCTTTCCCCTTACGTGCACATCGAACATGCATTCGGCCATAGCGGCTTCGGCGGCTCGGTTGGTTTCGCCGACCCATCTCGCCGTCTGTCCTTCGGCTATGCAATGAACCAGTTGAGATTGCCGGCCCCCGACGAGATCACCCGGGCGGAACGCCTCATAACCGCGCTGTACGGATCCCTCTGACGATATGATCCGTCGCGCACCCTATCGAAGATTGCCCTTGTGAAGAAAGTCCTGCTCCTCAACGGCCCGAATCTCAACCTCCTTGGAGAGCGTGAGCCGGAAACATACGGAAGCGAAACTCTGGACGACCTCGTGAAACGAGTCTCGGACCATGCCGCCGCGACCGGCATGGAGATCACGGCCAGACAGTCGAATATCGAAGGGGAACTCGTCGATGTCCTCCACGACGCCCGGAACTGGGCGGCGGGGGTCATTTTCAATCCAGGCGCCTACACGCATTACAGCATCGCACTCCGCGATGCGATTGCGGGCACCGGACTTCCGGTAGTCGAGGTGCACCTCTCGAATACCAAAGCCAGAGAAGAATTCCGGCATGAGAGCATCGTGAGTGGAGTATGTCTTGGAACGATCGCCGGCTTCGGCGTCACCTCATACCTGCTCGCCGTCGACGCGCTGGCCGGCTATCTCAACGAGGACCGCGCCTGACCATCATTCCGGTCGGTCGGATTACCCTCGATCCATGATTCGAGAGCATCCAAGAACAGTGCCCAGGCACGTGTGAAATATTTCCGGTTCTCATCCCACACCTCCCCCCGTCCGTGACCCGCATGGGTGAGTGTCACAATCGTGCCGTCGGCCACACGGGCGAAACGGAGAATGACAAACGTGAGCCTGTCTCTGATCTCCAGTAGCGAGGGTGGTGCGTTCCATGTGAACGCCAGTAGCTCATCCGGAATGAACGCGAGAACCTGGCAACCTTCTGACCCCTGGAGTCCTGTTGGCTGATTCTCATCGAACAGGATCTCGAAGGCTCCGCCGACTGCGAGTTCGATCGTGACAGGCGCAGATAGCCATTGAGACATCAGATTGGCGTCGGTGAAACAGCGATAGAGGAACTCCGGAGGCGAGGCTATTCGTCTGACGAGAACGACGGGTTTTACAAATGAACCTGGATCTGCGAAGGCCTCGCGATCAACCATTCGGCCAGATTATCTGCCTCCACCTCGCACCGCGATCGGCGTCGCGTCTGCTTCCTCGTGAGTCGCCGGCTTCTCAGGCGGATGAAGTTCCGAATATTTGACGGCAATGACGTGAACACACAGATCGCTGGTGCGTACATCAACCGCACACGTACAGACGAAGCCACGTGCCTCGCTTCTGACTCGATTGGTCATGCTGCCTTCGAAAACTCGAAACAACGAACCCCGCGATGAGACGGCCCCCGCATCGACGAGACGCCGGGCTTCGACCAGCCGGGCTTGCGTTCTTCCTACATCGGGGAACGGCAGATCTCGCTGGAAGAACGATTGAGTGGTGAGGTCATAGCCCGCCCGGCCTGACGCCGCCAGAGCTGCAATGATGTCGATCGCGTCGCGGTGAGATTTGCCAAGCGCGCGCGCGAACGACGACTCGGACAGGTAATGCTGGGTGGTGAGAAACGGATCGACGTCCCTGAGAAGGTCAGGGTGAACGTTGACGAGAGCATCGAGCGCTTCCCCATCCCCCGTGAATCCCACCGTGTGATCGGACGACAACATCCACGTGATCGAGATACCACCGAGATCGAGGACAAAGGTGACAGTCGCCAGATCGTCCGACCCGGGGTTCCGATGCGAGTAAATCCGAACTGACGTCACATCGGGCAGCACCGCCAGCAGCGGTTCCAACCGCTTGGGACATGCGATCGGCAGCCCTTCGAGGGCGCCGGCGGTCGACACCACTGGCCGGCCCGCGACGATTCGTAGGCCGGTCAATCCATGTGAACCCCCATGCTGCACGAGAGAATGCAGCGTTTGACGCCCCCGCGTCCCACTCAATTCGAACTCGAGCCGGCTTGATGACGCAATGACCCCCGCCTCGGACAGCCCTCGTAACCATGCCGCCGGTAGGGCGACCACCTTGGTCCAGCGCTCGTCAGAACGGGGCCCGTCACTTGTGCCGACCGCGAGAACGAAGTTGCCGACGATCGACTTCAAGCGGGAGCGAAATCCGGGAAGTGCATCCATCGAGGTGGCGCCCATCCCGGCGAAATCGCCGTACAGCATGTCAGAATCGACGTCGAGCCTCGCGTACACTCCGGCGTCGGCCGACAACGACTCGAAACGCAAGCTTTGCTCGTGTGCCGTGATAATGGCATCTTTGACCGGGCTGATCAGACGAGTTCGACCGGCATCCTGATGTGAGTTGTCGAGCACCGTCGCAAGCGACCTTCCGACGACCCGCCCATTGCGAACCGTTCCAAAAAACAGGTACGGATGTTGAGACGGGCCGCCGCTGGTGGTGGCCCAAACCTCGGTGCGGAGTCCGTCGATCCCAATTTCACTCGGAGCGAGGTACGAGTATGTGTGGTATCCACGCCGATCCGAGGGGTGATCTCGATCGGTGACGTGGTAGCCCGATCCGCCTCTGTCGTACCTGGACCCGTGCCTTGCCTTCTGCCCTGTCCCGCCAAATGTCCCGCCGTTGTTCCCACCTTGCATCCGCCTGATTTCCCTCATGTCCTCCAAGCCCTCTACGCAATCCGATCGAAACTCAACCCTCCTCGATCAGAACAGGCTTCGCACTCTATACGTTCCGTGGCCGACATACCGCATAGTGCACCCGAAAACGATCAAGCGTCTCCTCGACCGCGCAGCGCGTCCACGACCTCCTCGTCGGTGGTTTGGGCGAAATTGGCGTAAAACTGACCGACCGATCCCATGATCTGCGGAACGTGCACCACGATCACGGCGTCGGCCAGATCTGAGAAAGATCCAAACACCGACTGTGGTGCAACCGGAACAGCGACAATAACGCTCGCAGCCCGGGCGGACCGCGCCACTTCCACCGCAGCTCGCATGGTGGCTCCAGTAGCTATGCCATCATCCACGAGCACGACGACCCGATCGGCCATATCCAGTGCTGGCTTCGCCGATCGATAGATATCCACGCGACGTGCCAGTTCGCGCCGCTCGCGTTCGACCACATTGCCGAGCTCTTGCTCGGATACTCCGGCTTGTTTGATGATGGAGTCGTTCACGACAATGTGGCCGAACTCGCCGATCGCTCCGATGGCCAGCTCCGGTTGCCGAGGGTGGCCGAGCTTGCGAACGAGCACAATATCGAGGTCGGCAGCGAGATGATCGGCGACCGCGCGAGCGACCGGTACTCCACCCCGCGGCAAACCGAGGATCAGCGGGTCGATGAGATCCAGCTCGGCAAGGCGTTCGGCCAGGAGTTCGGCAAGGAGTAAACCGGCTTCAGATCGGTCGCGAAACATAAGGACCATTCTCGCGCTCTTGCGCGCAGTATTCACAAATGGTGTAGCTTCGCATGCAGGAACTAACTGGGAGGCGTGTAATGACGCGTGGGCACATTCTTCTTCGACCGATCACCTGGCTCATGGTGTTGGCTCTGGCCATGGTGCTGGCCGTACAGGCAGGTACCGCAAGCGCGGTTCCCGACGGCGAGACCTTCACGTTGACCGTGTTGCACAACAATGATGGTGAGTCGGACTTGTTGGCGTCGGAAGGCGAAGGCGGCGCCGCTCTCTTCAAAGGTCTGGTTGACGCGCGCCGGGCGGCAGCGACAAACTCGATTCTGGTCTCGTCGGGCGACAACTTCCTGGCAGGTCCCGAGTGGACGGCTGGCACGAATGCAGGCATCTTCTATGACGCCATCGTGCTCGAAGCGCTGGGTTACGACGCGATTTCACTGGGTAACCACGACTTCGACTTCGGTCCCGACATTCTGAACGACTTCATCGACTCCTTCACGAACCCTCCTACGTACGTGAGCGCCAACGTCGATCTCTCGCCCGTTCCCGCTCTCGACGCCCAGGACATAGTTCCGTCCACAGTGGTCTCGGTGAATGGCGAATCGGTCGGCATCATCGGAGCGATCACTCCGGTGCTGGCAACGATCTCGAGCCCATCCCCTGTGATCGTGCAGCAGGATGTTGCCGGCCTCGTGCAGGCAGAGATCGACGCCCTCACAAATCAGGGAGTGGAGATCATTGTTTTGATCAGCCATCTCCAGGGCATCGATGAGGACCTCGAGCTCGCCTCGCAGCTGACCGACATCGACATCATGGTCGCAGGTGGCGGAGACGAGCTCCTCGCAAACGAAACCACGCCTTTGCTTTCGACCGATTCGGCTGAGGACATCTTCGGCCCCTATCCCATCATCGCAACCGATGCGAATGCCAACGAGATTCCGGTGGTCACGACCTCGGGTTCATACGGCTATCTCGGTGAGTTGACGGTCGAGTTCAACGACCAGGGCGTAGCCACGTCGTGGAGCGGCGAACCGATCCGGGTGGTGCAGGCCGATGGCATCACTCCCGACAGCGGCCTCGAGAGCAGTGTGGTCACGCCGCTGACGGCCGCGCTCGACGCGTTCGAGACGAACGTGATCGCAACGTCGCAGGTAGACCTCAACGGAGTACGAGCCGACATTCGCACCAAAGAAACCAACCAGGGCAACCTGATCGCCGACGCCTTCCTGTGGGAAGCCACGAAGGCCGCCCCTGGCCTTGGTCTCAAGACCCCGCAGGTGGCGTTCGCCAACGGTGGCGGTATTCGTAACGACTCGGTCGTCCCGGCCGGTGACCTGACCGAGCTCGATACCTTCGGCATGCTGCCGTTCCTCAACTTCGTGACCGTTGTCGAGGACGTGCCGCCCGCACAGTTCAAGGAGATTCTGGAGAACGCCGTTTCTCGTGTCGAATTCACTGACGGACGGTTCGCCCAGATCGCAGGCGCCAGCGTCATCTACGACCCGGGCGCAACCGGAATGGAAATCGACGTCGACGGTACCGTCCTCCAGGCCGGCAACCGTGTGCGAAGCGCGATCCTCGCCGATGGCACCGCGGTCATTCAGGCCGGTCAGATCGTTCCCGGAGCCCAGCCAGTCACGATCGTGCTGGTTGACTTCCTCGCTCGCGGTGGAGACCAGTACCCGGTGCGAGACCTCGACTTCACGCTCGTCGGCACGACCTACCAGCAGGCGCTTTCGAACTACCTGACTGCTCCAGTGGCCGATGGCGGCCTGGGCGGCGTGGTGAGTGCGGACCAGTATCCGGTCGGAGGCGAGGGCCGGGTTGTGGCGCTCGAAACCAACGTCAATGATTACGCCGCTCTCGGTGGAGTCAACGGTGGCGGCCAGTGGCTGGTGCCGGGGGCCGATGCGCCATTCTTCTACGGCAATCCCGGCGACACACCGTTCCTGGGCGATTGGAATGGAGATGGCGTGCAGACTCCTGGTCTGTATCGTCCCTCAACCGGGTTCGCTTACGTGCGTGACACCAACGACTTCGGCGTTGCCGATCGGGAATGGTTCATGGGCAATCCCGGAGATATTCCTCTCGTAGGTGACTGGGACGGCGACGGCACCGATAGCTTCGGCGTCTACCGTCCGTCCGAGGGCAAGGTGTACCTGCGCAATGCCCAGACCACCGGATTCGCTGATGTGGAGTACTACTTCGGCAATCCGGGCGATGCTCCGTTTGCCGGCGACTTCGACGGAGACGGTATCGACACGGTCGGACTGTTCCGCGAGACGGCAGGACTCGTCTACTTCCGCAATACCCAAACCACCGGCGTCGCAGAATCCGAGTTCTTCTTCGGAATCCCTGGCGACAAGTTTGTCGGCGGCGACTGGGACGGCGACGGCATCGACACCGTCGGTGTGTTGCGGGGAGACACGTTCTTCGGACGCAACAGCAACAACCAGGGCTTCGCCGACTTCATGTTCCAGGTCGACAGCCGCCTGGCGCCGATCGTGAGCAGGCCCGTCCAGAGCTTCGAGCGACTGCTGCAGCGGAAGAATCTGACGACTCTTGCTGCTGCCTTCGACATCCTGGCCGAGAACGGGCTGCTGCCTCCACCGGGCACACCATCGACGTTCTTTGCGCCGACCGACGCCGCGTTCGAGGCGTTGCCACCCGGACTGCTCGACGCAGCGCTGGCCGATCCGTTCTTCCTGGCCGAGATCGTCGGATATCACGGAGTGCCGGAAGCGCTCACGCAGCCGCAACTGATCGACGCGGGCTTCCTCTCATCGTTCACCGGCAGCCCGCTTGGATTCAGCGAGGGCAGCCTGTTGGTCAACGGAGTCGAAGCGAGTCCAGCGATTCGCACCCCGGACGGATACGTGGCCATCATCGATGAGGTGTTGCAGCCGCCGGAGCCCGAAGCGCTCTTCGTTGCAAGAGACGTGCGGGGGACGACGGAGGTGCCCGATCCGGGCGAACCAACGGCATTCGGAAACTCGTTCTTCAACTACACGATTCTCGGTGATACGCATCTGATGTGCACATTCACATGGAATACCGGTGGTTTCGTGGCCGGGGTCACCCCGAACGCCCTGCACATCCATGAGGGAGCAGCCGGCGTGGCCGGACCCGTCGTGTGGAACTCGGGCGCCACCGCCGAAGACTTCTTCCCCAATGGCCCTTTTAAGGAGTGGGCGGTTGACGTCTGCGCCGAAATCGACCCGACGGTGGCACAGAACATCATCGCCGATCCGGAAGGGTTCTACGTCAATATTCATTCGCCCTCCTTCCCGGGAGGAATGGCACGGGAGCAGCTTTTGGTCGACCCCGGGTTCGACCCGGTCCCGACGGCCTATCACGCCGATCCGATGACCGGCTCCAAGGAAGTGGGAGGAGGAGACCCGGACTCACACGGCTGGGTAACTTTGAATGTGCCGACCACCGATACAGGTGAGTGGTGCTTCCGAGCAGAGGCATATAAAGGGGACGCGATCACCGGCGCGCACATCCATTCCGGGGTTGCGGGCGTTGACGGGGACGTCGTGATCAACTTTGGGGTTGGATCTGACGCGGCGATCGAAGCGGGAGATGCGTTGTTCTCCGTTCACGACACGTTCCCCTTCGCAGGCTCACCTCAGCAGATCAGTTATGGCTGTGTGGCTGTCGATCCGACGGTGGCCTCCGACATTGCTGCAGCACCTGGCGACTTCTACGCCAACATACACAGCGAGGCCTTTCCCGCGGGGATGATCAGGGCTCAACTCGGGGCCGGCGAGGCTCCATTCACAGAAATACTCGCCGAGTTGTCCGGCGACCAGGAGGTGTCCGTTCCCGGTGAGGGCTTCGGCTTTGCTTTCCTTGCCTTTTACGAAAACGAAGGAACGGTCGTGTACTTCATCGACGGCGAACCGATCGGCAAACCCACCGCCGCCCACATTCACACCGGTGCGGCCGGCGTGGAGGGGCCGGTAATCCTTGATCTCGGTGTCGGGCCCGACACCTTCTTCGAACCAGGGTTCGCGCCCGATTTATGGTTTGGATCGGGATTGGTCGAGGGTGTCGATCCGGGCATCATCACAGAAATCGTTGGGTCACCGGGCGACGAGTATGTCAACGTACACAACGAGGAGTTCCCTGGAGGCGTGATGCGTGGTCAGACGTTCGATCCGAACGCTGGACCCCCTGAGGGGTTGATGGGCAGGAGCACGCCGCCGGCTCGCCAGGATTGGGGACACGCAAAATAGCGGCCAACCGCCCGGTCGCACCTGTGTGACCGGGCGAGTTGCGACCGTTGGGGTTGTCGGCGGGCGGTGCGGCACGCAGTAGCGTTGCGCCTCATGGTTGTGGGGCGAAACAAGAGGCGACGAGGAGTGATCCTCGTCGCCTTTTTGGTGGCCGGGTTGTTTACCGGCCTGGGGCTGGTGCCGCAGGCCGGGCTCGCCGCTGAATTCGTCGGAGAGGCACCGACCACATCGCTGGCGGCGTTCGACCCGATATCCGGCCGGTGGTATCTGCATCAACCGGGCGGGCGGTATCCGTCTGAATCGTTCTTTTTTGGGCGACCGGGTGACCAGCCGCTGCTGGGAGACTGGGACTGCGACGGTACCGACACGGTCGGCATGTACCGTCCCGGCAGCGGCCTCGCGTACCTGCGAAACGATAATGCGGCCGGAAATGCGGACCACGAGTTTTTCTTCGGATCGGCAGGCGACATCGGGCTCGCCGGCGACTGGGATGGTGACGGATGTGACACGCTCGGGGTCTATCGGCCATCGACCGGAAAGGCCTATCTTCGCAACAGCCTCGATACCGGGGCCAACGACGTCAGCTTCTTTTTTGGCAACCCGGGAGACCGGCCCTTCGCAGCCGATTTCGACGGTGACGGCTTCGATTCGATCGGGCTCTATCGGGAATCCTCCGGTTTCCTATATGTGCGCGACAGCCTGACGACAGGGGTAGCCGACGTGGCCTTCTACTACGGCGAGCCATCCGACCAGTTCATGGCAGGCGATTGGAACGGCGACGGTACCGAAACCGTTGGCGTCAGCCGCGACCGGGATGCAACGATCCATCTGCGCAATCAGAACAGCCAGGGTTTTGCCGACATCAGCTTCCGGTACTCCGACACCGACCTTGTCGTCCTCAGCGGGACGTTCCCCGTTGCGGGTCCGGGAGATCCCGATCTGGCCCGGATCTTTCCCCGCAACCGGGTCGTGGCTTACTACGGCAATCATCAGGTCCCGGCGATGGGCGTGCTGGGCGAGACCGGACCGCAGCAAGCGGCGGTGCGAGTGCGAGAGGCCGCCGCCCCGTTCGGAACGCCGCGGCGCCCGGCCATTGGCGCCTTTGAGATGATCGTCACCGTCGCCCAGGCGAGACCCGGTGCAGACGGAAACTACAGCGCCCCCACGGATCACGCAGACCTACGACCGTGGCTGGACGCCGCAAAGGCAAACGATCTATTGGTGATCTTCGACATCCAGCCCGGCCGCAGCGATTTCCTCACGGAGGCGAAGCGCTACGAGGACCTGTTGAAAGAACCGCACGTCGGCCTCGCCCTAGACCCCGAATGGCGGATGGGGCCATCGGGAGTACCGGGCCAGGGA